>DAOWJS010000025.1 GCA_030640255.1 Dehalococcoidales bacterium | reverse complement strand
ACGCCGGTGATGCGATGACCGACAACATAGGGCTGTAATTCGTTTTTTATCGTCTCTACCTCGGGCAGTTCGGGCATTTTAGCTTATCCCATCTCTCCCCAGTTGTTACCGGTTTTGATGTCTACCTTTAATGGGACACTAAGCTCCAAAGCAGTGGACATTACTTCGGGGACTAGCTGACGCATTAGCTCCAGCTCCCCTTCAGGCACCTCAAAGATAAGCTCATCGTGCACTTGAAGCAGCATCTTGCTTTTCATCTGGCGCTCTTCCATTTCCCAGCTTAGGTTAATCATAGCCACCTTTATGATGTCGGCTGAGGTACCCTGCACCGGCATATTTGTTGCCATGCGTTCAGCAGCTTCCCTTATCTGTCGGTTTGAAGAATTGATTTCGGGAATGAAGCGTCTTCTGCCCAGTAGCGTTTGGACATAGCCGCTTTCCCTTGCCTGCTTTTTGGTGGACTCAAGATATTGCTTCACCCCGGGGTATTTTTCAAAGTATGAGGTAATGAACTTGGCCGCCTCTTCCCGTGATAGTTCCGTCGCCTGCTCCAAACCATATTCGCTCATGCCATAGATAACGCCGAAATTAACCGTTTTAGCCAGGCGACGCATATCGGGGGTTACCGCCGAGGCATCAACACTGAAAAGCTGGATAGCGGTGGCGGTGTGAATATCCTCGTCCCGGCGGAAGGCACCGAGCAGGCTTTTATCCTGAGATAGGTGGGCAAGGGCACGGAGGTCAATCTGTGAGTAGTCCCCAGCCACCAGGCGAGAACCGGGCGGAGCAATAAAGGCGTTTCTGAGCCTTTTCCCCAGCTCACCCCGGACCGGGATATTTTGCAGGTTAGGCTCACTTGAGGAGAGCCGACCGGTAGCTGTCCTGGTCTGGTTGAAGCTGGTGTGCACCCGGCCCGTTTTGGGGTTTATTAAGCCGGGCAGGGTATCAATATAGGTTGACTTGAGCTTGGCTAACTGGCGGTAGTCCAAAATAAATTCTATTATCGGGTGAACTCCGCGGAGCTCCTCCAGTACTGAGGCGCCGGTGGAGTAGCCACCCTTGGTTTTACGGGCTGGTGATAGTTTTAGCTCCTGGAACAGGACAGAGCTTAATTGCTGGGGCGAGTTTATATTGAAGCGGTGACCAACACTGTTATATATCTCGGCCTCCAGCTTGAGCAGGTGCTCGCCGAGGTGGTGTGCCATCTGCCTCAGCAGTTCGGTATCCAGGGCGACACCGTTCCTTTCCATATGGATAAGCACCGGCACCAGCGGCATTTCAACCTGGGAGAATAACTGCCATAGCCCCTGCTGGTGAAGCTCTGCGCTTAGTAATCCAGCCAGTTGTCCGGTGATGTCAGCGTCAGCGCCGGCGTAATCGGCAACCCGATTTATCTCTACTTGAGACATAGGGATAGTCTTGGCTCCTGAGCCGATAAGAGCGGAGATAGGGGTCATTTCAATGCCCAGCTTATTGAAGGCGAGGGCTTTCAAGCCCAGACTTCCCTCACCGAGCAGGTAGGCGGCGAGCATGGTGTCAAAGGTCAGGTTGTTGACAATTACCCCATACTCCGCCAGCACCGTCATATCATACTTGCCGTTGTGAGCCAGCTTGGCTAGATTGGCGTCTTCTAGAAGAGGCTTAAGCCGGTCAATGACCGACTCCAGTGGCAGTTGCTCTACCTGTCCCAGGACAACATGACCGACCGGGATATAGTAAGCCTCGCCCGGGGCTGGCGATAGAGATATACCTACCAGTTGGGCGGACATAGCATCTAGGCTCGTTGTCTCCAGGTCAAAGGCAAAGGACTTGGCGGCTGACAGGCGGTTTAGGAGCTCATCAAGGGCTGAGGTGGTATTTACGATATGGTAAGCTCGCTGGGGTGGTGGCTCAGTTTTGACCTGAGCGGGTGTTTTGGGGGCGGCTTCTTCAACTTCAGGCAATTTAGATGGCAGGCTAAAAAATTCAAGTTCACGGAAAAGCTCTATTACCCTCTGTCGGTCATACTGGCTAAACTGGCAGTCATCAAGGGTGAGGGTAACCGGTGTCTGGGTAACGATAGTAGCCAGCTCCTTACTCTGGCGGGCGATGGCTTCATTTTGCTTTAGTAGTGCCTGGAGTTTGGGTGGGGTCACCTCGTTTATATGGGCATAGATTTCTTCTATGGTGCCAAATTGCTGGAGGAGCCTGGTAGCAGTTTTCTTACCGATGCCGAAAACACCGGGGATGTTATCCGAGGGGTCGCCCGCCAGTCCCTTTAAGTCGGCAATCTGCCCGGGCTTGATGCCATATTTCTGGCTTACCGCGGCTTCATCATAGAGCGTAGTATCGCTAAAGCTCCCCCTGGGCTTGGGATAGAGCACCTTTACCTTGGGTGATATCAGTTGCATGGTATCGGCATCACCGGTAACAATGATGGTATCAATGCCCTCCTGGCTAGACTGGCGGCTGAGGGTGCCTAGAATATCGTCAGCCTCGTAGCCGTCAAGTTTAAAGATAGGGATAGGGAAGGCTTCAACCAGCTGCCTTACCCGTCCCAGTTGATTGACCAGTTCGTCAGGCATTGGCGGTCGCTGCGCCTTATACTGGGCAAAGAGCTGGTGCCTGAAGGTAGGGGCTTTCTTATCAAAGGCAATGGCACAGTGGGTAGGTTTTATCTCACTTATTGCCTTCAACAGCATCAGAGCAAAGCCGTAAACAGCGCTTACCATCTCGCCGGTTTTACTTACCGTCAGCGGTTTGCCCTCAAAGGCGTGGAAGGCGCGATGGACTATAGCATTACCATCAAACAGAACGAGTAGTGGCTTTTTCATAGCTTTATTATAGCAGAGTGGGGAGATTTAGGTTAGTGGAGCAAACCAGTTGAGGGGTTGATATTATGGTTGAGGGGGTGGCTGAATTTCTTCCACTTGTATGCTGCTACGCACATATTTGTAGATTTCCACGATGGTGGCGGTCAAGGGAGCAGCAAGGATTATTCCCCAGAAGCCGGCAACATAAGCTCCGACAACAAGTAGAACTATAAGGATGGCGGGGTGTATCCGCAGGTAAGCGCCTTGGATTCTGGGGACAAGTAAATTATTTTCTAACAGTTGAACGAGGAGAAAGAGAAGAGCTACCCAAATTGCTTTCTCCGGAGCTATGGCTAAGGTAACTATCACCGCAGTGGCACCGCCAATCCAGGGCCCTAATATCGGGATGAGCTCGGTTACTCCGGCAAAAGCAGCCAGCGCTGGGGCAAATTCTATCCTTAAAATAAGTAAGCCAATAAAACAGAAGTAAGCTACGACCAATCCGAGCATTAACTGGGCGCGAATATATCGTCCCAGTACTTTTTCAATAATGGAGATAATATTTCTAGTGTGCTCAACTACTTGGGGCGAAAGAGACGAATAAAACCCCTTTTTTAATCTTTCCGAATCCTTCAAGATGTAGAAAAGAAAAATGGGTAAGGCAACGAAACCGAACATCAGGCTAAAGGTGGTTGGTATAAACGAAATGCCCCTGGCGAAGATATTTCGTATGGCATTACCCAGGGCGACTCCAGCATCCAGAATAAGTTTATCTACCTGCTGTTGCATTTCTGGAGGGAACTGTTGCCGAAAAGCTTCAGCCCACTCCTGTAATGTGGCTAAACTCGCCGAGATATACTGAGGCGCATTTTGTAGAATAACCAGAAAGGCATTAACCACCGCGGTAACGATGAAGAATGATAAAAAGGCGACCAGCCCCAAAATTACGATAAAGATTAGTATTATTAAGGAGACTCGTTTAGTTTGTCGCCACTTGCCCTGGCGAGGCAGCCTTTCCTCAGCCCACGAAATAACTGGTAGTAAGAGGTAGGCAAGCACCAAGCCAATAACAAAGGGGAATATGGCACTTCTCAGAGCGTAGAGAAGCCAAAAGACTATGATTATACCTAGGGTGAGGAGTATTAGGCGCCAATGTCTTCTGGCTACACTCCTGGCGGTATACAAATTTAACCTCGCTCGTCCCTTTAGCCTCCGTTTTAAGGCTATCCCGATGAGCCTGATGGCTGAATTTACTATTTATGGTCAGGGACTTACTTTGTTGGCTCCTTTACTTCCTCAAACTTTGCTTCCGCCCTCTTCCTCGCCTCGGCAGCAGTCTCCTTTACCTTTTCGGCAACTTCGGTAGCTTTCTCCTTTACCTTTTCCGCCTTCTCTTTTAGCAACTCCCTCGTTTTCTTTCCTGGTTGTGGAGCATAAAGAAACCCAATAGCTAGACCAATGGCTGCTCCCACAATAAACCCGATGGCGAAGCCAGTCCCGGTATCTTTGTCAGACATCTTTGCCTCCTTCCTGTTTCTTGAAAAATTTGCCGATGGTGTCTATCCCTTGACGTATACCTTGAACCATAGCCGCTACCTGAACCACAGGTTTGACCACTTCTTCTCCCACATAGGAGGAAATCCTCTGTATGGTTGTTGAAGTAGCTTTTATTGAATCTAGTATAGACCTCGTCCGGCGATAGAGCAAGTATGATAGCACGGCGAGGAAGATGAGCGCCCCGGTTGCCACCAACCCAAAGATACAAATAATCAGATCCCGGAACCAATCAATGCTCATTAGTTAGCACCTCCATTTCTAAATAAAACTGATTTATGCTTATATTGTATCACCTATTGTGCCTGTGTAAAGAGTGATTAAAAATCACTGGGCGGCGCTTTCTGAATAGGTTTTAGATAAGAGGTATCATTATGTCTAACGAGTATGAAGCGCCCATCCTCATAAATAAAAGTCGTAATTCCACATGTATCTTGCCTTATGTTCCAGAAATGGGAATTATCCAGCCCCAGTAGAGCGCATATTAAAACCTTATTCACCACCCGATGAGATACTAGGGCTACCGTGCCCTCATATTTGGCGGCTACATTATTCACTGTGTCTAGGGCTCTTTCCCTGACATCATTCAGGCTTTCACCAGCCGGTATTTTTACCTGGTCGGGACTATTAATCCATTTGGCGTAAAGCTCTTTATATTTATCCTTTACCTCTTGGTGAGGCTGGCCTTGCCATTCGCCGTAGTTAAAATCTATGAGTCCGGGAGCAATTTCTACGCCAAGTTTATGAGCGTCAGCAATCATTTCGGCGGTCTTTAAGGCGCGCCGCAGTGGGCTGGAGTAGATTGCTTCAAGATTCAGATGACTTAAATATTCAGCCAGAAGTTCAGCTTGTTTTAATCCGGTTTCATTCAGCTCAATATCAATTCTGCCTCTAAATACCTCTTTAAGGTTCCATTCCGTTTCCCCGTGTCTTACCAAGATAATTTCGGTCATTCCTCCGTCTTCTCGACTTCAATAGTGCAATCGGTTACCAGAGCGGCAAAAGCCCCCAGGGCGGCCAGAACCGGGGCGGTCAGAATGGTCACTGCCGCCGCTGGGGCGCCTATTGACAGGGGAATCTCTAATAAGGTTTTCTCTTTGTGTATCACCCGGACCCTTCTAATGTTGCCTTCATGGATAAGTTGCTTGACTTTCTCAACCAACTGGCTTCCCGATATGGTAAACTTTTCGCTTTTGGTCATGTCTCCCCTCCTTGCATATTATGCCTTTGGCTGTATTATAAGGCTAAAAAATGACAACAGCAATAGCACCTTACTAAACGGCTTCCTCTATTGAATAGTCGTTTTTCGTGATATACTGTAGGGCATAAGGGGGGTTGGTTTGAAGAAGGACTTGCTTTCGATATCTGACCTCAGCAGTGAGGATATTCGCTTACTTATATCAGGGGCGGTAGATATGAAAGCCCGGGGCTGGCTTTCGTTACTCGACCGAAAGCTCTTAGCCATTTTGTTTGAGAAGCCCTCATTGAGGACTAGAGTCAGCTTTGAGGTAGCTATGCGCCAGTTAGGTGGGCATACCATTTATTTGTCTCCCGGTGAGGTTGGTCTGGGAGAGCGGGAGTCAGTTCCAGATGTAGCCCGGGTGCTTAGTCGCTATGTGAATGCTATTGCTGCCCGCACCTTTTCTCACCAGACCTTGGAGATTCTGGCTAGCTATTCCAGTGTTCCGGTGATAAATGCCTTGTCCGATTTGGAGCACCCGTGTCAGGCTCTGGCTGACCTGTTTACCATTTATGAGAAGAAGGGGGAGCTAAACGGCTTAACCCTGGCCTTTATTGGTGATGGCAATAATGTGGCTCACAGTCTAATGCTGGCGGCTTCGCTGGTGGGGATGAATTTCAGGATTGCTTCCCCGACTGATTACCGAGTCCAGGATAGAATCCTGCATCTAGCTCAAGATTATGCTTTAGGTAGTGGTGCCGAAATATTTTGCACTGAGGAGCCTCGCCTGGCGGTTAGTGGGGCTGATGCAGTTTATACCGATGTGTGGGCGAGTATGGGGCAGGAGGCTGAGGCTGAGCGGCGACGCCAGATATTTGGTAGCTACCAGGTGGATGGTGAACTCCTGTCTTTAGCCAAGGAGGATGCCATATTGATGCATCCCTTGCCCGCGCATCATGGTCAGGAGGTGACTGAGGGCATTTTAGATAGCCCTAAGTCAGTGGTCTTTGACCAGGCTGAGAATAGGATGCACCTGCAGAAAGCGCTACTGGCGGAGATGTTGGGAGGTCTGGAGATACCGCTGGCTGGCTATCGGTAGGAGGATAGTATGTATGTTTTAAGGGCTATAGTAAACAAGGGTTGGTGTCCTATATTAATAACGGCACTGGCTATTGTTGGAGTTGTATATGAATTGCCAATCGCAGTTGTAGCCCCGGTTCTAGGTGTTATCCTGGTTATTGGCTTAGTGGTAGTCGGAGTTGGAGCCAGAGAGAAGGAGTTGGAGTATGCCTCGCTGAGGCTCAAGCAACTAGCTGGTTATTTTAATCGCCGATTTATGGGCAATTCTTCTCTGTCTATCTTTGCCGTAGTTGATGGTCTATATAATATTGAAAATCCCCGATTATGGACTTGGGTACAGGCATGTGATTTATCTGAGCGGATTTTCACTACTTGGTGTCATAGCTTTATCAGCCGGGTGGAGAGTGACTTTAGAACTAAGAAATTTGGTATTTACCTGCACACCTACTTAAATGAGCTGTGGTTGATAAACAGTCATTATTATGAGCTTGTAGAGCAGTTTGGTGAGGTGGCGCAGAAGGTTGAAATTCCGGAGGCGACGAAAGACCAGTATAACCGGTTTGTGATAGAATACAACGCCTTTGTTCAGGATTTCAGGGATAATATCAGTGAGCTGAGAAAGATTGCCCACACCGAGATTGAGCCCCCCAGTGTGAAGTTTGCTCAAGAGTTAGCGGGGATGAAGTCTCCGCAGGTCACCCAGAAGGAAGAGGAGAAGCCTTCCCCGCCTGCCCAACATAAAGGATATATTTTGTAAGAGGCTTGCAGAGGTAAGTGGGGTAGGCCTAAGGTAAAGTGATATTCTTTATCTACCTCACCCCCTTGGTCCCCCTCTCCTTCAAAGGAGAGGGGGAGATAAAGAAAGAGGGGCGAAGCCCCTCTTGTAAAACCCTAAATTCTAAATCCGAAGCACTAAATACTAAACAATATCAAAATTCTAAATCCAAAACGTTTTGGTCATTAGTGCTTTGAATTTGTTTAGAGTTTAGATATTAGGATTTAGTATTTCCCTTTAGGGCTTTGGGGTGGGTTAACTAATAAAAACCTAAAGTAGGTGGTTTCGGAGGTGGGTGTGAGCAAGCCTATTGTGGCTATCATCGGCCGACAGAATGTGGGTAAATCTACCTTGTTAAACCGGATAGCGGGTAAGCCATTGGCTATTGTTGCCGACCTGCCAGGAACAACTCGCGACCGGATATTGGCTGGTGTTTCCTGGCAGGGGGTTGAGTTTACCGTAGTTGATACCGGTGGACTGGAGCTAAGACCTCATACTACTATTGCCCAGGGGGTTAAAGACCAGGCAGAGGCGGCGATTACTGAGGCTGATGTTATTATTTTTCTGGTGGATGTCAAGGATGGGGTGATGCCCTCAGATATAGAGATTGCTGATATGCTTCGTAGCTCAAGCAAGCCCACACTATTAGTGGCTAATAAGGCGGATAATGCCAGGCTTGAGACTGAGGCGGTAGAATTTTATCAATTAGGGGTGGGGGAGCCATTGGCTATTAGTGCTTATCATAGCCGGGGCACCGCTGAGCTGCTGGATAAAGTTATCTCTCGGCTACCGACCCCGCCACCGGTTGAGGCTGAGCCAGAGGTTATGAAGGTGGCTATTGTCGGAAGACCTAATGTGGGTAAGTCTACGCTATTAAATACCCTCTTGGGCGAGGAGAGGGCTATTGTTGATGAAGCTCCGGGAACTACTCGTGATGCCATAGATACCCCTCTTGACTTCGCTGGGCAAAGTGTGCTACTTATTGATACCGCTGGTATCAGACGGCGGGGGCGGTTAGGGGTTGGAGTGGAGCGGTATAGTGTTCTCCGCGCCCTGCGAGCTATTGACCGGGCTGATATAGCCTTGCTTGTTCTTGATGCCACGGAATTGATTACGGCTCAGGACACGCATATTGCTGGTTATATTCAGCAGGCGGCAAAGGGAATTGTGCTAGTAGTCAATAAGTGGGACTTGGCTACGGTTAAGAGCCCGACCGAGTGTACTAGATATATCAGGAGTCGGCTCAAGTTTATGCCTTATGCCTCGGTGCTCTATATTTCAGCTAAATTTGGACAGGGTGTGGACAAGGTTATGCCCCAGGTTTGTCAGGTGTATCAGGAGAGACTCAAGCGACTATCTACTGCCGCTGTCAATAGTGTGGCTCAGCAGGCGATGGCGGCTCACAATTTACCCCGAATCGGTAGTAAGCGGCTAAAGATTCTATATGCTACTCAGGCTGAGGTAAATCCACCGACCTTTGTCTTTTTTGTCAACGATGCCAAGCTAATCCATTTTTCCTATCGGCGTTACCTGGAGAACAAGCTGCGCCAGGCTTTTGGCTTTGCTGGCACCCCGATTCGTTTAACCTTTAAAAGCCGAGGTGAGCCGTGTTAATTGCTAAGTTTGTGGCAGTGGTGTTAATTGGTTACCTTTTGGGGGCTATCCCCTTTGGTATGTTGATAGCTAGACGAAGGGCTAAGGTGGATGTTAGGCAGTATGGTAGTGGCAAGATAGGGGCGACTAATGTGCTGCGAACCGCGGGCAGGAAAGCGGCAGTTATGGCAGTCACCTTGGACATGTTAAAGGGGGTGCTGGCGGTGGTAATTGCCGGGTTGATAGTTGACCGGGGCTATCTGGTAGTAGGTAACGTTGCCCTGGGAGCGCTGGTTGCCCAGGTTATGGCGGCGTTAGCGGCTATAGCTGGACATAACTGGTCGGTGTTTCTTAAGTTTCGTGGGGGGAGGGGTGTGGCTACCTTTTTCGGTGGGCTAGTAGCTTTGTGCCCACCGGCAGCCATATTTGGCGGTGAGGTTTTAATTATAGGGGCTGGTTTAACCAAGTTTGTCTCCATAGGCTCTATCGCTGGGGCGGTAGGCGCCTATGCCATATTAGTGCCTCTCACCATTATGAGTGGATTCCCCATTGAGTATCTGGCTTACGCTTTGATAGGTACCATAGCCATTATTGTTACGCATCGGGATAATATTGCCAGGTTGGTTTCAGGCAGGGAGCGCAGGCTGGGTGATAAGGCTGAGATAGGGGATTCCTCCTCACCTACAGACCCCGAAAACTAAGACCTTAGTGGACTTTAAATGGAGAGCATGGGGTAAGATATGCCCAAGATTACCATTATCGGCACTACTACCTGGGGGATAACCCTGGGGGTGGTGTTAGCTAACAAGGGATTACAGGTCAGGCTGTGGGCACGGACAGAACAAGAAGCCGCTGAACTGAGGAGTGCTGGCTCTAATCCAGCCGTGATGCCTGGCGTTACCCTTTCCTCTCAGCTATTAGTTACCAGTTCGTTAGGTGAGGCCTTAGCTGATGTAAAGATGGTAATCCTGGCGGTGCCGTCGCAAACTATGCGGCAGAATATAAAATTGGTTAAGGACTACCTTAACCGGTCGATGTTGGTAGTGAGTGCCGCCAAGGGTCTGGAAATCGGTAGCAACAAACGCATGTCGCAGGTGATTGCTGAGGAGATAGACCCTCGTTTTTGGTCTAATATTTGTGTGCTTTCCGGACCTAATCTCTCCCGGGAGGTTATCAGAGAGTTGCCGGCGGCTACAGTGGTGGCGGCTGAGACTCAAGCTGTAGCCAGAATAGCCCAGAGGCTACTGACGACGCCTAACCTTTGCGTATTTACCAATACCGATGTCATAGGTGTGGAGCTGGGAGGGGCGTTAAAAAATGTCATTGCTTTGGGTGCGGGCATGGCTGATGGGCTAGGCTATGGTGATAATGCCAAGGCAGCCTTTATGACCCGAGGTCTAACCGAGATGGCTGCCCTCGGGGTTGCTCTCGGGGCAAGCCCTCTTACCCTTTCCGGGTTAGCCGGCTTGGGTGATTTAATGGCTACCTGTGCCAGCCCATTGAGTCGTAATCATTATGTAGGCGTGGAGTTAGCCAAGGGGCGCTCGCTAGAGGAAATATTAGCTTCAATGACTGACGTGGCTGAGGGGGTAAGCACTACCATTGTTGCCCGGAATCTAGCCCGGCAGCTTGGGTTGGAGATGCCTATTACCGAGAAGATTTATCAGGTGCTATATGAGGGTGTTGACCCTCGCCAGGCAGCAGTTGAGCTGATGGCGGCTGAGACTAGGCATGAGCTGTCTGGTCGGAAGTGGAAGCTGTTTTCCTTCCTTAGGCGTCGAAGGCGTTCCTCAGCCTATTTATCAACTCTGCCCTCTTCTCCTTCGAAGGAGAAGGAAAAATAATGTAAGCGGGGCTATAGCCCCTGTTAAACACTTCAGATAATAGGTTCTCCCTCCAGACTTGATGCCGGGAACTAAGATTCTTGGCGACTCCCTTTAGGCGGGCTTAGGCTGTCTGCCAGCTCCTGGAATAGCTGGCGCTGGTGTTTGGTTAGTGAATCCGGAGTAGCCACAAATAGCCTAACTAGCTGGTCCCCGCGCCCCCTTCTACGGAGATGGGGAATGCCCTTACCTTTAAGCTGGAAGACGGTACCGGTTTGGCTACCCGCCGGAATTTTGAGCCTGGTGTTCCCGTCAAGGGTAGGCACCTCTACCTCGGCGCCGAGGGCAGCTTGAGCAAAGTTGATGGGTAACTGGTAGAGGATGTTATCATCGTCTCGCCTGAAAAACTCGTGCTCAGCCACTGACACGGCGATGTAGAGATTACCTGAGGGGCCGCCCCTTGTCCCTGATTGACCTTCACCGCTGAGGCGTATTTGGGAGCCATCATCAACCCCGGCCGGGATTTTGATTAAGATACTACGCTGACGCTTCTCTTGGCCGGTGCCTTTACACCGGGGGCAAGGCTCGGTGATGATTCTGCCCTCGCCATGGCATCTAGGGCAGGTAGTAGTGGTGGTGAAGCGGCCAAAGATACTCTGCTGGACTCGGCGCACCTGCCCTGTGCCATTGCAGTTGGGGCATCGGCTGGGTTGACTACCTGGCTTGGAGCCAATACCCTGGCATAAGGAGCAGTTCTCGGTGCGTGATATATTTATTTCCTTTTCGCAACCGAAGGCGGCTTCCTCAAGGGTGATAGTAATCCTATAGCGTAAGTCAGCGCCGCGCTGTGAGGCTTGACGGGTGGCAGTAGTGGCTCCGCCAAAGAAGGCATCAAAGATATCACCAAAGCCGCCGAAGTTAAAGCCCTCAAAGCCTCGCCCGAAGAACCCCTCGGCACCACCATGCCCAAAGCGGTCATAAGCGGAGCGCTTTTCAGGGTCAGAGAGCACTTCATAGGCTTCGTTTACTTCCTTAAACCTCTCC
This sequence comes from Dehalococcoidales bacterium, assembly GCA_030640255.1. Lineage (GTDB taxonomy): Bacteria > Chloroflexota > Dehalococcoidia > Dehalococcoidales. The sequence goes on along the minus strand of DAOWJS010000025.1, from coordinate 4,835 downwards.
GCCGCTCCAGCCTCGTGGTTGTGGTCGGGGTGATGCTTGAAGGCTAGCTTGCGAAAAGCCCTCTTTATCTCCTCGTCAGTAGCATTTCTATCTATACCGAGGACTTCATAATAGTCGCGCTTTACTCGCATAATATTGTCTACCTCACCCCCTTAATCCCCCTCTCCTTCAAAGGAGAGGGGGAGGGGTTTATATAAGAGGGGCGAAGCCCCTCTTTAGCTCCCCTTCTCAAGTATTCTTGAGACCTCTTGAATAGCCCTCCTTGAAAGCGTCAAGGTATTGGTTGGGTATAGCAGTCTCAATGCTGGTTCTATCCTGTTGGCTACCTGTTGAGAAGTTAAACTCTAACAGTCTCAAAAAGAAACTGTTTTTATTTATATTCCATAGCTTGTTATCAGGTGAGCCTTCAACTATATTGACATCATGCCCGAAATTTAACAGATATAGCTCATTAGGTCTCGCTGTGAAGGTCACTCTCAATTCATACCACCATTTGCCTGTTCCGAGTGGATGTATGGTAATGCCCTTCTCGTTATCTAATAACTCCCGCCCAGTAGCATCATAGAATTTATCCTTGAATGCACCTAGGGCGTGTTGGGGGATAAAGGCTCTGAGATTCGGGTTTCGGGCTAGAAGGAAGCCTAGCGACCAATAGAACTGCTGATTTTGCGGTTTCGTAGATAGCTTTTTGGTTGGCAGCATTTCTTCACGCCGCATATTTTCAAAGATTATGGCCTGAGTAGAAATTGATAATATCTGTTCGCTACCATCATCATAACGAACCTTCATTGAGTTGTCCTGAATCTCAAGAACCTCGTATTCGCCTTTTCTGTTGCGGTATCGTTGCCCAACTAAGAATGTTACCATAGTGCTCCCTAATCAATAACAGCTTGCTTAAACCTATCGAGTTCATTCCCATATTGGGCAAAGCCATCTCTTTGCTCTCGGCTAAACATATCTATTCGCGGTTCCGGGCTAACCTCTTTGACGAGATTGTAGAATTCGTCTGGCTTACGGGAATGCTCACGAACTTTAGCTTGGAAATCCAAACGCTTGCCCAATTTTAGGAGAGGAAGATTGCCTATTCGAGCAAACAAACAATGCTCTGTGGAATACATCCAACTGAAAGGAGTAATGCCAACATTTTTAACCCAAGTCAATAGGCATTCATAGTTAGCCCCCCAAGCATCAAGTACCTGAAAGGCTCTTGGTAAATATTTATGGGTAGTCCAAAGATAAATGTGACAGCCATCTTCGTATGCCAATTCAGGAACAGGCAGAGCTTCTATTTCCTCTATGGTCATAGTAGGATAGTCCAAATCAATTTGATTTGGCCGAACTTCACGAAGTATCTTCTCTATTGGCCAAGGGGGGTCAATTACTATTGCCCGGTATTTCCCCTCTGGCAAAGGAACATAAAGCTGTTTTCTGGGCTGGGATAGTAATTTCTCAATCTTGGCTTCCCGCACCATCTGGTCTTCAGTCCGGGAAACAGGCTGTTTTAATATGCTTTGGACTTCCTCCTCATCCTCTGCTCGTCTGAGAGCTTGAGCCACCGTCCTTATTTGGGGCGGAGCAAGCTGTTCCTTTCTCGCCTTTTCTAGTATTTGCCTTTGGAGTTTGGGGCGGCCGGGAAGGGTTTCCGCCGTTGCCTGGTAGTGGCTATAAGTTATATCCCTCCCTTCTAAAGGGAGAGACTTAGCTTGTGCGAGAATGTCCTCTGCCAGACTTTCTTTAGTATAAAGCCAGTTTTCTACAGTCGTTATTGCTAGACCCCAGACTTTGGCTTTGGATTCTGCCCAGTCTACTACTTTTTTAGGTGCAGACCCTTGGCGCGCAGTTGCAAAAAGGTTGTAAGCGTTCTTGTATCTTGTCGTCCATGGGCTTAGCTGGAATACCTTATCTATCCAATCAACAGCCCGGGCGAAGGTAACACTCTTATGAAGCGAAGCTTGAACTATCCTGAAGTCCCAGAACCCTTCCTCATCACAGGGGGTAAGCACGCACTCCACTTGGTTGAAGCCTAGCTCTTTCATAGCAGCTATGCGGTGGAAGCCGTCAATGACCTCTCGGGTTTCCTCTCGGATGATTACAGGAGCCAACTGCCCTTTGCTCTTTATAGAGTCAGCTAGTTCCTTGGTGTGAATTGGGTCAACTGGGACGTCGCTAACAAGTTTATCAATAGGTAGCATTGTGTATTTTCTCATTGATTTGCACCTCCTTTAAGGTAAATTTACTCTAAACCTCGCGGAACTCTCCCTCCACGGTGCCTTCTCCTTCTTCTTTACCCGGGGGTGGTTCACCCTCTGGTGACTCGCCGCCTGGGGGCGGGGGTGGTGGTTGCTGCTGATAGACGGCAGCGCCTATTTTTTGCATCGCATTAGATAGCTCTTGCGTCGCTTGGCGGACGGCGTTTATATCGGTGCCCTGTAGGGCTGAGCGCACCGCTTGAATCTTACCTTCTACCTCTTGATTCAGGTCTGAGGGTATCTTGTCTTTCTGCTCCCTGAGCGTCTTTTCGGCGGTGTAAGCCAGGGTATCAGCGGCATTACGTGTTTCCACCTCCTCACGGCGCTTGGCATCCTCAGCGGCATAGGTCTCAGCTTCCCGTTGCATCCGCTCTACCTCTTCCTTGCTCAGTCCGCTGGAAGCGGTGATAGTGATTTTTTGCTCCTTACCTGTGCCCTTATCGTGAGCCTTGACATTGAGGATACCGTTAGCATCAATATCAAAGCTGACCTCAATCTGGGGCATGCCTCGTGGTGCTGGCAGAATGCCATCAAGTATAAACCGTCCCAATGTCCTATTATCAGTCGCCATCGGTCTCTCCCCCTGGAGCACGTGAATCTCCACACTGGGCTGGTTATCAGCGGCAGTGCTGAAAATCTGGCTCTTGGAGGTGGGGATAGTGGTATTGCGGGAGATGAGGGGGGTTGCCACTGCGCCCAGGGTCTCAATACCCAGGGTGAGGGGGGTAACATCAAGCAGGAGAACATCTTTGACCTCTCCCTTGAGCACTCCCGCCTGAATAGCGGCACCTATAGCTACTACCTCATCGGGGTTGACCCCCTTGTGAGATTCTTTGCCGAAGAATTGTTTTACCTTCTCCTGAACCAGTGGGGTTCTGGTCTGTCCACCAACCAAGACCACCTCATCAATCTGGGCTGGAGTCTTTTCGGCATCAGTTAGTGCCTGGTGGCAGGGACCTAGAGTTTTCTCCACGAAGGCCATTATCAGTTGCTCCAGCTTGGCTCGGGTAAGGGTGATACTAAGGTGCTTGGGACCGCTGGCGTCAGCGGTAATAAAGGGAAGGTTTACCTCGGTCTGCTGGACGGTAGATAGCTCACTTTTAGCCTTTTCGGCGGCTTCCTTCAGCCGCTGTAGCGCCATCTTATCCTGCCGCAGGTCTATTCCCTGGTCCTTCTTGAACTCATCAACCAGCCAGTCCATAACCCTCTGGTCAAAATCATCACCACCCAGGTGGGTATCACCGTTAGTTGACTTGACTTGAAAAGTGCCTTCACCCAGCTCAAGGATGGAGATATCAAAGGTGCCGCCACCAAGGTCATAGACGGCGATGGTCTCCTCCCCCTTCTTGTCCAGTCCGTAGGCCAGGGAGGCGGCCGTGGGCTCATTGATTATGCGCAGCACCTCAAGCCCGGCTATCTTACCGGCGTCCTTGGTTGCCTGCCGCTGACTATCATTAAAATAGGCAGGGACGGTGATTACCGCTTCGGTGACCTTCTCACCCAGGTAAGTCTCAGCATCTGCCTTGAGTTTTTGCAGAATCATAGCCGAGATTTCCGGAGGGCTGTACTCTTTATCGCCCATTGCCACCTTGGCATCGCTGTTGGGTGCCTTGGTTATCTTATAGGGTAGAAGCTTCCTGTCGTATTCTACCGTGGGCTCGTCAAACTTGCGCCCCATGAGGCGTTTGATACTGAAGATAGTATTTTCCGGGTTGGTAATAGCCTGACGCCTTGCCACCTGACCCACCAGGCGCTCGCCAGTCTTACTTATGGCTACTACTGATGGGGTAATGCGACCACCTTCAGCGTTGGGGATAACTTTTGGCTCCCCTGCCTCCATCACCCCCACACAGGAAAAGGTTGTGCCTAAGTCAATGCCTATAACCTTTGCCATGGTTTATTCCTCCTTTTCTTCCTCTTCGCCATTACCTACTACTACTTTGGATGGACGAATAACTCTATCATGTAACCTGTAACCCCGCTCCACCTCCTCAACCACTATCCCCTCCTCACCCTTACCCTGTCTCACTGCCTCGTGGAGGTTGGGGTCAAACGGTTCCCCCAGTGCCGGGATGGGGGATACTCCTTGTGCCTCCAGGTTTGCCCGAAGCTTGCGCTCAATGAGCCTGATGCCATCTACCCAGTTCGCCTTGTCCAGGTGGGGGGGAATGGCAGCGAAGGCTCGCTCCAAATCATCAAGAACGGGGAGGAGGGCAAGCATGAGGGTGGTATTGGCAAACCTGCCAGTTTCCTCCCTTTCCTGCTCACTGCGCCGTTTGTAGTTAGTGAAGTCTGCCTGGGCTCTCTGCCAGCCGGCCAGGTTGGCTTCTGCCTTTTTCTTCTCCTCGGACAGGGCTTGCTTTAATGTCTCTATATCCTCTATCTCGGCAGCCTCCAGTTCTGCTTCCAGGGTTTGGTCTTCATTTGACTCTTGCTGATTCATTATTATCTACCTCACCCCCTTGTTCCCCCCTCTGGGCTTCGCCCTTTAGGGCAGAGCCTCTCTATGATATGGATATATATTCCTATCATGAGGGGGAGTGGGTTATGTAAGAGAGGCTTCTTACCCCACAAAAACTTTGTTTT
>DAOWJS010000002.1 GCA_030640255.1 Dehalococcoidales bacterium | reverse complement strand
GCTGGGTAGCTAAGTCTGGTTAGGATAAGCGCTGAAAGCATCTAAGTGCGAAGCCCACTCCAAGATTAGATCTCCCATCCTTCACCCTCGGGTGAAGGAGTAAGACCGCAAGTAGACTACTTGTTTGATAGGCGGTGGGTGTAAGGGCAGTAATGTCTTTAGCTTAACCGTACTAATGGTCGAGGGCTTGACCTGCTTCAGAGTTGATATTAGTCAGATTTAAGAGAGGGGTATAAAAACCCCTCTTTTTTGTTTTCTCCCCGCCTCCCACCACTCCCCGTGTGCATATTTTCCCACCCAAGCCCGCCCTCGGGGCGTCTGCGGCTTGTCCCTTAATTCGGTGGAGTTGGTATGAATTTTAGTAAATGTTATTCAAATGGTGCTACTTTTACTTTTAGAGAACGTCACCATGTATAATCCTACCAAAAACACAACCCAACCAACCCACTGAAATTGATTAATTGCGAAGCCAACTGGTATTAATACTGTACCAACTATCATAATACCAAGAGCAATATAAGTTCTAGTTAAGTGATATTTATATGGCTTGTATTCTACAGTTGCGGCAATTATGCATACAATAGTTAGTAATGTCAGGGCGGCACCCACTATCTCTGACTTTACACCTGCAATGATAATAACAGAGGGTTTTAGATAGGAAAATACGGTAGCTATAGCCAGTAAGGCAATCGCAATATTGAAACGAAAATAATATCGAGCAGTCTTGTTACTTTCTTCCCACATATTCTTGATACTAATGATATCTTCTTTCTGGGTCCTTTCCTGCATTTCTAGAATTTGTTTGGCAAGAGAATAATGATGTTCTGCTCTACCTTCTGGACGTCCTTCTTTTTCCCAAATAAAATGAGCTAATTCCTTTATCTGTTCTTCTGTAGCCATAATTACCCACCAATCTTTTCAAGTTATCTAATCCAGAAAACTTGGTAGCCGAGGTCGTGAATGGTCGCCGGACTCATATAAGTTACTACCTCTTCATCTCCTTTCCTTCCAGCAGCGCAAATAAAACGGCCATCAATGGTATAGTCGTTTCCAACTTTAACTGTGCCTTTCGGAACCCGAAATACTCCATCCACATCCGTACGTTCAGCAACAACGTCAAGGTTGTATGGAAGGTCGCTAGCATCTTTAATCAGCTTCTCTCTAATGGCTTCATTTAACCATTGAGAACTTTTCATTCCTCGACGGATTGCGCTGGAACGTGCCTGCTTTAAAAGTTCGCTATCGATTCCTCGAATTGTAAGGGTAACTTTTGCCATCTCTTCCTCCTTGACTGCATTCATTGTAACATATGCTTTCAATAATGTCAAGGAATGCACAAAGATTTTATTATTAAAGAGTTCTAGGGCGTTTAAGAGGGGCGAAAGCCCCTCTTTCTCTATCTTCCCCCTCTCCTTTGAAGGAGAGGGGGATTAAGGGGGTGAGGTAGAGAAATATCAAAGTGGGGGGATAAGAGGAGTGGAGTGCAAGCTAAGCTCCTGACTTGGGTAAAGAGATATTCAGTTGACGGCATATTTTTCTGGCCAGGAGGATTTCTATTTCCCTGTGCCGGGGGACGGCAGCGAGATGCCCGTTTTCTGGATTAAAGAAAACAGAATGTTTGGAACCTTGGCGATGGAGAACACAGCCTTTTTTGTCATATGGCTGATGAGGTCACGGCGCTTCACGGAGCTACACTTGAACTTGGATTTTTCTCTTCAGGATTTTCCCTCTTGCCCCTTTGTCTCTGAGTTCCCGCTGGCTTTCTAATATAAGTTGCACAGCCTCCTTAAGGTTTTCCTCTACATCTCGAATCGTCCTCCCCTGGCTGAAAGCCCCGGGAACAGCCTCTACCCATCCGATATACCATTTATCGCGCTTTTCAATGGTGGCTTCAAATGTCTGTTCCATGGCCGTAGCCTCCCTGTCTACCAGTATACAACAGTCAGTGAAGTAAATCTATTTCCCAATTAAAAGCCGACTATTTTGACTTTCAAGAAAGCTTTTTGTATACTAGGGATACATAAAGCCAATGATAGTCTCCTGGTGGTTAGAGCGGGGTGGCACCACCCGTTCCCATCCCGAACACGGAAGTGAAACGCCCCAGCGCAGACGATACTGAGGGGGCAACCCTTTGTGGAAAATATGCCACTGCCAGGAGGCTTTAATTGGGGTTATTGTCTCGGGGTGGAGAAGTGTGATAGGATAAAAATAGGATAGATAGGACAGTTTGAGCTGACAGCTAGAATGTTTTTGCCAAGCTTTTGACCTAATGCCCTTAATAGATTTATACTATAAGGGCTGGAGGGAAGATGGCTAGCCGATTTGAGAAATTCTCAGAGCGAGCCCGTAGAGTGCTGACCCTGGCTCAGGAAGAGGCACAACACCTTAACCACAGCTATATTGGCACCGAGCATGTTTTGCTTGGTTTGGTGCGGGAGGATGAGGGGGTAGCCGCTAAGGTTCTGGTCAATATGGGGGTAAGCTTGAGTAAGGTGCGCCAGGCAGTGGAATTTATTATTAGGCGTGGTGAGAAACCGGCTACCAGCGAGACCGGGCTCACTGCCGGAGCTAAGAAAGCCATTGAACTGGCTATAGATGAAGCCCGCCACCTGGGTCATAATTATATTGGTACCGAGCACCTTCTATTAGGCTTGTTGCGTGAGGGAGAAGGAACCGCCGCCAGCGTATTAGATAGCCTCGGTATTACTCTGGAACGGACGCGTGATGAAATTACTCGCTTCCTCAGTCAAGGTGTACCTAGGGGAAGACTCACCCGCACCACCAGCCGTACCCCAGCTTTGGATCAGTTAGGCATTGACCTGACCGAGGCCGCCCGTGCCGGGAAACTTGACCCGGTTATCGGACGGACTAAGGAGATTGAGCGGCTAATCCAAATCCTCAGCCGGCGAACCAAGAACAACCCGGCCCTTATTGGTGAGCCGGGGGTGGGGAAGACGGCCATTGTTGAGGGCTTAGCTCACCGTATTGCTTCCAGCGACGTTCCGGAGAAATTGGAGGATAAACGGCTAATAACGCTGGACATGGGGACGGTAGTAGCCGGGACAAAATACCGGGGCGAGTTTGAAGAGCGAATAAAGAAGATTATTGATGAGATAAAAACCGCAGGCAACTGCGTGCTCTTTATTGATGAGTTCCACACTATAATTGGCGCTGGAGCCGCTGAGGGAGCGGTTGATGCGGCTAATCTTCTCAAACCAGCCTTGGCACGGGGGGAACTCCAGTGCATTGGCGCTACCACCCTTGATGATTACCGTAAGTACGTGGAGCGAGACCCCGCCCTGGAGCGCCGCTTCCAGCCTATCCTGGTAGAGGAACCTTCTGTAGACGAAACATTGGAGATTCTGCGCGGTATCAAGGAACGCTATGAAGAGTATCACCACCTGACCATAACCGATGAGGCGATGAGTTCAGCCGCCAACTTAGCCGCCAGATATATACCCGACCGTTTTCTGCCCGACAAGGCTATTGACTTGATTGACGAGTCTTCATCAAGAGTAAGGATTAAACACCAGACTATGCCTCTTAGCCTAAAGGAAGCCATGCAGGATGAGGATAGTGTGCGCCGGGATAAAGATGCTGCCCTAACCACTCAGCAGTATGAATATGCTGCTGAACTGCGTAACCGGGAGCTTCAAATTGAGGGTAAGATAGCCAAGCTGAAAGAAGAGTGGCGAGCTAAGCAGGAGCAAGAGAAGCCAGAGGTAACCGCTGAAGACATCGCTGAAGTGGTGGGCATGTGGACCGGGATTCCGGTGGTGCAGTTGGCTAGTGACGAGACCAGTCGCCTACTTAATATGGAGGAGGCAATACATCGTCGCATTATTGGGCAAGATGAGGCGATTACCATTGTTTCCAAAGCAGTAAGGCGAGCCCGCTCCGGGCTCAAGGACCCGAGGCATCCCATAGGTAACTTCATCTTTCTCGGCCCCACCGGTGTCGGTAAGACCGAGCTGGTCAGAGCCCTGGCTGAGTTTATGTTTGGTAATGAGGACACCCTAATCAGACTTGACATGTCCGAGTTTATGGAGAAACACACTGTATCCCGACTGGTTGGGGCACCACCAGGCTATGTCGGCTATGAGGAAGGCGGGCAATTAACCGAGGCAGTGAGGCGGAAGTCATATTGTGTCATACTCCTGGACGAGATTGAAAAGGCTCACTATGATGTGTTCAATATACTGCTTCAGATATTTGATGATGGTCACCTGACTGATGCCAAGGGTCGCCGGGTTGATTTCCGCAATAGCATTATTGTTATGACCAGCAATGTGGGTGCTGAGCTGGTCAGGAAGGGTGCCACCATTGGCTTTGCCGCTCACGGTGATGAGGTCAAAAGCCGGGAGCAGGCTTATGAGAAGATGAAAGAGAAGTTGCTTGGCGAACTGAAGAAGACCTTCCGCCCTGAGTTTCTCAATCGTATTGATGGCGTGGTGGTATTCCACCCCCTGACTAAAGAGCATATCCGAAAAATAGTTGAATTAATGCTGGCTTCAGTAAGCCAACAACTGGCTGAGAAGAAGGTAAAGCTAGAGGTAACCGATGCCGCTAAAGACTTTTTAGGTGAAAAGGGCTATGACGAGGTCTTTGGCGCTCGACCGCTACGCCGGGTGATTCAGGACATGGTTGAAGATAAACTCTCCGACGATTTGCTCCGTGGTAAGTTCCGAGAAGGGGATACGGCGGTAGTTGACCTGGAGGGAGAGGAGATTGTAGTACACCCAGCGCCAGTGGAAGCCTTGCTGGGAAATGACAAAGCTTAGGTCATTAGGTAGATAAAAAGGCATGGTCTAAAGAGGGCGGGGAAATTGGGATAGTCAATGGAACCGCCTTTTTAATTCATTAAATCATCAGAAACGGAGTAAGGTAAAGTTATGGCAGTAGATTGGGGTTTTGCCGGACAAATTGGTGGTTTTGGCTTCGGCCTTGTCTTTGTGGTATTAATCATTCTGGCAGTAGCTATACGGGTGGTAGGGTTGGTGATTAAAAAAACCAGCACCGGTAAGAGCGAAGCTGAAGATAAAGAAAAAGGAGACTAGAAATTGGCACAAGAGAATGTGGATTTCCCTATACCGGGGAAGGTATTAAGCGTGAACGTTAGTCAGGGCAGCGGGGTTAAAGAGGGTGATGTAATCTGCATGCTTGAATCTATGAAAATGGAGAATCCTATACTGGCTCCATGTAGCGGCACCGTCACCAAGATAGAGCTTTCGTCGGGGCAGGTAGTTGAGGCTGGTGCACTGGTATGTATTATAGAATACTGAAGAAGATAAAATGCTAGGCTTTTTTGAAGTCGGCTTTCTTCATCTTACCTGGGGCTCTATAGTAATGCTTATCATTGGCGGGGTGCTTCTATACCTGGGTATCGCCAAAAATATGGAGCCCCTGCTACTGGTGCCTATCGGCTTTGGTGTGGTTCTGGTTAACCTGCCTCTCGGCGGATTGATGGAAACTATCGGTGGTGAGCCCGCCGGCTTAATCTCCAGAATATTTCACTATGGACTCGTCTGGGAGATAATCCCCTGTTTTATCTTTCTTGGTCTGGGGGCAATGACCGACTTTGGTCCCCTTATAGCTAATCCCAAGACCTTAATCCTCGGTGCCGGGGCACAATTTGGCGTTTACTTCGCCTTTTTTATTGCTCTACTGCTGGGGTTCACTATACCAGAATCCGCTTCTATAGGCATAATTGGCGGTGCTGACGGTCCAACCACTATCTATCTAACTAACCGGCTCGCTCCCCATCTCATCGGGGCGACGGCAGTAGCCGCTTATACCTATATGGCGCTGGTGCCTATCATTCAGCCCCCGGTGATAAAATTGCTCACCACCAAGCACGAGCGCGAGATATACATGAAACCCCAGCTACGTCCGGTGTCTAAGCTGGAAAAGGTCCTGTTCCCGGCAATTGCGGCTATCATCATTATCCTGCTGGTGCCTAAATCAGCTCCGCTTATCGGTATGTTTATGTTTGGTAATCTGCTATATGTTTGTGGCGTTACCGATAGGCTGGCGGACACCGCCGCCAACGCCTTTATGAATATCCTTACCATTCTCCTTGGTCTATCTGTCGGTTCCATTATGAGCGCCGAAAACTTCCTCAAGGTGGACAGTTTGATGGTATTTGGTCTGGGAGTAGTAGCCTTTGCTACCTCTACCGCCTTCGGCGTGAGTCTAGCCAAGCTAATGAACCTCGTTTCCAAGGAGAAGATTAATCCTATGATAGGTGCCGCCGGTGTCTCGGCAGTGCCCATGTCCGCCCGAGTGGTGCAGAAGATGGGGCAACAGGCTAATCCCAGAAACTTCCTGCTGATGCATGCTATGGGTCCCAATATCGCTGGCGTTATCGGCACAGCTACTGCCGCCGGGATATTTCTAGGTATGGTGGGCTGAACTAGCTATTTCACTCTAGCTCAAATTTCCTTTAACTCAAATAAGATTGTTTATTTGCAACCCTCCCCCTTTATCCTTGCCTGCTTCGGCAAGGACTTTATCCCCCTCCCTTGATAAGGGAGGGGGAAATAAGTTTAAAAGAGGGGGCGGAGCCCCCTCTTAGACTCCTCCTTGGTCACAGAGCCTCTCTTTAACTCTCCTTCAGTATCGCCTCCCTTTGACTCTCCTTTTAAGGAGGGGGAAGTCCTTCCTCTGGAAGGATAAGAGAGGGGCGAAGCCCCTCTCTTATCGAACACTCCCCCTTCCCTTATTGATGGGCTGTTTAGTAAGGGAATTAAAAGGGGCAAATACGGGGTCCCCGCAAAAATTTATTTTTGTGGGGTAAAAATCCCCTTTAAGAATTTCTCTTCCCTCTCCCCTTGTGAAGGGGAGAGGGATAAAGGGTGAGGGGTTGTTACACAGTCTTTTATTAAGGGAAGGGGGTCAGGGGGATAGGTTGCTAAACGACCTCACCAAATTACCCCCTTGCCTTATTGTCTAAAATCAAGTAAAGTCAATCTATGGGCAAACCAAATAAATCCCATGCCAGGACTATCTTTGTCTGCCAGCAGTGCGGCAAGGAGAGCCTAAAATGGCTGGGGCGTTGCCCCAACTGCGGGCAGTGGAACAGCTTTGTCGAGACCACGGTAACTACCCATACCACCTCCGTGGAGCCTGTCTCTCCAGTTAGCCCGCCTCAAGAGCTATCTCAGGTGGTCATTGAGGCAGCCGACCGCTTCCCCCTTCACCTGAGCGAGTTTAACCGGGTGCTGGGTGGAGGACTGGTAGCCGGCTCTCTGGTGCTCATCGGTGGCGAACCCGGTATTGGCAAATCAACCCTCCTGCTTCAGGTCTCAGCCCCGGTGGCGCCGACTCGGGGTAAGGTGGTCTATGTTTCCGGTGAGGAGACTCTGCATCAGGTTAAGCTCAGGTCAGAGCGTCTGGGGGTAACCGGCGAAAAGCTCTACATCCTGGCTGAGACCGACCTTGAGGTTATCCTGAACCAGGTTGAGGAGCTATCACCCAGCATGGTGGTGGTTGATTCTATTCAGGCAGTATACTCCTCTGAGCTGGACGGGACACCGGGTAGTATTACTCAGGTGCGGGAGTGCACCCTAAGGCTTATGCGCTGGGCAAAGCTCAGC
>DAOWJS010000004.1 GCA_030640255.1 Dehalococcoidales bacterium | reverse complement strand
TGCCAGCCCCATACATAGGGTCAACCACTACTTTCAGCCTAGCCTGGCGCAGCTCATTTAGGTCAATGAGATTGGTTAACTGTTGGAAGTAAACCGGAGTCAGGTCAAGATATTCTACCAGCCCCTTGTCTATTCCTTCAGCCAGTGGGACTCGGTTTATCTCTCCTGTGGCGAGGGTATGAGCAATGTTGCTTTCTATTTTAGCCGTAACCTCGGATGAAGCGCTGGTGCCGAGTTCGGATTTATACTTAAAGCCATTCCAGATAGCCGGGTTATGGCTGGCAGTTATGATGATGGCTCCGCCAGCCTTTTGGGCTAAAATGCCATAGCTTATGACTGGTGTTGGAGTTGCCTTGGGGCAGAGGTATACCTTTATCCCGTTGCCAGCGACTACCTCAGCCGCAGCCGAGGCAAAGTCCTCGGAGGCAAAGCGGGTGTCATAGCCGATAATTAGCCCCCGGCTGGCTAAGCCCGTCTGTTTTAAATAGTCAGCTACCGCCTGAGCGCAAACCCGCACATTATCAAAGGTAAAGTCCTGGGCGATAATCCCTCGCCAGCCATCGGTGCCAAATTTTATGGGGCTATTTATCTACCTCACCCCCTCAGATTTTTTATTTAGGTAACCCTATCCCCTTTATCCCCTTCCCCTCGATAAGGGGAAGGGGAGGATATTTTCTTTAGAGGGGCTTCGCCCCTCTAAGACCCCCCTTTATTTTAAACGCGCCTCTTTTCTTAGCATTTCGGCTTTGTCGGTTTTTTCCCAGGGGAGGTCAAGGTCATCTCGTCCGAAGTGCCCATAGCAAGCCGTGGGCAGGTAAATGGGACGGCGCAGGTTCAGGGTCTGGATAATGGCTCCGGGTCTAAGGTCAAAGTGCTTATTAATCAGGTCAAGTATGACCCCCTGGTCAACCTTGGCGGTGCCAAAGGTTTCAACGGAGACGGATAGCGGATGAGCGACGCCGATAACGTAGGCAATCTGGAGTTCTACACGCTCGGCAAGCCCGGCAGCCACTATATTCTTGGCTATATAGCGAGCCATATAAGTCGCCGAGCGGTCAACCTTGGTCGGGTCTTTGCCGGAGAAGGCACCACCGCCGTGTCGGGCAATGCCACCATAGGTATCAACTAAAATCTTGCGACCGGTAAAACCGGTATCGGATACCGGTCCGCCAATAACAAATCGACCGGTAGCGTTAATATAGTATTCAGTTCGGTCATCTATTAGTGACGCCGGGATAACCACCCTGATTACTTGCTCAATGATGTCCTGCTCAATTTTATCGTGGCTAACATCGGGGTTATGTTGAGCTCCTATCACTACACTATCTATGCGTCTGGGGATACCGTTACTGTATTCCACAGTTACCTGTGACTTTCCATCGGGGCGGAGGTAAGGCAGGGTATTATCCTTCCTCACCTGAGCCAACCGCTGACACAGCTTGTGCGCCAGAGAAATAGGTAGGGGCATAAGCTCAGGCGTCTCATTACAGGCAAAGCCGACCATCATTCCCTGGTCGCCGGCGCCAATCTTATCAAGGTCATCAGCGGATGAAGCCTCTTTCATCTCCAGCGATTTGTCTACCCCCAGAGCAATATCTTTAGATTGCTCTTGAATGGAAACCAGTACGCCGCAGGATTGATAATCAAAGCCATATTCGGGGTAGATGTAGCCAATATCGCGAACCACCTCCCGCACTATCTGAGGAATCTCAATATAGCAACCAGTGGTAATCTCACCCATAACAATTATCAGACCATTGGTTACCGCCGTCTCGCAGGCTACCCTGGCGTATGGGTCCTTTCTCAGAATGGAATCCAGAATAGCATCTGATATTTGGTCACACAGCTTATCGGGGTGCCCTTCGGCAACCGATTCTGAGGTAAGCATATATTTAGGTGAACTCTTAAAGCTGTTAGTCATTTTCTCTCCTTCTTACACGATTATCTCTATGTCCCCTCCTCCCAGCTAGTCAGGTATGCCTTCTGCTCCGGGGTTAAACTATCAATATCAATGCCCATAGAGTTTAGCTTTAACTGAGCTACTTGCTTATCAATCTCTTCAGGAACGGGGTGAACTACGGTCTCAAGTTTGCCCCTGTTTTTGACGATATATTCCAGACACAGAGCTTGGTTGGCAAAACTCATATCCATAACGCTGGCGGGATGCCCTTCAGCCGCCGCCAGGTTAATTAATCTCCCCTCCCCCAGCAAGTATAAGCAACGCCCGTCATTCAAGGTATACTCATCTACAAAGGGTCGTATGCGTCGCTTACTACGAGCCATGCTTTCCAGGGCAGGGATATTGATTTCAACATTGAAATGTCCGCTATTAGCCAGGATAGCGCCGTCCTTCATCACCTGAAGGTGGTGTTTATCAATAACACTCTTATTACCAGCAATAGTAATGAAAATATCGCCTACCTTGGCTGCTTCCAGTAACGGCATGACCTGATTGCCATCCATAACTGCCTCCAAGGCGTGGACTGGCTCTACCTCGGTCACTATCACCTGAGCACCCAGCCCCTTGGCTCTTAGGGCTATGCCACGCCCACACCAGCCATAGCCACAAATCACTACCTTTTTACCCGCCCACAGGATATTGGTAGCCCGGGTGATACCATCAATCGTGCTCTGCCCGGTGCCATAGCGATTATCAAAAAGGTACTTGGTCTGGGCATCATTTACCGCAATTATGGGATATTTTAGCTTCCCTGACTTCTCCAGACTGCGTAGCCTGATGACACCGGTGGTAGTTTCCTCGGTACCACCGATAACATTCCCCATTAAATCGCTTCGGCTGGTGTGAAGGGTGGTAACCAGGTCAGCGCCATCATCTACGGTAAGCTGTGGTTTATTGTCCAGAGCAGTATTGATGTGTTTATAGTAGGTTTCCTCGTCCTCCCCCTTGATGGCATTAGTGGGAATGTCATATTCAACCAAGGCAGCGGCGGCATCATCCTGAGTGCTTAAGGGGTTGGAAGCACAAAGAATGAGGTCGGCTCCACCCGCCTTCAGGGTCAGCGCCAGGTTGGCGGTTTCTACCGTAACGTGGAGGCAGGCTGAAATTCTAATACCCTCCACTGGCTTCTCAATAGTGAACCGCTCCCTGATTAGCTTTATTACCGGCATTTCCCGGTAAGCCCACTCTATTCGCTGTCTCCCCACCCCGGCTAGTGTTAGGTCTTTGATGTCATACTGGTCATGTGATGTCATAAAATACTCCTTACTTAATTTTACTCAAACTATGAAGGTAATTAGGTATCAATTATAACACGATTTGTCACTGGCACCTCCATTGCCTCACTAAAATGCTTCTTCTATCGTCGGAACTGCTCGGCAACATAGTCGGGTATGTCCAGTGTGCCCATGATGATTGGTTTTTGATGGCAGTCGCTACCCCCGGTCACAATCAGGCGGTGTTTCCTGGCGAATCCAGTATAATGGGCAACAGTCCTGGCATCATGCCTTGAATGCCAGCACTCGACACCATCAATATACTCTAACATATATTTTTCAATAACCTTAGTCTGTTCATCCAAATCACGGGTTATGGTTACTAAAGATGTCCCGTTGGGGTCGTTGGGATGGGCATGCACCAGGATACCGCTGGCGTTCCTGATTAACCTTGATGCCTCAGCCAGTGACAGCGGATACTTAGGAACATCACACTTGACCAGATATTTATCAAATGCTTCTTGCTTATCACTGACAATCCCCTTCTCTATCAAATAGTTAGCGATATGGGGTCGACCAAAGGCACCATCAACACTATCTTGTATCTTCTTGATATCCTCCTCGGTAAATCTTTCAATATTCTCTTTTTCGAACTCAACATTTAGTTTCTCTAAAATTTGACGGGCTCTGGCTTCCCTATGCTCTCTCATCAATTGAAGCTTATCCTTTAGCTCTTGATTGCCGATGTCATACCGGTATCCCAGGAAATCCAGGGAAACGGGCTTACTCCCCGGATACCGGAAGGTTACATTCAATTCCACCCCGGTAATATAAGATATACCATACCTTCCAGCCAGAGCGATGGCTCTTTCCTGGCAGTCTATAGAATCATGGTCAGTTGTCGACATTAAATCAATATTTCTTCTTTTGGCTTCCTGGAAAACCTCCTCAACCGAGAGATTGCCATCGGAACAGGACTTGGTATGGATGTGCAAATCTATTTTCATCTCTATTTCTTTTCCATACCGATGATGTGCCAATCTTGAGGCGAATCATGGCAGGTATCGACTATCAGGTGGGTGATACTAAGGTTGGGATAAGCCTTCTTAATATCATCTAAATCCACCTCTTCAAACTTCTTTTTATTGTTGAGGTAGGCTTGCTCGGTCAGTGCGTTGGATACATAATCCTCTCTAGTCCGCTCCAGTATCCGGGCGATGGCTACCTCCTGGGGACAGTCAGTTTGCAGGATGACGAACTTACGATTATATTTAGCGGCGATTACCGCCGCCTGTCTCCTTAACGACTGGGTGATAAAAGTGGCATCAAGTATCACACCATCGCCTTGGTCTAAACTTTCATCCGCCCGTCGGAACATCTCATCATAGACCATGGTTCGTTTGTCCATATTGGAGGCGACCCTCTCATCAAAAATATCCTCATTTTTCAGCACCTCTAGCCTAATCAGGTCAGTCCGAAGCAGGGGATAGCCGGTAATCTTTGATACCTCCTCGGTGGTCTCCGTTTTCCAGGTGCCGGGAAGCCCGCAGGCGATAAGCAAAAAACCAGACCCCAGCTCGGTTTCTATGAATTTGGCAAACGGCTCTTTCAATTTTACCACCTCCTCTATCGCTTGATATTGCCACATTTACGATAACTTTGTCACATTTGACTGTAACTACTCAAACTCTCCCTGTCATTGCCAGCGAAGCGAGACGAAGAGCCGATGTTATGCGAAGTTGCGCTCTCACCTGCTCTCGTTTAACGCTTGATTTAGCCAGTCAAAGATATACTCCGCTATTTCTTGCCAACCTGGTTCCCCGACGACCCAATGAGCATGGTTGGCGAATTCCTTGTAAGTTGAAACAGCCTTATATTTATCCGCAACTTTTCGAACAACCGAAGCAGGAGTTATCCTATCTTCGGACCCGGCAACAACCAGAACAGGACAAGTAATCTTTGATTCATCGACTTTTGACACCCTTTTCGAATCAAAAAAAGTGAGTCCAATTTCACACGCTGCTTGGCCGGACTCGTAAACGAATTTGTCAAAAGTCTCTTTTTGCTCCTCAGCCGGCAGTAAATGCAACATTGAATACACTGCCCCATTAAAAGTCTGACGCCCTGGCTTCCTCCAAAAGCCCCATGTGAATGTACTACAAAAACTTCTTATCACCGATATCTTTAGAGTATTAACCCCACACGGTGCTGCAGGGGTTAACAGAATAAGAGCTTCGGCTAATCCTCGACTCCCGAGGATTTGTGCCAGAAGTCCACCCATAGAGTGGCCCATCAGGATAGGGAGCGTATCAAGTTTATTGATTTCCTTTTCAAGGTCTTCAGCGTAATCTAATAGGCTGGTAGTTCCTAACTGAGGATTAGGAGGTTCTTTCGGAGCCATATCGTGAAAACGTAAAGTAGGAGTAATACAATGATAACCCTTCGCCTCAAAGAATTTCTTGTAATTTTCCCAATACCATCCGCCACCCCACATGCCGTGAATCATCACTATTGTTTTAGTCATAATGTTCCCTACTATAGTTTGGTTTATTAGGGTGCGCAATTTCGCCTAATAGCCACATAGACGAACTCAGAGTTCGCCTAATCCGTTTCCATTGGATATATTATCGCGTCGCTTCATTGATTATCAGCGGCCCTGCTTTTCAGGTATCACTTATGATTCATCAAGCGATGGGGATTGCATGATTCGCCCGTTTGTTCAGCCATAGTTAAATGGAGTTCTTATTCTCTTCAGGTGCGAATCTTCTGTCTGATCTTTTTTGGCGCACATTGCTCGATTTCCCAGACAACCACCCTACCCGCTCCACTGTTCGCCAATCGAAATCTGGTACATA
>DAOWJS010000035.1 GCA_030640255.1 Dehalococcoidales bacterium | reverse complement strand
TGGACTTAGGGCGGTTAAGGAGAGTATAAAGGGGAGTAAAGACTAAAATGATGAATATTTTTGAATGGATTGTCTGGACGGCACTGGCAATTTTTACATTCACAATGTTCATTACTTGGTTCCAAAAAAAGAGAAGCTACCAACACGGACAGTTTTATCCGTCAAGTGAGGTAGTTACTCTATATGCAATTCCAAGGATTTTCTTCGCAGAAACCATTCTTTTGCTGAGTTTCCTATTTATAGATGTCAATAAATTGAATTTGTTATGGCTCTATCCTGCAATATATTTCCTTATCACTCATTGGTGGGCTAAGAAAGTTGTGAAGGAAGATGAAGAAAGAGCAAGTAAAGGGAAATAGGTTGAAGGCAATTATTTTAGCGGCGGGAGAAGGTAGCCGGATGCGTCCTCTTACCTACACCCGACCCAAGGTGATGCTACCTATAGCCAATAAGCCTATCCTGGAGCATCTGCTCGTTGAGGTCAGTAAAGCTGGCATTAGAGAGTTTATCTTTATTGTTGGCTATCATGATGAGCGGGTGCGTGATTACTTTGGCAGCGGTGACCAATGGGGGGTAAGTATAAGCTATTCAACCCAGAGGCGGCAACTGGGTACGGCTGATGCCCTTAAAACGGTTGAAGGCTTGGTGGATGGGAACTTTCTGGTGATAAACGGGGATGTTGTTGCCGGTCAAAAAGATATTAGCCGTTTATCCAGTAAGAATGATAATACGGTAGGTGTAGCCGAGGTTAAGGATACCACGGGATTAGGGGTGGTTGAGGTAAGCGGAGACAGAGTAGTCCATATTTACGAGAAGGTGGAGAAACCTGCTTCCCATTTGGCAAATACTGGTCTATATCTATTCACTCCAGATATATTTGGTGCCATATCCCAGACCTCAAAATCACCACGGGGGGAGTATGAGCTCACCGATTCCCTACAATTGATGATAGATAGAGGTCATCATGTTTCTTATCAGGAGATTAGCTATTGGCTAGACCTTAGCTATCCCTGGGACCTGCTGCCAGCCAATGAATCTTTATTGGCCGGTATTGAGGTGCAGAACCTGGGTGAGGTAGAAGAGAACGTGGTAATGAAGGGTGTGGTTTCTATAGGCAAGGGTACCGTAGTCAGGTCGGGCTCCTATATAGTTGGTCCGGTGATAATTGGGCAGGATGGCGATATTGGGCCGAATTGCTGTATTCGCCCTTGTACCTCTATTGGCGATAATTGTCACATCGGCAGTGCCGTGGAGGTTAAGAATTCCATAATAATGAACGGGAGTAAAATCCCCCATCATAACTATGTGGGTGATAGCATTATTGGTGAAGAATGTAATCTCGGTGCCGGGACTAAGATTGCCAATCTCAGGCTGGATAAAAGGGATATAAAAGTAGCCAATATAGATACCAAAAGACGCAAGCTGGGGGCTATAATAGGGGATAGGGTGGAAACCGGGATTAACGCTAGTATTAATGTCGGTTGTGTGATTGGCAATAATACTCATATCGGACCAGGGGCGATAGTCAGTGGCGTTATTTTGCCAAATTCAAGGCTATTTTAAGGGGTGAACCATGAAACAAGCGGTGATTCTAGCTGGGGGTGAAGGACAAAGGCTCAGGCCGTTTACGGCTAACCGACCTAAGGTGATGCTGTTCATAGCTGGTAAGCCAATCCTGCAGTATGTGGTTGAAGCTTTAGCCCAAAACGGTATTCGTAATCTGGTCATAGTGATTGGCTACCGGAGGGAGGAGGTATTTGATTATATGGGCTCCGGGGAGCGGTTCGGTGTTGACATAACTTATGCAACTCAAGAAAAGCAACTGGGCACAGCTCATGCCCTGGCACAGGCTAAGGATGTCACCGAGGACGAATTTTTGGTTCTGCCCGGTGACAATCTGATTGAGGCTGATGCCATTGCCCAATTTGTGGCCGTGAAGCCTGAGGCAGTGCTGGTAAAGAGGGTGGATAATCCGGCCAGGTATGGAGTAGTGACTATAGATAAAGGTGTGGTGAAGGATATAGTGGAGAAGCCAAAGGAAGCTAAGAGCAATGTGGCTAGTACTGGTATTTATGCCTTTACCCAACAAATTTATGACTTTATTGCGCCTGAGTTGGATATTCCTGATGTCCTGAACAATATGATTGCCCAGGGCAAGCAGCTTAGGGCTCAGGAAACAGATGGCACCTGGCTTGATGTAGCCTACCCGTGGGATATATTAAGTCTTAATGATGCCGTGCTTCGCCAAATCCAGGCTAAACTGGAGGGTATTATTGAGACGGGAGTTTCGGTAAAAGGATTGGTCTCAGTAGGGAAAGGCACATTGATACGCTCAAACTCCTATATCGTTGGTCCGGTAGTTATCGGGGACAATTGCGATATAGGTCCCAATGTGTGCCTTCTACCGGCTACCAGTGTCGGCGATAATGTAGTTATTTCACCGTTTACCGAGATAAAGAATAGTGTTATTGGTAGTGATGTTAATATTGGGACTGGGTGTATAATCCAGGATTCGGTTATTGATAGGGGCTGTGTTATAAAAGGGCACTTTACTGCCTGTAGTGGCGAAGCTGATGTCAAGGTTGACGATGAACACCACATGGTGAATATAGGGGCGATGCTGGGTGAGGGGTGTAGCCTGGGCAATAGTGTAATCGCTCAGCCCGGGGTTATTGTCGGTAATCATAGTCAGGTGCAGGCACTGAAGTTGATTAGTGGCAGGTTGCCTGACAGGAGTCTGGTAGTTTAATTATGTGTGGCATTATCGGTTATATTGGAGATAAGTCGGCTCAGCCCATTCTGCTTAACTGCTTGAAGCGGCTGGAGTATAGGGGCTATGATTCCTGCGGCATAGCTGTGGCGGCGGGTAGCCTTGAGGTGTATAAGGATGCGGTCAGGGTGGAAGAGCTGGCGAGAGTGGCGCCCCAGCTTAACGGAACGGTAGGTATTGGTCATACCCGGTGGGCGACTCATGGTGAACCGTCTCAGGTAAATGCTCACCCTCACCTTGATTGCTCAGGCAAGATTGCCGTGGTGCACAACGGGGTAATAAACAATTTCCAGCGGTTAAAGCGGCAGCTAACTGCTGAGGGGCATAATTTTGTTTCTGAAACCGATACCGAGGTAATATCACACCTGATTGAGAAATATTACGCTGGCAATTTAGAGAAGGCGGTAGAAGCCGCTCTGCGGGATGTAGATGGTTCCTATGCCATTATAGTATTGATGGCTGGTGAGCCTAAATTGGTAGCCGCCAGGAAAGATAGCCCGTTAATTATTGGGGTAAGTGATAGGGAGAACTTTATTGCTTCTGATGTGCCGGCGATACTGGATTATACCAGTAGAGTTATATATTTAGAAGAGGGTGATATTGGGGTGGTTACCAAGGACAACATAAAGATTAGAAGACACGGCACCAAGGTGGTGGGGAAAGAGCATAAGGTTTTGTGGAGTGTAGAAGATGCTCAAAAGGCGGGCTATGAGCACTTTATGCTTAAAGAGATTCATGAACAGCCTAGGGTGATACGGGATACCCTTGGCGGATATATATCAGCCGCCGAACCAGAAACCAAGTTAGTGATGATGACGGAGGCAAATCTGGAAAATATGCTTGTTGTAGCTTGTGGCACCGCATACCATGCTGCCCTGGTAGGGAAATATATTGTGGGGGAGCTGGTTGGGATTCCAGTGAGGACTGAGATAGCCTGTGAATTCACTTACTGTCACCAGATACCAGCCGGAACCGCAGCCATTGTCATTACCCAGTCGGGCGAGACTGCCGATACGCTTAAGGCTATGAAAAGGCTAAAGGAAGCGGGGTGCCGGGTAGTAGCTATTACTAATGTGGTGGGTAGTACTGCCAGCCGGATTGCTGACCAGACTATTTATACCAGGGCTGGTCCTGAGATAAGTGTGGCGGCAACCAAGAGCTTTACCGCTCAACTCATGGTGCTATATTGGCTAGCCTTATCCTATTCTAGGGTTGATATTAGGAGGGTAGATAGCCTGACTATGGGGTTAAGACAACTGCCAGAAAAGGTCCAACAGGTGTTAGATAATGAGGATAAGATTAGGCAGTATGCCGATTACCTATCAAGGTATGAGAATGTATTCTTCATTAGTAGAGGTATAAACTTTCCCGTAGCCCTTGAGGGGGCACTTAAACTAAAGGAAATTTCCTACATTCATGCTGAGGGCTACGCCGCTGGGGAGCTAAAACATGGCCCCTTTGCCTTACTGGGTGCCAGTACGCCGGTTATCGCCATTGTAGCTCGGGATAACACCTACGAGACAATGCTGACCAATATTAAGGAAGTCAAGGCTAGAGGGTCACCACTGATGGCACTGGCTGAGGAGGGAGATGAAGCTATTGAGGAATTAGCTGATTTAGTCATTACCGTGCCCCGGGTTGACGCCATATTTTCACCGGTGGTTAATACCGTAGCCCTACAGCTACTTGCTTACTATACGGCCAAACAGAGGGGTTGTCCCATAGATTTCCCACGGAACTTAGCCAAAAGCGTAACCGTGGAGTAGGAGACAGCAGTTAGACAGACTTTACCCACAGCTAAATGGCTTCTCCCTAACGCCAATAAGCCCTAACCTGAGACAGAGGCTCTGTTGGTTAAAGCTCTAGAAATAATTACTACTTGACTTCTCACTCGGTATTAGGATATATTTTAGGCTATATTTTATGACGGGTTTCACCAGATAATAAGGCTTAATGAAGGTTGAGTGCTCTCCTCCTGAAAGTCTCAGCTTTATTATGGTAAGAGCAAGATTTTGATGAAGATTGCTATTAGTGGTAAAGGAGGAGTAGGCAAGACCTTATTAGCTGCTCTCCTTTCCCGAATATTCGCTGAATCTGGCTATTCTGTCATCGCTATAGATGCTGACCTAGCTAATCTTCCTGTTCTTGACGCCAGCCAGCAGATTATTACCGAAGTGAGAAATATCTATCAGGCTCTGGTATCTGCTGTTCAGACACAGAGTCCAGTGAAGTAGCGGGTGGGATATTGGTAAAGAAAGGCGAAGTTAGTTGCCTTAAATAAAAATAAATAAGGAGGTTTCGGTGGCTTACGATGCAGTAAAAATGAAGGACTGGCAGATTTCAGAAGCTGCTGAGGTGAATATGCCAACCCCTGATGGGTGGCGAGAGAGACTGAGCCTTGAGAAGGATGAGATTATTCCTTTCGGGAGACTGTGCCGGCTTGATTTTATGAAGATTATGGAACGCCTCAAGGACAAGCCGGACGGCAAGTATATTGAGGTGACTGCTATAACCCCCACGCCGTTGGGGGAGGGAAAAACGACGACCACGATGGGTATTTTGGAAGGTATGGGCAAGCGGGGTCTGAATGTGGGCGGTGCTATCCGCCAGCCCTCAGGTGGTCCCACGATGAATATCAAGGGAACCGCTGCCGGCGGCGGCAACGCCCTACTTATTCCCCTGACTGAATTTTCTATGGGTCTTACCGGTGACATTAATGATATCACCAATGCCCATAACCTGGCTATGATAGCACTTACCGCCAGAATGCAGCATGAGCGTAACTACGATGATGAGCAACTGGCTCGGCTTACCAGGATGCGCCGCCTGAATGTTGACCCTACTAGGGTGGAGATGGGCTGGGTTATGGACTTTTGCGCCCAGAGCCTCCGCAATATTATTATCGGCATTGGCGGTCGTATGGATGGCTACGCGATGCAGTCCAAGTTTAGTATCACGGTGAGTTCCGAGCTTATGGCCATACTATCCATTGTCAGGGACCTAGCCGACCTGAGGGAAAGGCTGGACAACATTACTGTAGCTTATGATAAGAAGGACAATCCCATTACCACGCGCGACCTGGAAGTGGGAGGTGCTATGACCGCCTGGATGCGCAATACCATTAACCCCACCCTGTGCTCCACAGTGGAGTATCAGCCCCTAATGGTGCATGCTGGACCATTTGCCAATATTGCTGTGGGTCAGTCGTCCATCATCGCTGACCGCATTGGCTTGAAGATGTTTGACTATCATGTTACCGAGAGCGGTTTTGGTGCTGATATCGGCTTCGAAAAATTCTGGAACGTCAAGTGCCGATTGAGTGGTCTTAAGCCACACGTGTCGGTACTTACCACTACTATCCGGGCGCTGAAGATGCATGGCGGCGGACCCAAAGTGGTGGCCGGTTTAGCTATCCCTGATGCCTACACTAAAGAGGATCTGGGGCTCTTAGAGAAGGGCATCCCTAACATGGTGCACCACATCAACATCATTAGAACATCCGGTATTAAGCCGGTGGTGTGCATCAATCGCTTCCACACTGACACCGATGCTGAGGTCGCCATGGTCAGAAAAGCAGCCGAGGCTGCTGGGGCTTACTGTGCGGTGGCTACCTATTGGGCTGATGGCGGTGACGGCGCCCTGGAGCTGGCCGATGTGGTCAAGGAAGCCTGTGAGGATACCAACGATTTTAAGTTTCTGTATCCTAAAGAAATGAAACTGCGGGAGCGAGTGAGAACGATTGCTACGGTAGCCTATGGGGCTGATGGCGTGGCTTGGGCTCCCGAGGCTGAGGCTAAGGCTAAGAGGCTTGAGTCCGATTCTAAATATGATGATTATGCCACCATGATGGTGAAGACGCACCTGAGCCTCACCCACGACCCGTCCATTAAGGGTACCCCCAAAGGATGGGCTTTGCCCGTCCGCGATGTGCTGATTTATTCCGGAGCTAGATTCCTCTGCCCCTGCGCCGGAGCTATCAGCCTGATGCCCGGAACCAGTTCTAATCCCGCCTTTAGAAAGGTAGATGTTGATACCAAGACCGGTAAGGTACAAGGACTCTTTTAATCGTTCTATATTAGCGGAGAGACTGACTAGGTTAGCCGATAATTAATCAAAGCGGAGGATAGCTGTTTGAGTTTCAATATTGCGGTAGCGGGGAAGGGTGGTACCGGAAAGACATCGGTGGCGAGTCTGATTATTCGCTACCTGGAAAAAAACGGTAAGAGACCAATTCTGGCCGTTGATGCTGACCCCGATGCTAACCTGGGGGAGAGTTTGGGGCTTGAGGTGAAGCAGACGGTCGGCTTGATGTTAGACGATTTTCAAAAGGATAAAATAAGTATTCCTCCGGGAATGAACAAGGAGGTTTATCTAGAGTATAAATTAAATGCGGTTATGGTTGAAAGCCAGGGTGTTGACCTGGTAACCATGGGTAGAGGCGAAGGTCCCGAATGTTACTGCTACCCTAATCTTATTCTGAGGAAATTTATTGATAGCCTAGCGGAAAGTTATCCCTATATGGTTATGGATAATGAGGCGGGAATGGAACATTTAAGTAGAAGAACCACTCAGAATATTGATGAGCTGCTCATAATCTCAGACCATTCGGTGAAAGGTGTCCGAACTGTTGCCCGAATAAAGGACTTGGTCTCTCAACTCAAGCTGAGGGTGAGGAGGCAATGGGTAATAATTAATTTTGCCCCGGCCAAGCTAGACCCTGCTGTCACCAGGGAAATGTCCCGGCTGGGAATTGATTCGGTAATTACTATACCGTTGGATGAGGAAGTATATGAGTATGACCTCAAGCTAAAGCCACTCCTTGACCTGCCTGATAGTTCACCGGCGGTGAGGGCAGTCAACGATTTGATGGCTAAGTTGCTTGATAAAGACTTGACTGGAAAGCCTCATAGATAAGGAGCCAGAAATGGTGGCACAGATTATTAGTGGAACTGAGATTGCCAAGCAGATTCGTGAGGAGCTAAAACAGGAGATTGCCCAACTTAAACAGAAGCATAATCTTGTACCCGGCTTAGCTAGTGTCCTGGTGGGTGAAGACCCGGCGTCCCAGGTCTATGTGGGGTCGAAGGTAAAGACGTGTGATGCTTTGGGCATATATTCAGAAAGGCATGACCTGCCGGCTGACACCAGTGAGGAAGAATTGCTGGCTCTAATTGACAGGCTAAACAAAGACCCAAAGATTCACGGCATTCTAGTCCAACTACCTTTGCCCAAGCATATTACTGCGGAAAAGGTTCTTTATGCCATTGACCCCCAAAAGGATGTTGATGGCTTTCACCCGGTGAATGTGGGTAGATTGATGATTGGCGAGCCAGATTATCTACCGTGCACCCCCCACGGGATTCAGCAGCTTCTAATCAGGTCTGGGGTTCAGGTGGAAGGGGCAGAGGTAGTGGTCGTCGGCAGAAGTAACATTGTCGGCAAGCCGATAGCCAATATCCTTCTGCAGAAGAAAAAGGGGGCTAATGCTATCGTCAGTATGAGGTTTAGTACCTCAATGATAATGCAGAGTGCCGCCGAGGTGCTGGCCTATGGAACTGGAGTAGTATTGGAATAGATAAATCATAGCGACTCACCACTGCTTAGTCAGC
>DAOWJS010000056.1 GCA_030640255.1 Dehalococcoidales bacterium | reverse complement strand
CGGTTGAGGAGTCCAAAGGGATAAAGTATGAGACGGAGTATGTTGAGGGGATGCAGTTTGACCGGGGTTACATTAGCCCCTATTTCATTACTAATGCCGAGAAGATGGAAGCGGTGATAGAAGACCCCTACATCCTTATCACCGATAAGAAAATCTCGGCGGTATCTGACCTTTTACCGGCTCTGGAGAAGATACTGCAGGTAACCAAAAACCTGCTTATTGTCGCTGAGGATGTAGATGGTGAGGCCTTAGCTACCCTGGTGGTCAATAAGTTGCGGGGCACCCTCAATGTTCTAGCCACCAAGGCTCCCGGTTTTGGCGACCGAAGAAAGGCAATGCTGGAAGATATGGCAATTCTCACCGGCAGTAAGGTGATTTCGGAGGAGTTAGGACGTAAGCTAGACTCGGTTACGGTAGATGATTTAGGTAGGGCTCGCCGGGTAACCAGTGATAAGGATAATACTACTATCATTGAGGGCAAGGGCTCGGAGGAGGCAATTAAGGGCAGAATCAAACAGATTAAGGCTCAAATCGATGAGACCACCTCTGATTACGACCTTGAGAGGCTACAGGAGAGGCAGGCCAAGCTAGCCGGTGGGGTAGCCGTAATTAAGGTGGGAGCGGCTACTGAGGTTGAGCTTAAGGAGAGGAAGCACCGGGTTGAGGATGCCCTATCAGCAACCCGGGCGGCGGTAGAAGAGGGCATTCTACCCGGTGGTGGTCTTGGCTTACTCAATGCTCTTCCGGTTCTGGATAAACTGGAGGTTAGCGAGGATGAGGCTACCGGGGTTGATATTGTTAGGAAAGCTGTGGAAGAGCCAGTTCGCTGGATTGCCATAAATGCCGGTCGGGATGGGTCAGTGGTAGTGGATACGATTAAGAAGAGCCCACCCGGAGTTGCTTACGATGCTGAAGCCGATGACTTTGGCGACATGGTACAAAAGGGCATAATTGACCCCACCAAGGTGGTAAGGTCCGCCCTAGAAAATGCGTCCAGTATTGCGGCTATGGTTCTGATTACTGAGTCGCTGATTACCGATATCCCGGAGAAGGAGAGGGCACCAGCCATGCCTGGCGGTGGTATGGAGGGTATGTATTAAGCTTTAACCCCCATATGGGGTCTAGGATAGCCGCAGCCTAAAGGCTGCGGCTATTTTTTATTTATAACTTCAGGAGTTCCTCCAGTGGCTCATAGCTGGCAACCGGACCAACTACCGCCAGGCGGAGCTCATTACCTACCATTAGCTCTTGGGCTAACTGCTTAAGCTCCTCAGCGGTGATGGCATCAATAATAGATATTACCTGGTCAACACTAAGAATGCGTTCTAAGAGAACCTCCTGCCCCCCTACCCACCCAGCAACACTGCGGCTATCCTCCATCCGTAGTAGCAGGCGCCCCTTTGATAATTCTTTCGCCTTGGACAGTTCCATCTCGGGGACTCGTTCCCTGAGTTGAGAAAGCTGCTCCAGGATAGCCTTAATGGCTGTTTCCAGGTTTTTTGGTTCCACCCCGGCGTAGACGATAACCGAGCCGGAGTCAAGGAAGTGCTCGACATAGCTATGAATGCTGTAGGCAAGCCCTAGCTTATCACGAATTTCGGTAAACAGGCGACTACTCATACCCTCCCCCAGAATGACATTAAGCAGGTCAAGGGTGAAGCGCTGGGGGTGGAAGAGTGATAAGCCGGGTAATGCTAGGCAGAGGTAGGCTTGTTCTATGTCCCGGGTCTCAACCTGAAGGCGTTGAGCCGGCTCTGGCTTATAAGCCGAATATCCAGAACGCTCCGGCTGTTTAGTCCAGTTACCCAGAGCCTGACTAACCACGGTTACCATCTCATCGTGCTCGATATTACCAGCAATGGCAACTACCGAGTTACTAGGTAGATATTGACCTTGCAGGTAGTCAAGCATCAGGTCTCTGGTGATGGCAGACACTGATTCTTTGCTGCCAGCTACGTCTCGTCCCAGGGGATGATTAGGCCATAGAAGCTCATCAACGAGCATGTTAACCTGTTGCGATGGGAAATCTTTGCCCATATTAATCTCTTCAATGATAACCTGTCGTTCTCTGGCTATATCTAGCGGGTCAAACTTGGAATGGAGCAGCATATCTACCAGCACATCCAGGGCTAGCCGGAAATGGGGCTGAGCCACCTTACACCAGTAGACAGTTAATTCTCGGTCGGTGCCGCCATTGAGGATGCCACCCACACCCTCTATTGCTCCCGAAATCTCCCTGGCGGTTGGGCGTTTGTGAGTGCCTTTGAATAACAGGTGCTCAATAAAATGGGAGATACCCGCCCCAGCCTCGGTCTCGTATCGGGAACCGACCCCAATAAAGATGCCAATGCATACCGAGAGGGTATGAGGCATAGTGACGGTGATAACTCGCAGCCCGTTATCCAAGGTAGTCTTTTGATACAATACTTTCCCCCTCCAGCCTAGTGGTAACTCATTATTCTAGCGGTATTCCTAAACAAGTGTCAATTTATAACCTTGAGATTGTTTACCAACCCCTCACCCTTTATCCCTCTCCCCTTCATAAGGGGAGAGGGAAAGGAATTTCTTAAAGGGGCTTCGCCCCTTTTAATCCCCCGGCCAAACAACCTCAATTAACCTCGGGGCATAGAGTTGCTGGAATAGGCAGCGAGATTGTTTATTAACCTCACCCCCTTAGGTTTTTATTAGGTAACCCTCCCCCTTTATCCCCCTCCCTTATGAAGGGAGGGGGAGGAGGGTTTCTTAAAGGGGCTTCGCCCCTTTTAATCCCTCTGCTGCCGCTGTTCTTTCTCTGACTTCCGAACAAGCTCTGAT
>DAOWJS010000072.1 GCA_030640255.1 Dehalococcoidales bacterium | reverse complement strand
CAGCCCCTGCCGGTAGTCTTTACCCCTCGCGGGGTAGCCAGCGCCTTAATCACACCCTTAATGGCGGCTTTCAATGGCAAGATAGTTCTAGAGGGGGCTTCACCTATAGGCAATAGGCTTGGTCAGCCGGTTTTTGATAAAAAATTATGGCTGTGGGATGACCCTACCATAGCCTACCGCCCGGAAAGTCGTCCCTGCGACGATGAGGGTGTGCCCAGTCAACGCACCCCCCTCATCACTGAGGGGGCGGTAGCTAATTTTCTTTACGACCTGCGAACCGCTACTCTGGCCCATACCCGGAGCACCGGTAACGGCAGTAGAAATCATGGCGGACTGCCTGCCCCCTCACCCAGTGCCTTTATCATCGCCCCGGGCAACACTACCTTTGATGAAATGGTAAACGACATAAAGGAAGGGCTGGTTATCGAGCAGCTCATGGGCGCCGAACAGGGCAACATTTTAGGCGGTGATTTCAGCGGCAATGTCCTTTTAGGTTATAAGGTGGAAAGTGGTAAAATAGTGGGTAGGGTTAAAGATACCATGGTTTCAGGGAACGTGTATCAGGTTCTTAAGCAGATTACAGCTATTGGCAATAAGGCTAAGTGGGTGGGTAGCTCGATTAAAACCCCATCCCTGTATTGTCCCGGTCTGTCAGTGTCGAGTAAGTAATAGCGCCAGTAATTGAGGTGATAAGGAGGTTGAAAATGAAGGGCAAATGGGGATACTGGGAATACAATCCAGATAACCTAACCTTACAATTCAGTAAAACGATTGGTGGCGACCATTCAGAATATGAGGTTGACCTCGAAGAATGCAATACCAGTGCGGAGATGCTAGATTGGATTTTTCAAGTCAAGAGTAAGTATTGGTGTAGTGATACGGATATTGCTGACTTGCTACGAGCGTTTGATGGCCTCATGGACACTGTTCAAGATAAATTGTGTGGAGGGGAAATAGACCACCCCTTTGACTTCAAAAAGCATCTGTTAGATAAAAGGGGCAAAGAAGGTATATAGCAGGGGTGAGAAATGAAGCGATACCTTATGGCAATTCTAGTGACTGTGATTTTAACTTTGGGAGTGGTAGTGGGCTGTAGACAGGAAGCTACCCCAGTACCAACAACCAGTGCTACATCTCTGCCAACGATAACTCAGGATGAGGTTTGT
The DNA here is from genome assembly GCA_030640255.1 of Dehalococcoidales bacterium. GTDB lineage: Bacteria > Chloroflexota > Dehalococcoidia > Dehalococcoidales. Next base: position 9,014 of record DAOWJS010000072.1, on the reverse strand, counting down.
GCTCTAGTTTACACGTATTTAGAAACTAAAGTTAATTTAATATCTCCCCTTGCTTACCGCATGAAACTTACTGATACATTGAGTAAAGCTAAATCCTATTTTACCACCAAATTTGAAAGTAATGGTAAATGGCAAGTTTCAGCACTGGGACTTGGTGTGCAGATAAATCTTGATGAATACAAAGAAACTTTCAATTCGGATGAGAGACAGAAAATAGATGCAGCGAGTCCGACTGAAATAGAACAGTGGGTAAAGTTGAATGAAAAATGGTTCATGGAGCAACATTATCCCTCTACTCCAGAACAAGGAAGAGTGGCAGGTGTTAGTTCAGTTTTCGAGTATAGTGGAGGGCTGTGGAACTTCTACGAGGCTTCTGGAGTAATTGAACCTGCAAATAACGAAGCCATAGAGTTACTGCGTTATATTCAGCGCTGGGCAAAATAGTATTTTGCTAGCAAACTTCTTGGCATTTCAGTTAGTGTTATATGGGGGCGTTTAAGAGGGGCGAAGCCCCTATTTAATAAAAATACTAAATACTAAATTCTAGACTTTAGGGATTTGAATTTTGAATTTGTTTAGTCCTTCACCTGTGAAGGATTAGAAATTAGAGTTTATAATTTCACGAATGAGGGGGACAAAGGGGATAGGGTTACCTGATGAAAACTAAAAGGGAAGCTTGAAGGGGCAAAGCCCCTTCAAAACCTCTGCTTCCCCCTCTCCTTTGAAGGAGAGGGGGATTAAGGGGGTGAGGTTGATAAAATGAAAGATTTAGTCAAGCTTTATGCCCGACCCAAACTTAATTCGCCGAATATGCTGGCTGCCTGGCCTGGCATCGGCAATGTAGCCTTGATAGTGGCTACATATCTAGAAAGAAAACTGGACTTTAAGGAACTAGGCGAGGTTGAGGCTTCCCACTTTTTTGACCCCATCGGGGTAGTGGTTAGGGACAATGTAGTCGAGGCACCGCAGTTCCCGCAGAGCAAGTTCTACTACTGGAAGAACAAGGGTGGGGGGAGTGATGTCATATTATTCATCGGCGACGACCAACCGGTAGCTAAAGGATATGAGTTGGCTAATTGTGTTCTTGATATGGGACTACGTTTTGAGGTTAAGAGAATATATACCTGTGCTGCCGCCCTGACTCGCATCCACCACACCGAGCAACCCAAGGTGTGGGGAGTAGCCACCAGCCAGCAGGTGGCTGAGGATTTGAAAGGGTATGATTTGGTGCAAAGGGGTAACCTTCAAATCGCCGGGTTGAATGGATTACTGCTGGGCGTAGCCAAAGAAAGGGGTATTGAGGGCGTCTGCCTACTGGGTGAGGTACCTATGTATGCCACCAGGATACAGAACCCGATGGCTGCCCTGGCTATAGTTAACGTTCTGACCAAGATGCTGGGTGTTGAAATTGATATGGCTGAGCTGACACAGTTAGCTCAGGAAACCAAAGAGAGATTGAAGCAGGTAGCTGCTGAAGCTATAGGAGAGTATATAGACTACTTTACCGAGCCTATCTGGGAACACGGCGAAGAGGAGGAAGAGGAATAGAACCATGGAGCCGCCTACGCCCTTGTCCATCAGAGAGACGATAGCTGACCTAGGTAACAGTAACCAGCCGTTACTTAGTTCCAGGCTGGTTGACCTATCAAACCTAAACTCAGAGGAGCTGAGGTTTTTAGAACAGGTATGGGTAGAAATTGAGTCAGAACGGCGACGGCAGATTGTATACCGGCTGGTTGAGCTAGCCGAGGACAACTTTGAGCTTAACTTCGACAGCATATTCTGGAATTGTCTGAAAGACCAGGATGCTGAGGTGAGGTGCAAGGCTATTGAGGGTCTATGGGAAAATGAGGAAACATCTCTGATTAACCCCCTAATTAATCTACTACAGCAGGACAGCTCAGAGAGAGTCCAGATGGCGGCCGCTACTGCACTGGGCAGGTTTGCTATGTTAGCCGAGCATAAAAAGCTACGCTCCTGCCACGCATCTAAGGTATCCCAGGCTCTACTGGCTGCGCTCGGTGATGATAGCAAGCCTATTGAGGTCAAACGCCGTGTCCTGGAGGCGGCGGCTCCATTAAGCCTCCCCCAGATAAAGAAAGCCATCAGGGAAGCCTATCAAAGTCATAATGTCAAACTTAGAATCAGCGCTATTTATGCTATGGGTAAGAACTGTGATGGCTCCTGGCTATCTGTGTTGCTAAAGGAGCTAGCTAGTGCTGATGCCGAGATACGCTACGAAGCTGCCGAGGCATGCAGTGAATTGGGGGAGGAAGAAGCCGTCCCCTATCTTATAACGCTTATTGATGACCCTGATACTGATGTTCAACTGGCGGCGATTCAGGCACTGGGTAAGATAGGCGGCACCGGGGCTAAGGAGTGCTTAGAACAGTGCCTGAGTAATCCCAGCGAGGTAATCTCTCAGAGGGCAGAGCAAGCTCTACAAGAGCTAAAGGCGGGGGAAGACTCGCTCTCATCCCCTTTTGAAACCGTTGAGGGTATTAATGATTTTGGGCAGTAAGATTAGGCTTCGTGACAAAAAATTAGCTGATGCCCCGAGTGACTACGTTTGGCAAACAGACCCTGAGCTGGCTCGGATTGATGCTGTCCCACGGCTAACGACCACTTTCTCCCGGTATCTGTCAGACTATGCTTATAGTCTGCGCTACCCCTTCCCAACCAGACACCCCCTGGCTATAGAAACCTTGGATGGCAAGCACATTGGTAACTGCGTATATTATGGCGTTAATGAGACTGAAGGCGAAGCCGAACTGGGTATTATGATTGGCGACCGTGACTACTGGGATAAGGGCTATGGCACCGATGCCGTAGCCGCCCTGGTCGGTTATATTTTTCGCCAGACAAACCTCAACCGAATCTACCTGAAGACCCTGGATGACAACTATAGGGCGCAGAAGTGCTTTAAGAAATGTGGCTTCACTCCATGTGGGCACATGGTCGGGGATGGATTCCGTTTCGTGCTTATGGAGATGCACCGTAACCAGTGGCCAGAAAAGCAAGCAGAAACTGAGGCAGCTTCTCCATTAATAAAATAGGGGAAGCTTGAAGGGGCGAAGCCCCTATTTAATAAAAATACTAAATACTAAATACTAAATACTAGACTTTAGGGATTTGAATTTTGAATTTGTTTAGTCCTTCACCTGTGAAGGATTAGGAATTAGAGTTTATAATTTCACGAATGAGGGGGATAAAGGGGATAGGGTTGATAAAGATGAATAACCTGCCGATAGAATGGCTGGGGGATAGGGTCAGAATCCTCGACCAGACCAGACTTCCCCAAGAAGAGGTATATCTGGAGCTAGGAAGTTATCAGGATATAGCCTCAGCCATCGCAGAATTGAAAATTAGGGGGGCTCCAGCTATTGGGGTGGTTAGTGCTTATGCAGTGGCTTTGAGTGCCCTAGAAATTGAATCTAAGTCAAAAGAAGGGTTCTTGGAGAGGCTCAGGGGCATTAGCCAGACCCTTGCCGCCACCAGACCTACCGCCAAAAACCTGTTCCTGGCTATTGAGCGGATGGAGCAGGTAGCTAATGCTGGTGAAGGTGTAGAGCAGATTAAAAAGGCATTAGTTGATGAGGCGGTTAAAATACACTCGGAGGAGGTTGAGGCAACCAGAAGGCTATCTCAGCTTGGTGCCGAGCTAATCGAGAATGGTTTTACCATCCTGACCCATTGTAATACCGGGGCGTTAGCCACTGCCGGCTACGGCACCGCCTTAGGTGTAATCAGGCAAGCCAAGGCGCAGGGCAAAAAGCTCAAGGTTTTGGCTACCGAGACCCGCCCCCTGCTCCAGGGGGCGGGTCTTACCACCTGGGAGCTGAAAAAGGCTGGTATCCCGTTCACCCTGATTACCGACTCCATGGCGGGTTACTTTATGAAACGGGGGGAGGTTGACTGTATCCTGGTTGGCGCCGATAGGATTGCTGCCAATGGCGATACCGCCAACAAGATTGGTACCTATACCCTGGCGGTGCTGGCAATGGAGCACGGCATTCCGTTCTATGTGGCGGCTCCCACCACCACCATTGACCTGTCTCTAACTTCAGGGGATGAAATCCCCATTGAGCAGCGAAGCCCGGAAGAGGTAACCCATATTCAGGGGGTAAGCATCGCCCCTGATGGCACTCAGGCCGCCAACCCCGCCTTTGATGTCACCCCCCATTATTATATAACCGCCATCATCACCGAAAAGGGTATAATAACAGAGCCGTATGTGGAGAGACTGAAGGGGATACAGGGGGTGAGGTAGATAAGCAGGCTCAATATAGGAGGAATTATGATTAATTACTGCTCTTATTAAATTACTCGACAAATTACATAATTTGCTTTACCATATGTTTGTCACTTAAGAGGGCAAACGTATGGCTAAGGTACAAGTAGTTTCAGATAGATTAGCTAAAGTAAAATGTAGGGAATGGCTGGAGAAGGTTGGATTTACAGATATAAAACCAGCAAGAAATCAAAGTTGTGATTTAATAGCAAGAAAATCTGACAAAACCTATTTTATTGAAATAAAGTATTCTTCAAAAGAAGAGGGTAATTTTTTCGGCACAGTTATGCTAACCGAGATGTTTCAGGCAATATGTAACAAAGAAAATTATCTATTCTTAGTATGTAGAGGTAGAAGTGACGACATAAATGACTGGTTTTTTAAGTTATTCAGTGTTGAAGATTTTATTAAATGTTGCACATTAACGACGCCTATTTTTCTTTATCATTTGGATGTAGAAGGTCGCTTCAATTTAACTGTTCCCAACTTTTCAAAGAATACTATACTAGCTTCGGAGACATTAATAAACCAGATGTGGAAAGATTTTAAAAAATGGAAATCAAAGTCATACCTATCTAAAGGGGGGAGTAATTATGAGTAGCGTAAAATATGTTTTGACTAAGTATGAAACAATACGGAGAACCGAGAAGGTTGAGTATGCGGTGGCGATTCCGGAGAATATTAGGAATAAAACGGTATATGCTAATGAACAAGTACTAGATAACAATTATGTAGATTACAAAGTTGTGGATATAGTTGATAGCGAAATGCTTGACGAAGAAACTCGTAGTTTGCGAAGGGTCAAATAGAGGAAAGGATATATTGGCTATACAAACCCATTGGGAAACATTTAATCGGTGAAGAATTAAAACCAAAGCATGCACTAGTTACTTCTATTTGGAGATTTCCTCCTGAACGAAATAATATTCACCCTGCACCATTCCCAATAGAATTACCAACCAGAGCTATATATTCAGTGATGGATGACAGGAAAGGTCTAGTCATTGACCCGTATTGCGGAAGTGGTACCACTTTAGTCGCTGCAACGTTATTGGGTCATGATTATATTGGTATTGAGATCTCTAAAGAATATGCTGGTTCTGCAGAGACGAGGATAGTAAATTGTGAAAATGAGAGGAAAGAAGCACTTTCAGAAATGGTAAAACATGTAGTAACAAAGACTTTCTCTGAAAGAAAGAAAAATGGAGAATATACGGGTAGATTTAGAATTCAAAAGAATTCGCAGGAAAAGCCGATTCCTCTTAAACTATTTGAACCTAAAGCACAATATATGAAGCGAACTGCTAAAAAGTCTTCGGCAAATAAAAAAGCAGCCCCTGCGAGTGACTAGCTTGTGGCTAGTTTATGCCACCCTTCCGGTGACACACTTAACGCAGGACTTACCCGCTGTTACAAATGTAACATAAGTGCTACAAGTTTGCCAAGAAAGCAATGACACATAAGGAGGTCTTTAATGCCACAAGCTAAGATAGGGGTGATTGGGGGGACGGGGCTGTATGATATTGAGGGGCTCACTGATATTGAGGAAGTTGACATAACTACACCATTCGGCAAGCCGAGTGATGCCATCGTTGTCGGTAAGCTGGAGGGGGTGGGGGTTGCCTTTCTGCCCCGGCATGGTAAGGGGCACCGCATCTCGCCTACCGAGATACCATCCCGAGCTAATATCTATGCCCTAAAATTCCTGGGGGTGGAGCACATTATTGCCATCAACTCAGCGGGTAGCTTTAAATCAGAGATTAAGCCTGGCGACCTGGTTATCCCCGACCAGCTTATTGACCGCACCCGGAGCCGGGTTAATTCCTTTTTCGGTGAGGGCATTGTGGCTCATATCCCCTTCGCCAATCCTTTCTGTCCGGTGCTGAGCCAGCTGTTATATCAGGCGGCCCAGGAGGTGGGAGCCAGTGTTCATCCGGAAGGCACCTATGTGGTTATGGAGGGTCTTGCCTTCTCTACCCGGGCTGAATCACGACTTCACCTTTCCTGGGGGGCGGATATTGTCGGGATGACCGCTTTGCCTGAAGCCAAGCTGGCTAGGGAGGCAGAAATCTGCTACGCTATTATTGGCTGCGTTTCTGACTACGATAGCTGGCATGATATACACGAGCCAGTAACTGTAGATATTGTCCTGAATATCATGCACCAGAATGTTGACACCGCTAAGAAAATCATCAAGTTGGTGGTCAGCCGAATGCCGAAAAAGCGCGATTGTGAATGTGCTACGGCACTGAAGACGTCTTTTGTTACCGCCCCGGAGTTAATGCCGGCGGAGCAGAAGCAGAAGCTCAACCTGTTAATCGGCAAGTATATTTCATAGATTCATCCCTTTTATCCCCCCTATGGGCAGGACAAATTTCTCCCTTGAGGTCGTTTAGCAACCTATCCCCCTGACCCCCTTCCCTTAATAAGGGAAGGGGGAGCGTAGGTAAGAGAGAGGGGCGAAGCCCCTCTCTCATCCTTCCATAGGAAGGACTTCCCCCTCTCCTTGAGAAGGAGAGGGGGACTACGGGGGTGAGGTCAATAAACAATTTCTTTCTTCTAACTTCCCTTGCTAAGCGACTTTATGTTTAAATAGGGGGAATTGAATCGCCCCAGGGGGTTAATTTATGCCTGACATAGAATTTGGTTGTTTACCCACTATTATTGGCAGTATGCCCCATACTGACCCGGCTGAGGCGTGCTCGCTGGTCACCCGCTACCTTAAAGACATTCCTGCCTGGCCTCAGTTACCCAAGCGCTCCTTTCGGGAAAATATGTATGCCCAGTTCAGTGAGGGCTTCCCCGGGGTGGTGCTCAAGGAGGACAGCATCTATATAGACCGCACTCAGGATTTGGATAAGCCGCTGGAGCAGCTTTACGCCGCTTATCTGGAGAATGATATTGATAAATATCCGGTTAGCCCGGAATATGCGGCTGGTCTCCGTAGCTTCCTGGCTCTGACCGACCTGTCACCACTGGCGGTTAAGGGGCAGATAACCGGACCGGTTACCTGGGGACTAACCGTTACCGATGACAGCCACCGGGCGATAATCTATGACGATGTTCTAGGTGATGCCGTAGCTAAGCTACTGAGGCTAAAGGCAGGCTGGCAGGAAAAGGAGCTAAGTAAAATCTCCCCAAATACCGTCATCTTTGTTGATGAGCCGTATATGGCTGCCTACGGCTCGGTTTCGGTCTTATTGTCCAGGGAAAGGGTTATTGAACTGCTGGAAGAGGTCTTTGGTGGGATTAGGGGGCTGAAAGGAGTCCACTGCTGCGGCAACACCGACTGGTCAATTTTGCTCGACACCAGTGCTGACATCATAAGCTTTGATGCTTACAACTATGCTCAGTCACTAAGCCTCTATCCGGCTGAGGTTAAAAAGTTTCTGGACAGGAAGGGCGCTATCGCCTGGGGGATTATCCCTAACGATGAAGAATCACTGGCTAGGGAATCAGTAGCCAGCCTCAAAGACCGTTTGGAGGAGGCAATGGCACCCTTTACCAGAAAGGGCATCCCCTTTAAGCAGTTGATAGAGCAAGGGTTGCTTACCCCAAGCTGCGGGCTGGGCTCTTTAGCTAACAAGGGTGCTGCTGCCCTAGTCCTGGAACTACTGGCTGAGCTGTCGTTAAAGATAAGAAAGCGCTATGTTTAATTTTAGTTGTTTATCATCCTCACCCCCTTTATCCCCCTCTCCTTCAAAGGGGAGGGGGAGGAGTGATTGTTGAAGGGGCTTCGCCCCTTCAAACTTCCCGGTAAATAATCCAACTTCCCGGTAGATAATCTATTCAGAGGAGAGATTTATAGATGGAATGCCAGATTGACGTCAACAAAGCCAACTGTCCCTGCACCTATGAGCCCTGCTCTAGAAAGGGCAAGTGCTGCGAATGCATCTCATATCACCTGGGGCTGGGTGAACTTCCTGGCTGTGTCTTTCCCCCAGAGGTAGAGAGGACCTACGACCGCTCTTTCGCCAAGTTCGTAGAGGTCTTCACTAACCAAGCCAGAGGTGGCAGAAAAAGCTAATTTGGGTTATATTATCTAGTGATGAACAAAAGTAAACGGGTGGCTCTGCTTAAGCATCGGCGTAAAGCAAAAAGGCTGAAGGAAAAAGGGAAGGCTGAACAAGCTCAAGCCGAGAAAAGTCGGTAGCGGTAAAAGCTGATGAAGCGAGTCTGTCTGCTCACCGGCCGACCTGGCACCGGGAAAACCAGCCTCATCAAGCAAGCCGTAGCCGGGATGAGGGGCAAAGCCGGCGGCTTTTACACCGAGGAAATACGAAGTCAGGGGATAAGAGAAGGCTTCAGGCTGGTTACCCTGGATGGTCAGGAGGCCACACTGGCTCATGTCAATATTGATAGTCCATACCGGGTAAGTAAGTATGGGGTTGATATTGATAGTTTAGACCGGGTGGGTGTTCCTGCCCTCCACCGGGCAGCTCGGCAATGTGATTTAGTAGTCATTGACGAAATCGGTAAGATGGAACTGTTCTCGGCTGACTTCAGGGAGGCAGTTTCACAGATAATTGGCAGTGGGAAAAGGGTTCTCGGCACTATTATGTTCAATTCTAACCCCTGGGCCGATGCTATCAAACGCCAGCCCCAGGTAAATTTAGTAACCGTAACCAGAACCAACTTCCATCAGGTACTGGAGGAATTGCGACGCTGGCTAAATGTCGCTGAAAATGTCAACGAAAATTGAAGGGGGTTATTTAATCAGAGT
>DAOWJS010000034.1 GCA_030640255.1 Dehalococcoidales bacterium | reverse complement strand
GGTAGCACCTTAGCTAATGTTCTTGCCGCCAGTGGCTACAAGGTAGAGAAGGAATACTATATTAATGATGCTGGCAGCCAGATAGAAGCCTTTTCTCGCTCACTCTATGCCCGCTATCAACAGTGTTTGGGCATTGATGTTGAGATGCCCTCCGAGGGTTACTTTGGCGACTATATGGTTGACCTGGCTAAGGAGATTATTGCTGAGGAGGGGGACCGGTTTCTTGCCTTGCCCGAGACGGAGGCGGTGTCGCAGCTGGGGCGGCTCGGTTTGGACAAGATGATAAAGCTAATCAAGAGCGACCTTGAGCTATTAGGGGTGAGTTTTGATGTCTGGTTTAGTGAGCGGAGCCTTTTTGATAACGGGCAATACCAGAAGGTAATGTCGCTCCTACGCCAGGGAGGCTATATTGCTGAAAAAGAGGGTGCTACCTGGTTCGTATCTACGGCTCTGGGTGAGGATAAGGACAACGTAGTGGTGCGTGGCGACGGTTCACCCACCTATTTTGCCTCCGATATTGCTTATCACTATAACAAGTTTTTAGAGCGTAAGTTTGACAAGGTGATTAATATTTGGGGGGCTGACCACCAGGGGCATGTATCTAGAATGAAAGCCGTGGTCGGTGCCCTGGGTATTCCCCCGGAGCGACTGGAGGTAATAATCTCTCAGCTGGTTACTTTGCGTCGTGGTGAGGAGCTAGTTCGTGTTTCCAAGCGCAGCGGTGATATTATTACCCTGCGTGAGGTGGTAGAGGAAGTGGGCACTGACGCCTGCCGCTTCTTCTTTCTCTCCCGCTCGGCCGATTCACAAATGGACTTTGACCTGGAATTAGCCAAAAAGGAGTCACTGGACAACCCGGTTTACTATGTCCAGTATGCCCATGCTCGTATTGCCAGCATCCTTCGTCTGGCTCAGCAGAGGGGGATTGACTATCGGGATGGGGATGTCTCTTTACTAACTACCGAGCCTGAGCTGGCGTTAATACGGAGGATGCTACGCTTTCCTGAGATAATTGAGGTAGTAGCCCGCACCCTGGAACCTCACCATCTTACCTATTATGCCCAGGATTTGGCGACTATATTCCACAGTTTTTATAAACAGTGTCGGGTTGTTTCTGAAGACGAGGCATTAACTAAATCTCGTCTCAAACTAGTAGATGCAGCCAAGCTGGTTCTAGCCAAGCCCCTTCACCTTATGGGGATGACCGCACCGGAGAAGATGTGAGGGGTGATTACTATAGCCTTTATTTTGGGGAAGTTTATTTAGCTTGATGTTTAGCCACAAACCGCTTCATCCTGGATAGGGCTTCCTCAATATCAGCTAGCGAGGTAGCGTAGCAACAACGGACATATCCCTCGCCATGCTGTCCGAAGGCTGAGCCAGGGACTACGGCCACCTTTTCCTCAATGAGTAGCCTTTCCGCAAATTTCTCTGAGGTCATGCCGGTGCCCTTTATTGACGGAAAGGCATAGAATGCCCCCCGGGGCTCAAAACAGGGTAAACCAATGTTATTTAATCCCTTGACTATTACCAGGCGTCGTCGGTTATATTCCTCAACCATCTCGGTAGTACTGGCTTCGCCCGATTTTAATGCCTCAATAGCCGCTACCTGTCCCATTATAGATGCGCACAGCATAGTATACTGGTGAATCTTGGTCATGGCGGCAATAATCTCCTTAGAACCTGCGGCGTAGCCGATGCGCCACCCGGTCATAGCATAGGCTTTGGAGAATCCGCCCAGAAGGATAGTGCGCTCCTTCATCTCAGGTAGGGAAGCCAGGCAGGTGTGCTCTATACCATAGACTAGCTTGGCGTAAATCTCGTCAGAGATTACCAGTAGCTGGTGACGTCGGGCTACTTCGGCTATTTGGGTCAGCTTGGCTTGGCCCAGTACGGCTCCGGTGGGATTGGCGGGATAGCCGATAAGAATGACTTTAGTTCGGCCAGTAATTCGGCTCTCAATATCAGCCGGGCTAATCTCAAAGTTATTTTCCTGGTAGGTAGGCACCATAACCGGTGTGCCTCCGGCCAGAATGACACAAGAGTCGTAGGAAACATAGCAGGGGTCAGGTATAATAACCTCATCCCCCGGGTCAAGGACGGCTCTCATTGCCAGGTCTAACCCCTCGCTAACCCCGACTGTAATCAGGAGCTCGCTATCTGGGTCATAGGCTAGATTATAGTTATCCTTCAGGTATCGTGATAGTTCCTGGCGTAGCTCAGGCATCCCTGAATTTGGGGTATACATGGTATAGCCTTTCTCCAGTGAGGAGATAGCCGCCTCACGGATATGCCACGGGGTGACAAAGTCAGGCTCACCAATCCCCAGTGAGATTACCTCTTCCATAGAAGCTAGTAGGTCAAAGAACCTCCGTATCCCTGAAGGGGATAATCGGTTTATCCTCTGTGAGATAGGATTACGATATTTCTTAGGCTGACCTTTAGAAGTTATTAACATGAGGACCTCCCGTAGATAAGATGGGAAAGGAGAGACTTGTCTAGAGGGTTACTGGCTGCCGCTTGACCTCCTCCTTCCCCTCCAGGGTTTCACCATCCTCCTTATATCGCTTAAGCAAAAAGTGGGTAACTGTCCCCTGGACCCCTTCAATAGGGGCTAGCTTTTGAGACACGAAGTCAGCTACCCTATGCTCAGTTTTGTCGACTACTACCACCAGTAGGTCGTAGGTTCCGGAGACGAGATACACAGTGCGAGCCTGGGAGAAACGGTAGATGCGTTCGGCTATGGAATCAAAGCCAACGTCTTTCTGGGGGGTAACCTTAACCTCAATTAACGCCCATACCTGCTCATCCCCTACCTTATCCCAGCTAATTACGGTTTTGTATTTCAGGATGATTCGGTCTTTCTCGGCTTGCTTAATGAGCTTGGCTACCTCAGCACTGGGAGTGCCGGTCATAGCAGCTATCTGCTTGGTAGTGGTTCGGGCGTCATTTTCCAGTATTTTAAGAATGTCCTTAATCATAATTCAACTCCTCACCAGCTCTATTAGCGTCCATTGCTTTTGGGACTCATTATAGCATAGCTGGAACAATCTGTTATCCTTAGTCCGGACTTGAAAATGCCTCTCCCCTGGCTCCTGCCACGATTTTTCTATTTTCTCTACCTCATATTCCATGCCTTCCCACAGGAAAGAACGAGGTTCTTCGGCATAGGTATGACCCGAATAGCATTTGACTTTAATATTATTCCTATTCAACCTCGCTCCCCTCGACCGAAAATTTGTTGGCTTTTGACTTTTATAAAATAATATGCTAAATTTGAATTAATGAGTAAGCCGAGTTTGGGAAGGTGCAAAATGGGACATTTTCCGGCTAAATAGATTTATGTAGTTGCTCACGTTTCTCCGCTAAAAATTCAAAATCTACGTAGAGTTCAGGTATTATTTGACGCTGAGCCTTAATCCAAGGTTGAAATAGACGATAATAATGCGAGATTTGTTCACCAAAGTGGTCTTCGACTTCATCAAAGTTTAGTTCACGTCTTCTTACCAAGATACCCAATTTCTCAAAGAAATTAGGGATTGCGATTAAGGTAAAAAATTCCCGTTTGTTTTCTTTATTATAGGATTCCATTATTTGCTCCAGATTCTCACTGTGTCTATTTGCCATTACTCTCGCTTCAACAAAAGCTTCTGATTCCCAAGTTCGGTTGAAATCTAACATAATATTCGTATGTCTTCTCCGGGGCATTGACCAAAGTAATTGGACTACAGCCACAACTAACCCTATAAACAGTATCGTTGCGGTGACTAAACAGCACAAATCCATTCCATTCATTCTTCCACCCCCTTAACTTTTTATTAGGTAACCCTCCCCCTTTATCCCCCTCCCTTTGATAAGGGAGGGGGAGTGAACGAGAAGAGGGGCTTCGCCCCTCTTGGACTCTCCCATAGCTACTCTGACATAAGGCGCTTTAGTTTTCCAAGTAGAGAAGCCTCATCATATTCTCTTAACTCTTTCAAAATCTGTGTAATAGCTTGGCGTTGCTTTTCCTTAAACAAATCGACCATTTTCGATACAGCTTCATCAAGCTGATTTGTGCTTTCATCGTGCCATCGCCAGATCTTCTCTATGTCAGTTTTGGAGGGTGATTCACGAGCAATAACCGCAGATATACCTTCCCTCAATTCATTCAATCGTGTAATTCTTACCATATCACACCCAACCACCCACAAAATTTCAAAACCAAACCACAAATTTTGCATTCTCTCGTAGTCTTTCGAGTCTCCGTGTTTGCCTAGGAATCTACGGAAACATTTCCCGCTCCATTCCTCCAGAAAAGTAGCCCACCACTGTAAATAGGGATCCTTAGTTTCATCTTGAGAGTTTAATGACTCCATGAGCTTATTGGTTGTTTCCACTGAAACAGCTATATCCTCAAGCACTTCCTCTGCATTTACTTTGCACACTGTGGCCATCACTTCGAGCTCTCTCGCCTTTTTCTTCAATTGCTCCATAATTATCCCCTAATTAGCTCTTGACTACTGCTCCTCTTTTTCTTGTTGCTTTTGCTTCTCAGCTAAATCCATAACCAATTTGGTAAAATTGAAATCCTTAAATTTGTTTTCTACGATTTTGTATTTATGTACCTTCCCTTTTAACAATTTTACATGTAGGAGAGATTTACATTCTTGGCAAACTACTTGTCCATCATAATTGTCGGTATCAATAAATTGCGGTAGCTCAACAGTTTTCCCACATGCCAGGCATTCAATTTCTACCATTATCCTTCCCCCCAATCTGGATTCAGATACTCGGCCTCCTCTTATGCCACTCGGTTGCTTGCTCGTAGGCGTAGGCGATTTTGAGGATGGTTTCCTCGCTGAATGGCTTGCCGATAATCTGCATGCCTATGGGTAATCCGTCGGCAAAGCCGGCGGGGATAGAGATGGCAGGCAGTCCGGCGATGTTTATCGGCAGGGTGCAGACATCAGATAAGTACATCTGGAGCGGGTCGTCCACCTTCTCGCCGATTTTGAAGGGGACGGTGGGTGAGGTCGGGGTTATCAGGGCGTCAAATTTGTCAAAAGCCTGGTCAAACTCCTGCCGTATCAGGGTGCGCACCTTCTGAGCTTTAAGATACCAGGCGTCATAATAACCAGCGGACAGGGCATAGGTTCCCAGCATAATGCGTCTTTTTACCTCGGCGCCAAAGCCATACTGTCGGGTTTTCTCCATTGCTTCCCACATACTGTTGACATCTGAGTAAGAGAAGCCATACTTTACCCCATCGTAGCGAGCCAGGTTAGCCGAAGCCTCTGATGGAGCAATAATATAGTATACCGCCAGGGCATAGGGGGTATGGGGTAGTGATACCTCCCATTCTGCCCTTGCCCCCAGCTCCTCGAGCTTACTCACCGCGGCTCGTATTGCTGTTTCCACCTCGGTCTGCATCCCCTCAACGAAATACTCCTTGGGCACACCAATACGAAGCCCGTTAAGCTCGGTAGTCAGGCACCGGGTGTAATCAGGTGTGGGATAAGGAACTGAGGTTGAATCTCTGGGGTCGTAGCCAGCGATGGCATTTAGCACCAGGGCTGAGTCGGTAACATCCCGGGTTAACGGACCAATCTGGTCAAGGGAGCTGGCAAAGGCAACCAAACCGTATCTACTCACTCTACCATAGGTAGGTTTTAAACCGGTAACGCTGCAGAAACCGGCTGGCTGACGAATACTTCCCCCGGTATCTGAGCCTAAGGCATAGATGGTCTCGTCGGCAGCTACCGCCGCTGCTGAACCGCCGCTACTTCCTCCCGGGACACGGGATAAATCCCAGGGGTTGTGGGTATTGAACAGGGCAGAGTTCTCGGTTGACGAACCCATAGCAAATTCATCCATATTGCTTTTGCCGATAACGACTACCCCACAGTCATTTAATTTTTCTACCACGGTAGCATCATAAGGGGGCACAAAATTCTCCAGCATCTTTGACGAGCAGGTGGTTG
>DAOWJS010000020.1 GCA_030640255.1 Dehalococcoidales bacterium | reverse complement strand
TCGAACCCCCGACCGGCGGTTTTGGAGACCGCTGCTCTACCTAACTGAGCTACACTCCTACCTCAATAAATTTATATTATCACAATTATTATCAAAAGTTAACTGGTACCCCTGGGGCGACTCGAACGCCCGACACGCGGTTTAGGAAACCGCTGCTCTATCCTTCTGAGCTACAGGGGCAAATCAAAGCTGTTGGGGAACCCTCCATCCGTCCCCGAAAACCCTGGTTTCTACGTCTTGCACCTTGCCCTGCTAGACCAAAGGCTTTTATCAGCTATATCTGTTGGTTAGTAGTCTCTCAGCCAGGTATCAACACTATTTTAGCGGTAATTAGTTTTGATAGCAAGTTGAAATATATGCTCGCGCTAACTACCTTAGAAGCTTGCCCAGGGGAAACCACAACCCATATCATTATGAGGGAAAGTGGGTTACACTCTCCCTTGACAAGGCTTGGTTGTTGCTGTATTTTACGGGCACGTAGAGGAGCTGGAGATGCACAAGAAGGAGACAGCGGCCCAACCAGCCACCGGAAATACAGGTTCAGACATAACCCTGCAGGACATAGTGGATGGCGTAGAAGACGAGCTAGTGGTCATCAATAGTGAGTACCGGGTCAGGTTCGCTAATTCAGCGGCGCGGGACAGATTGCAGAAGGGAGCTTCGTCGCTTGTGGGCAGGCTTTGCTACGAAGCCTTCTATGACAGAGACAAGCCGTGCAGTGCCCCTCTGTGGGACTCGGCACCGCCATTGAGCAAGCAAAACTATACGAACAACTGGCACGGGGAGGAGAAAGATATCGAGCCCTCCTTAGACATGCGCTGACAGCCCATTGCCGTATTGAATCCCATCCGGGAAAAGGCACCAAAATTACGGTGGCGGTACCACGAGTGAAAAGCGGACTGGAAGCAACCCGCAGAATACGCCGGGAATTCCCGTTGCCAGGCGGTTAGGAGCCCAATACAATATGGGTAGAATTCTGATTATCCATATTCGGAGAGGCGCTCGTGTATTTACCGGTTAGTGATAACATTCAGAACAATCAAGTCAATCGAATGAAGGAGTCCTCTCCTGACCACAGCCTCATGCCACCATGCCAGGTTGCCTGCCCGTTACATATGGACATCAGAGAATATGTTGATTTGGTTGCCCAGGGCAAGATAATGGAGGCGTTACAGGTCATAAGAAATGATAATCCTTTCCCCTCTATCTGTGCCTATGTTTGTAATCAGCCCTGCGAGGAAGCCTGCCGGCGCCGTCAGGTAGATAAACCGGTCGCCATCCGGGCCTTGAAGAGGTTCGCCGTGGAATTCGGCGGTGACCGGATGATTCAGGCTAAAGCCAAAACTACGCACAGTGAGAGGGTTGCCATAGTGGGTTCTGGGCCGGCAGGCTTGGCCGCCGCTTACTATCTTAGGAAGCTTGGCTATCCAGCAACCATCTTTGAGGCTGATTCGGAGCCAGGGGGAATGCTGCGAGTGGGTATCCCCGAATACCGCCTTCCCCGAGAAGTACTCGACACCGAAGTTCAAAGGCTAATCCAGATGGGGGTTGAAATAAGGATAAATACGCGGGTGGTATCCCTCGACCTGCTCTTTGACATGGGTTACCAAGCCATCTTTGTCGCTATTGGTGCCCATCAGAGCCTTAGAATGGGAATAGAAGGGGAAGACAACTCAGGGGTGATAGACGGGGCAACTTTTCTCCGTGAAGTGAACCTTGGGCTTAAACCATCTCTAGGAAAACGGGTCGCTGTGGTCGGGGGAGGGAATGTAGCCATTGATGCGGCGCGCACCGCGCTTCGGCTGAGGGCACGGAAGGTCAGCATCCTCTACCGCCGCAGCCAGGCGGAAATGCCTGCAGACCATGTAGAAGTGGAGCAAGCCCTGGAAGAAGGGGTGAAGATTCAGTTTCAAGTAGCGCCAATCAGAATTAAGGGAGGAAGTAAGCAGTTAAGCGTAACCTGTGTAAGGATGGAGCTTGGCGAACCGGATGCCAGTGGCAGGTCTCGGCCCGTGCCCATCAAGGGCAGCGAGTTCAATGAGGAACTTGATACTTTAATTTCTGCTATTGGACAAGCACCTCAGACCCCGGGTGATTTTCATGTTCGTGTCGGCAAGGACAGCACTATTCAAGTTGACCCAGTCACACTCACTACCAATAGGTTAGGAGTCTTTGCCGGAGGGGACGCTGTAACTGGGCCAGCGACCGTAGTTGAGACACTGGCTACTGGCAGGCTGGCGGCTTCTCGTATCGACGATTACCTCCAGCACAGATATCCAGTAACTAGCAAAGAGGAGAGGGAAACCCTGACCGGCGACCTACTCCCCGAAACGATAGAGATGATAAGGAAAACGGAGCGGCTTGAGCCGCCAATTCTTCCTCCTGAAGCAAGAGCGAAAGGCTTCGAGCCGGTAGAGCTTGTCTATGACTGGGAATCCGCTATCAATGAAGCCAGAAGGTGCCTCCGGTGCGGTATGGGTGCGGAAATCCTGTTTCAAGATAAGTGTGCCACTTGCCTTACCTGCCTCAGGGTTTGCCCCTATCATGTGCCCTACTTGGATGACAGTGGCACCATCCAGATACCGGCTGAGCAGTGTCAGGCTTGCGGCATATGCGTGGCTGAATGTCCAGCTAAGGCAATAGTCTTGCGCAATCCATATGACCGACGACATATAACTGAAGAGCTGGATTACGTGGTTAAGTCTGCGGCGCAATCGAAGTCCAAGCCCCTCATTATCGGTTTTTGCTGCCAGTATGGACTCTTTGGCACCGGCACTCTGGCCGGCCTTTGGCGGGGGGCTAAAACTGGCATCTGGATAGTGCCGGTTCTTTGCGTCGCCAAGGTGGAAGCCGAGCACATATTGCGTGCCTATGAGATGGGTGCCGAGGGGGTTTTCATCGCCGGGTGCGGGGAACAATGCACTCGAGAAAACACCGCCTTTTGGATTCGTCAGCGTGTGGAAAAGGTCAGGAGGACGCTGTCCCAGATTGGTCTTGAGCCGGAGCGCCTGGAGACTTTTAACCTAGCCGCCACCGATGAGGACCCGGTCAAGGCACTGGATAAGTTCACTGAAAAAATAGGCGGGCTCCATTTAATCTCGGTAATAATGCAGGAGGTGAAGAAGTGATAGTTGCCGAGCAGAAACCATTGGAAGAAGTTAGACGAATGATTGCTCCTTACCAGAGAGTATTGATTCTGGGGTGTGGCACCTGCATGACAGTTTGTAACGCTGGTGGCGAGCGTGAGGTCTCCTTCCTTCATAGCGCATTAAAGGTTGCCCAGCTAAAGAGCCCAAACGGGACTCACACCTTTTCCGAATACACGGTGAAAAGACAGTGCGACCCTGAATTCCTAGAGCTGCTTGTTGACAAAGTCGCCGACATAGATGCTGTTCTTTCGCTAGGTTGTGGCATCGGGGTGCAGGCTGTAGCCGAACGTTTTCCGGATATGCCCGTTTTGCCCGGGGTTAATACCTCTTTCCTGGGTATGACCAGTGAGTGGGGGGTTTGGGATGAGCGGTGCGCCGCCTGTGGCGATTGCCGATTGGATGATACCGGCGGCATTTGTCCCATCACCCGTTGCACCAAGGGGATACTCAATGGTCCCTGTGCTGGCAGCAAAAATGGCAAATGTGAAGCCAACAAGGATATGGACTGCGCCTGGATCCTTATCTACAAGCGTCTGGAGAGATTAGGACAACTGGAGAAAATGCGCCGATACTACCCTCCGAGGAACTTCCGGACGATTCCTAGACCGAAAAGGCTCATGAGCAAAGCTAACACTGATTTGGGAGAGAACGATGGCTAACTCGTTATTCGAAGAAAAACTCGACTCTGGCAAATTCTTGGTGACAACAGAAATCGGGCCTCCCAAAGGCACTGATATCTCGGAAATGGTTCACTATATAGATTTGCTTAAGGACAAGGTTGATGTCATCAACGTTACCGACCATCAAAGCTCGGTGATGCGTTTTCCTTCGCTGGGTGGCTGTCTGCTAATTAAGGAACGCGGCGGTGAGCCCATGCTTCAGGTAACCTGCCGTGACCGTAATCGCTTGGCGATTCAGGCTGACCTTCTCTTGGCATACCAGCGGGGCATCACTAATGTGCTTTGCCTCACCGGAGATTCCATTGATGTGGGAGACCACAAGGAGGCCAAGCCTGTCTTTGACCTGGATTCTGTGCAACTGCTGAGGGTGATCAGGACGATGGAGTCAGGAATGGATATAGGGGGAAACGAACTCAAAGGGGCTCCGAAATTCTGTATCGGTGCCTCGGTTCATCCCGAAGCCGACTTCATTGAGCCACAACTCATCAAGTTTGAGAAGAAGGTTGCTGCCGGGGCACAATTCTTTCAAACCCAGAGCATTTTTAACCTGGACAGCCTTCGCCGGTTCATGCAATATGCCTCACAGTTTAATGTGAAGATTCTGGCCGGCATCATATTGCTGGCCTCAGCCAGAATGGCCCAGTTTATGAACGATAATGTTCCCGGAATAATGGTTCCTCAACCCACCATCAATGAGCTTGCCAGTGTGGAGAAGGGCAAGGGGCTTCAGAAAGGAATCGAGATTGCGGCGGGGTTGATAAAGACAATAAAGGAGGAAAACCTGTGCCACGGCGTCCATATTATGGCAATAGGCAAAGAAGGGATAGTGCCTGATATCTTAGCGGCGGCGGGACTGGTCGGTGTGCAGCCCTAAGATAGCACCTGGGTAAAACACAGCCGTAGGCCGAGCCGTCCAACCAAATCTAACCTAGTGAGGGAAGGTAAAATGGGGAAAAAGAAAAAAATCCTGATCATCGATGACGAACTTGATTTTGTGGAAGCTTTCCGGATGACTTTGGAAGCTAAGTCCTATCAGGTGCTCACTACCTCTAGCCAGGCAGAGGCCCAGGAGGTGATTAAAGCCGAGCCCAATATTGTTGTTCTGGGTACGATAGCTCCCGCCGGACAAGCCTTCTCCACGCATCAGTGGCTAAAACAGCACCCCAGATATAAAGACATACCGCTCTTGGTGGTCGATGCCCGGGATGAGGAACGGTCTATTAAGGGATGGAGGAAGTTTGAGGGGATGCAGATGCAGGCTGAGGACTATGTAAGCAAGCCAATCGAGCCAGCTTCACTGGTGCCCCGAATCCAGAGGTTGCTGGAAGAAGCGACTAGAAGGATAAGAGTATTGGTGGTGGATGACCATGCTATGGTCAGGGATGGAATATGTGCCGTTCTCGCCTTGCAAAAGGACATGGAAGTAGTCGGCGAGGCGGTTAACGGGCAAGATGCGCTTAAAAAGGTGCTACGGCTTTTACCCAACGTGGCGCTGATGGATATAGTCATGCCAGTGATGAGCGGGCTAGAAGCGACCAAGCGGATAACCAAGGAATGCCCTCAGACAAAGGTTTTGATTTTGACCCAATATGACGAGCCAGAGAATATGGCTATTGCCAAGCAGGCAGGAGCCTATGGCTTTATTCCAAAGAGGTCCGCCAGTGCGGAGCTTGTGGCCGGCATAAAGTCTGTATCCGAGGGAAATTACTTTCCCCCGTCTTTCGTTGAGATGTCTACCAACTAGAAGCGAGCGGAAGTATCAGCGCGGTAGCTCAGAAGTCCCGGGGTTTACATATCTGGTGTCAGTGACCGGTACTACCGGCACTGGAGATGACCTCCCCGGGACTTTGCCGTATTTGTAGCCAGGTAAGGAAAGTAACCACCCAGCCACTCCACCCTGGATTTGGGAGTGGAGCTGAGGTAACAATAGGTAGAACTTTTCACGTTTCGTTTTCACTGCTATTAAGCCAGTAAGTTAATAATCTCCATTAACCAGCCAATAAATCCGATTCCATAAAATATGTAGAGGCTTACTTTAATCCTCTGATTTTGCAAAGCTTTGGTCAGCCATTCATTTTTTCTGATTAAGATGATTACAGCACCTAGTATTAAGATTCTAAAGCCCCACGCAAAAGCGGTCGATTGGACAAATTTTTCAATTTCTAATAGCTCTTCTTCAAAGAATCTCCCAAAGAGCAGTACTCCTAAGAGAAACCAGCCAACTATGGCAAAAATAAAACCTACAACCACCAGTTTAGTCTTAAATAATTTCTTAAACCTGCTTTTCCAGTCAATTTCCTTTTTATTCATCGGATTGGTCTCAGTCATCATCTTCCCCTACCCAAGTAAAAAGTGGAGATAGGGGGATTCGAACCCCCGACCTCTGCGATGCGAACGCAGCGCTCTCCCGGCTGAGCTATATCCCCAGACTATAAATTATAACATATAAGGGGATTACTTATTAACCTCACCCCTATTAGATAGTTATCTATTAACCCTCCCCCTTTAGGTTTTTATTAGGTAACCCCATCCCCTTTATCCCCTTCCCCTTGATAAGGGGAAGGGGA
>DAOWJS010000089.1 GCA_030640255.1 Dehalococcoidales bacterium | reverse complement strand
CTCCTGCGCCGTCCGTTGAGTATTCATCAGCGAGACGATAACAAAATTGCCCTTTTGTTCACCGTAGTCGGCAAGGGCACACACTGGCTATCTCAACGCCAAGCCGGCGATAAGATAGACCTGCTGGGACCGCTAGGTAACGGCTTTTCTATTTACCCTGACGCTCACAACCTGTTACTGGTAGCTGGTGGCATTGGTATTGCGCCATTATGCTTTCTATCCCAGGAAGCTCTGAACCAAGGATGCTCAGTAACCCTACTCATAGGCGCCTCAACTGCCTCCCAGCTTTACCCCACCCACCTTTTACCGCCTAAAATAAAGCTCATTACGGTTACTGAGGATGGAACCGCCGGCAAAAAGGGGCTGATAACTGACCTCCTGCCCGATTATATCAGCCAGGCAGACCAAATCTTTGCCTGCGGGCCTACCTTGATGTATCGGGTTATGTCAACCCAATACCAACACCTCTTTAACGCCAAGTCAGTCCAGACCTCCTTGGAAGTGAGAATGGGGTGTGGGCTGGGGGTCTGTTACGGGTGCACTCTGAAGACAAAAAGGGGACTCAAACAGGTGTGTAAGGACGGACCGGTATTTGATTTAGATGATATCCTCTGGGGTGAACTAAACTACCTCTGACGGGTGTTTAAGAGGGGTGAAGCCCCTCTTTCAAAGAATCTTCCCCCTCCTTTGAAGGAGAAAATATAAAGGAGAGTCAAAGAGAGGCGAAGCCTCTCTTACATATTAGTTTCCCCCTCTCCTTTGAAGGAGAGAATATAAAGGAGAGTCAAAGAGAGGCGAAGCCTCTCTTATATAACTAATTCCCCCTCCCTTGTAAGGGAGGGGGATAAAGGGGGTAGGTTGCTAACAAATATCTAAGAGGGTGAGGTTAGAATCGGTAACTTTTAGCCGCAGGAGGTAACAAATTATGATAGTTACTAAAAGAATTAGTCTTGAGACTAAAGGGGAATGCGAAATTATTGACATTACGCCTCAGGTAGAACAACAGGTGGCGGGGTCAGATATAAATAGTGGGATAATTACCCTGTTTGTCGCTGGTTCCACCGCCGGAATATCTACTATTGAATTTGAATCTGGCTTGCTCTCCGACTTCCAGAGTATGTGGGAGCGGAATGTCCCCCAAAACATCCCCTATGACCATAACCGCCGCTGGGGTGACGGTAATGGACACTCGCACGTCCGTGCCTCACTACTGGGCGCCTCATTGGTAGTTCCTTTCCACGACAAAGGTTTAACCCTGGGTACCTGGCAGCAAATAGTCGTAGTCGATTTCGACAACCGACCCCGGTCAAGACAAATCATATTACAAATTATGGGTGAATAGAACGGAATAAATCCCCCTTATCACGGAGAAGATAAAGAGGCTGCCAGATAACAAATCTACAGGGGAGCGGGTTACTAAATAATAACCTACTTACCTTGTAGCAGGAAGAAGAATTCAGTCCTGGTTTCTGGCTTAGTGCGGAAAGAGCCCCTGAGGGCTGAGGTAACAATGTTGCTCCCTGGTTTCTTAACCCCACGCATAATCATACACAGGTGCTCACCCTGAACCACTACCCCTACCCCAGAGGGATTAAGCCCGTCCATAACAGTATCGGCAATCTCTGTAGTCAGTCTCTCCTGAATCTGGGGGCGTCGGGCAATGATTTCTACTACCCTGGCTAATTTGCTAATACCGACCACACGCCCACTAACATCAGGAAGATAGCCAATATCAACCGTGCCGTAAAATGGTAAAAGGTGATGCTCACACATAGAATAAAAGGGAATATCCCTCACAATTACCATTTCCCGGTGTCCGAGCTCATAGCCTACTTGAAGCTCTTTTCTAGGGTCAACATTAAGCCCCATAAACAGCTCGGCATACATCTTAGCCACCCGGGCAGGGGTACCCACCAAGCCTTCTCGGTTAGGGTCCTCTCCCATAGCCTTAATAATAGAAACTAATGCTCGCTCAATCTCAGCCTTATCAATCACTATAGTCCTCCTTTAACGCTTGCCATAGACCTCACGGTCAAGGCTTCTTAATGAATCTTTTGAAGCGGTAAGATAAAGCTCATGTCCCAGATACAAGACAGGGCTAACCTTAGTCAAATCCAGTATCTCATCGGGAGCAAAGGCATCCTTCAGCCAATGCACCGCCTCAATCTCCCCCACCAGCAGACGGTGGTCGCCATAGACCCGGTCATCAACCAACCGGCACTCATAGGCAGCATAGGCAGCTTTCAAGATGGGCACGGCTGTCCTTACTGGCTTATCCCGGGCAATATTAAACCTGTGAAACTTGTCTATCTCTTGACCTTGGCTACCGCCCACCGAGGCAATTAACTCAGCCGCCTCAAAGGCCAAGAAATTAACCCCAAACTCCCCACTATCAACAATAAGCTGGTAGGTAAACCGCTTAGGTGAGATAGATACCCCGTAAAGAGGTGGACTGGAAGAGAGGGGCATATGCCAGGCTACGGCCATAGCATTGTCCCTTCCTTTGGCGTGAGCCGTAACCACTACCGCTACTCTAGGGTAATGCTGGTAAAACTTGCCTACGCCTTCACTAATTGTCTTAGCCATTGGTTACTCCTTTAACCCCAGCCTAAAGCTTGCTCTACAGCGTTTAAATCAGCCGGAAGCTCGAGAAAGGGCTCAACATCGCGCAGGACGATATCAGTATCTTTAAGCCCGGTGCCAGTTACCACGCAGACCACTCTCTTCTGCGAAAAGTCTATCCCCCGGTGAGAGAGCTTAATAAGCCCGGCTAAGGAAGCCGCTGAAGCTGGCTCGCCAAAGACACCCCCCTTAGTTGCCATAAGCCTCTGGGCGTCCAGAATCTCATCATCACTCACCACATCAATAATGCCGCCAGACTCGTCACGAGCCGCGGTAGCCCCCTGCCAGCTAGCCGGATTACCTATTCGTATGGCGGTGGCGACAGTCTCTGGCTTTTCAATACTGTAGCCCCGAACAATGGGGGCAGCACCCTCAGCTTGAAAACCCATCATCCTGGGTTTACTCCTTGCCCTGCCTGCCTGATAATATTCCACAAAGCCCTTCCAGTAGGCGGTAATATTACCAGCATTACCCACCGGGATAAAAAGATAATCTGGAGCCTGACCTAAAATGTCAATAATCTCAAAGGCAGCCGTTTTTTGTCCCTCGATACGATGAGGATTAACCGAGTTTACCAGCGTAACCGGGTGCTTCTGGGTGAAACTCTGCACTATTTTAAGGGCCTGGTCAAAATTGCCATCTATGGCGACTATTTTAGCCCCGTAG
>DAOWJS010000060.1 GCA_030640255.1 Dehalococcoidales bacterium | reverse complement strand
GGATATTTAGACCGATAACAATTTTTGAAATCCTCGCGATTACTTAATTGCATTAAGTTGCCCATCTCACTCCATCCTATGGCCACTACGGAAGCCTTTTCCACCTCACTGGCAATCTCATTGTTCACCCCTGCTCTGACTACCCAAACTTGAGGATTAGCCATCTTTCACCTCCTGTTCCGCCCTAATTCACACCTAATATATACCACTTATCCCGCCTTGGGTCTAGCCCTTCCCTATAGTGGTATAATATTATCTATATTAATATTAATCACATTTAAGGGGGGTGGTTACGATGTGGGAATGGTTTATTACTAACGGGGTATGGATATTAATTGCCGTGGTGGTGGGGCTCGTTCTCTTCTATCTTCTCCGGCACTGGGCTCCCCACCTTGTAGAAAAAGTCGTGCCCAAGCCGTGGCAAGAGCAACTGAAAGGCAGCCAGAGGGCAGTCACCCGGGTCATTATCGGTATCGGTGGCGTGCTCCTAGCCCTGGCGGTAACTGCGGTTATCGTCTCCCGCTACGGGGTAAACATCACACCAGCTCTGAAAGTGGTAGGTGGCTGGCTCCTGGAGCACGGCGTTCCCATTCTCATCATCATCTTGCTGTCTCTTCTAGCCTACAAGGTAGCTAAGGTAGTAACGCCCAAGGTGGTCGAGAGGTCAATTACCATAAGAGGCAGAGGGCGCCGCGCCAAGGCGGAATTAGCCAAGAGGGCACATACATTGAGCGGTTTCCTTACCACCGCTGTTGGTGCTGTCATCGTAATAATCGCTATATTCATGATTCTTTCCGAGCTGGGAACAAACATTGCTCCCCTCCTGGCTGGCGCCGGGGTTGCCGGTATCGCCATAGGTTTTGGCGCCCAAAGCCTGATTAGAGACTTCCTCAGTGGGCTATTTATCATACTTGAAGACCAATACAGTAAAGGTGATGTGGTGCGCATTGCTGGTATTGCCGGTCTGGTGGAAGATATCAACCTGAGAAGAACCGTTCTCCGCGACCTTGACGGTATTGTTCACAGCATACCCAACGGCGAGATTAAAACCGCCAGCAACTACACCAGAGACTGGTCAAGGGTTAATCTGGACATCCCGGTAGCTTATGGCGAAGACCTTGACCGGGTGATAGAGGTTATAAACCGGGTAGGCAAGGAATTAGCCGAGGATGAAACCCTTGGTCCCATGATTATAACCGCCCCCCAGGTGCTCAGGGTCAATAATTTCGGAGATTCTGCCATTGAGCTAAAGGTATTGGGCGAGACCAAACCATTAAAGCAATGGGAGGTAACCGGCGAGTTGAGAAAGAGAGTCAAGAAAGCCTTTGATGAGGAAGGAATAGAGATTCCCTGGCCCCATGTGAAGCTGTATTTGGGGCAGAGCCAGCCAAATAAAGGGCTAATCTGTCAGGCTTGCTCCCATGTCAATCTTCCCGGCAGTAAATTTTGCTCCACTTGTGGTGGCAGTCTTAGCTCTCAGTAAATCAGCTTGTTTTCTATCGCGGTAGTAACTATAATTAGCCCTATAAAATTCGCCTAGCTAAGAAGGGAGTTTTTTAAAATGCCATCATACGCCTATTTTCACAAGCAATTCGTCCCCCTATCCGAAGCCAAGATAGGGATTATGACCCATTCCCTTCACTACGGCACGGCGGTCTTTGAAGGTATCCGAGGCAACTGGAACGGCGACCACCAGCAGGTTTACCTGTTTCGCCTTAAAGAGCACTATGAGCGGCTGCGCAACGGCTGTCATATCCTAAAGATTGACCTACCATATTCCACAGATGAGCTCTGCCAGATAACGGTGGAACTGGTGGAAAGGTGCGGTTTCAAAGAAGACATATATGTTCGACCCATAGCTTACAAGAGCTCTGAGGCTCTGGGTGTCCGCCTCCATGGCCTGGATAGTGATTTCTCTATCTTCATTATCCCGTGGGGACCATATCTGGATGTAGATAAAGCCAGGTGTAGCATTTCCTCCTGGCGGCGCCCTAAGGAAACCCCCCAGGCTAAGATTACCGGGCTTTATATCAATAATGCCTTGGCTAAAACCGAAGCTATGGAGAACGGCTTTGACGAGGCAATTATGCTTACCTCAGATGGTCATGTCTCGGAAGGAAGTGGTGAGAATATTTTTCTAGTAATAGATAATAAGTTAGTTACCCCAGCCAGTTATGATAATTTCCTTATGGGTATTACTCGCGATACCATAATAAAACTGGCTCAAAACGAACTGGGTTTAGCCACCATAGAACGACAGATTGACCGCAGCGAGCTTTACGCCGCCGATGAGTGCTTTTTTACCGGCACCGCGGCCAATATAACCCCCGTAGGTGAGGTAGACCGCCGTAAGATAGGTAACAATGAAATTGGTGAGATAACCAAAAAGCTGCAACAACTTTACTCCGATGTAATACGCGGCAACAACCCCAAATACCTTGATTGGTGCACACCAGTTTATAAAAAAGCTTAGTAACCGAGTCTTGAGTGATAATCAACGGGATTATAGGCATAGTTATTGGTTACCTGCTGGGTTCTATTCCGTCAGCCTATATTGCCGCCCGCCTGGCTAAAGACAAAGATATTCGCCAGCTTGGCAGCGGTAATGTTGGTGGCTTGAATACCTACCGACAGTCAGGGCTGCCTGGGCTAAAGCCGAGAATAAGAGGGATTTCTTCTTTGACCGCCTGCGAAGAGATGAGAGATAGGCTATTTATTAGCCTGCTCTACCTTCAATGATTTCAACAGGCAAATGACCCGGCAGCTTCCCTCAAGCATGGTGGTGCAGTTATGGGCTTCCTCAAGCAACTGACCAATGGCAAAACTACCATGACCACGAACCATAACCAGCCGGCATTGCTTTAGTGCCTGAGCAATTATGTCAGCCAGACCCCCGGGTCTTACCTCCATATGCCAACCCAGAACCGGGACACTGCCGAGGAGAGACAAGCCTTCAGCATCGGTAGGCTCAATCTCGGTTTCAGCCAGTGATAGAGCAATGGCATGAGGGGGGTGGGCATGAACAATAGCTGAGGCTGAGGTTACCTGATAAATAGCCCGATGGACGGGTAACTCTATTGAGGCTAAAGGCGTAGACCGGTCATTCTTACTTAGCCCGGTCTCTATCAAATCATTTTCCTCTAGACAACCGAGCTGGCTACCGCGGCGGGTAATGATGATACGGTCTCCAAACCTAACACTCAGATTGCCACCGCTGGAAGCGACCAGCCCTCGGCTAAAAAGGTCATGGCCTACAGCTTGAAACTGGGATAAGATCATAGTTTCCTCTTATGGAATCCCGCCCTCTGGCTGTAGCTAATTTATACCCACTGGCAATAAAAATCAAGCCAAACTATCCCTTCAGACCAACTGCCTGATAACGGCGATGACCCTACCTTGAATCTCAACATTGTCTGGCTCAGCATATATCGGCCGCATCTGGCTATTTGCCGGCTGGAGTCGGATGCGACCCGGCTCAGCATAAATTTTTTTCAGCGTAGCCTCTTTTTCCGCCTTAAGCCATATGGCTGCCATCTCCCCATTCTCCACCACATTTACATACTGCAGCAATATAATATCACCGTCGTTAATCAAGGCGTCTACCATTGACGAGCCCTTCACCATCAAAGCATAAACCCCCCCCTTGCCCCGGGTCAAGTCTTCGGTCACCTCAAGAGTCTCTGAAGAAGCAGTAATATCCCAGGTATCAGGAGTGGGCACTGGTATTGGCTCACCAGCCGCTATTTGACCAATAATGGGAACTTGAACTCGGTACCTCAGGGTGGGAGACCAAGCCAGTAGCTCAATGCCACGCGACACCTCGCCATGGCGGCGAATATACCCCTCCTTCTCCAATATTTTCAGGTTATAATCAACCACAGATGTCGAGCTAATCCGGCAACCATCTACTATATCCCTGATAGTAGGGGGATAGCCTCTATCTACCAAGAAAGTGTGAATAAAATCAATAATTTGCTGCTGCTTTGCCGACAATGCCCTCATCCTTCACCCCCACCAAACTAACCCCAAGCTTAACCGAACATCTGTTCTATAAAACTTTATACCAAACAGGGCTTTTTGTCAATACCCGGTAACATAAGCGGGGCTAACACCCCGCTCTGACACTCTATTCCCAGGGAGCAGACTACTCGGCTGAAGATAAGGCCTGAGCCTCGTTCAGCTTCTTCAGCAATCGTGATTTGCGCCGGGCGGCGTTATTAGGGTGGATAATCCCCTTCTCCGCCGCTTTATCAAGAGAACTAATGGCAGCTACTACCGCTTCCCGGGCTAACTCCAGCTCGCCCGAGAAGATAAGCCTTTCTGCCTTAGCTATGTTAGTCTTACACAAACTATGAACGGACTTGTTTCTGAGTCGCCTTCTTTCAGCTACGCGCATCTGTTTCTGAGCTGATTTAGTAACGGGCAATATTTACCTCCTTAGCTATTTATTTGCAACCTCCCCCTTAAATCAGGTTGATGGACTAGTTTTTATCGTCGCCTCGTCACCCACCCTGGCCACACTTATTATTCCCCGAATCCCCTCAACTTTTGCCAGGAGCCGGCTTAGCTGAGCCAAGCCCCTGGTCTCTAACACAAAATATAGAGAGATAGTATGGTCATCATGGTTGGTAAAGTTCATAGTAGCGATATTAACCTTCTCCTCAGCCACCATAGTGGAGATATCACGTATTAGTCCTACTCTGTCCCAGGCTTCAAGCTGAATGCTGACGGGATAAAGTGAATCAGTCTGCCCCCACTCCACCTTAACCAGCCTCTCCTTCTCATCCTCATGAATCACATTGTAACAATCCTGACGATGGATTGTCACCCCCCGACTCCGAGTAACATAGCCAATAATCTCATCGCCGGGCACAGGACGACAACACCGGGCTAAGCTGATAAGCATATCCCCCACCCCCAGCACCTTAATAGCTGATACTGGTGGCATAGGTGGGGTAACTTCACCTATTTCTCTGGGTTGCTCTTGCTGGGCAGCTAACTTCACGGCAATCTGATGAGTAGTAATACCGCCATAACCAATAGCCGCCAGAAAGTCATCCACATTATCGTAGTTGAACAGCTTGGCTAGTTCCTCCCGCTCACTGAGTTTTATGCCCAGATGCCTCAGCTCTTTCTCCAAAAGCTCCCGACCACGTTCAATATTTTCTGCCCGTTCTTGCTTCTTAAACCACTGCCTTATCTTCTCCCTGGCGTGAGAGGTCTTGATATAACCTAGATGAGGACTCAACCAATCCCGGCTTGGTCCCTTAGCCCGTTTAGTTGATATAATTTCGACTACATCACCATTACTGAGTTGATATTTAAGTGGCACCAGCCTACCATTCACCTTAGCACCGGTACAGCGGTGCCCCAGCTCGGTGTGAACCCGGTAAGCAAAATCAAGGGGGGTAGAACCTTTGGGCAAATCCTTTATCTCTCCCTTGGGGGTGTAAACAAAAACCTGGTCAATGAATATATCGGTTTTAACCGATTCCAAGAACTCTTCAGCCCCACTAAGCTCCCGGTGCCAGTCAATTAACTGGCGCAGCCAGGCTATCCTCTCCTCAAAGTGCAAATCCTTCTTTTCGCCCTCTTTATAGCGCCAGTGAGCCGCCACCCCATATTCAGCAATATGGTGCATATCACGGGTGCGAATCTGTATTTCCAGAGGGATTGTGCCCAGGTACATTACAGCGGTATGTAGAGATTGATACCCATTTGGCTTGGGATTAGCAATAAAGTCGTCAAACTCGTCAGGCAAAGGGCGCCACAAACTGTGGATAACACCTACGGCACTATAACAATCAGGCACAGTACCAACCAATACCCGAAGGGCGAAAAGGTCATGTATATCATCAAAGTCCTTACCTAGGGCAGCATACCTTTCCACTTTCTGATGTATGCTGTAGATATGTTTAGGTCTACCTGACATCTCGGCTCTTAAACCAACCTTATCAAACTCTGCCCTCAAAATCTGAATTACTTGGGAGATGAAGCTCTCCCGCTGGTTGCGCCGGGTGGCAACCAGATTTGCAATCTGGTGATACTTTCCTGGCTCCAGATAACGAAAGGATAAATCTTCTAACTGCCACTTTAGCTCCCATATCCCCAAACGATGAGCTAAGGGGGCATATATCTCTAAAGTCTCCTGGGCAATATAACGCTGCTTTTCTGGTGATAGGGCGTCTAAGGTACGCATATTGTGCAGTCTATCGGCTAGCTTGATAAACACCACACGGAGATCCTCAGCCATTGCCACTAGCATCTTCCTCAGGTTGTCCACTTGTGATTCCCTGGTTACCGCTTCATCCGGGGCTTGCCAGGAAAGTTTACCCAGTTTGGTGGTGCCATCGACCAGCTTAGCTACCTCGGAACCAAACTTAGCTTCAATCTCCGAAATAGGCATCCCGCAGTTCTCAGGAACATCATGCAGTAAGGCAGCGGCTAAGGTGCTGGCATCAAGCTGAAGCTCAGCCAGAGTCAAAGCCGTCTGTAGCGGGTGCTCAAGGTAGGGCTCACCTGACTTGCGCACCTGCCCCTGATGCGCCTTGGCAGCAAAATGATAGGCTTCTTCCACCAAAACTATTTTCTCTGGTGGCAGATACTCCTGTACCTTGGCTATAAGTTGGCTAAAACTCACTATCTACCTCATCGATAGCTTAGACTATACTCACAGTATAGCGCAACCAGTTTGCTTGTGCAAAATCTGAGAACGTTTATCAACCTCACCCCCTTTGGATTTTTTATTTGTAACCCTCCCCCTGTATCCCCCTCCCTTGATAAGGGAGGGGGAACAATATTAGAAGAGAGGCTTCGCCTCTCTTTAACTTTCCTTATCCCCAAGGTCGAGGAGTTTAAGAGGGGCAGAGCCCCTCTAAAGAAATAACCCCCTTCCCTTAATAAGGGAAGGGGGTCAGGGGGATAGGTCACCAAATAATCTATTAACTTTATCAGAAGGGGCAAAGTCCCTTCATTCTTCCCTCAATTAAAACGACCTCAAGAGATAAGGTCGATGGCAAACACCATTAGTGCCCTAAATGGGAAAACGAGGGACTGGGGGCACAGCCCCCAGAATGATTCGGGGGCGGGAGGATGGGAAGAAGAGGCAACCAATCAACCCCCTTCACTTTACAAGTCCAGTGTTAATACTGTATTCTAGCCTAAAACCAAGTTAGGGGGAAGTCAGGTTGTATCAAGCACCACGAGGAACCTCAGACATTCTACCCAAGGAGCAACCATACTGGCGCTATGTAGAGCAAAAAGTGGTTAATATCTGTCAACTCTATGGCTATGAGCGCATTGATGCCCCCGCCTTTGAGGACACCGGGCTCTTCACCCGTAGCGTGGGGGAAGAAACCGACATTGTAGAAAAGCAAATGTATACCTTTGAAGACCGGAGCGGTAGCCAGCTCACCCTGAGACCAGAGGGCACGGCGCCGGTATGCCGGGCCTATCTGGAACACGGACTGCATAATTTACCACAACCGGTAAAGCTATATTATATGGCTTCTATTTTCAGGTACGAAAGACCCCAGGCGGGAAGATACCGACAACACTATCAGTTTGGCTATGAGGCTATTGGTGATGATGACCCCGCCCTTGATGCCGAAGTCATTGATATGGCATGGCAGTTCTTTGAGTCGCTAAACCTGCACCACCTGTCACTTCAGCTAAATAGCATCGGTTGTAAACAGTGTCGACCGGTATATCTAGCCGCCCTGAAGAATTATTATGCTAACTACACCAACGACTTGTGCTCAGACTGTAAAACCAGGCTAAAGAGAAACCCGCTTCGCCTGCTTGATTGTAAAAAGTCCTCATGCCAGGAGGTAGCCCTTTCCGCCCCCAAAAGCATTGACTACCTCTGCCCAGAGTGTAACCGCCACTTTGAAGCGCTACAGAGCCACCTGCGGTTACTCAAACTTCCGTTTGTAATTAACCACTATCTAGTTCGGGGGCTAGACTATTACACCAGGACAGTATTTGAGATTCAGCCCGAGTCAGGAGGCGCCCAGAGCACCCTCGGCGGCGGGGGGCGATACGATGACCTGATTGAGGAACTGGGGGGCAAACCTACTCCCGCCATCGGCTTCGCCGCCGGAATAGAACGGATAATACTCAATCTCAAGAAACAAGGGGTTCCCGTCCCGCCTCTACCCAGCCCACAGGTTTTCATTGCCTATGTGGGTGATGAAGCCAGGGATGAAGCCACCAAACTGGCGTCTGGGCTTAGGAAAAAAGGCATTGGGGTAATAGAAGCCCTCGGCAGCAAGAGCCTGAAGGCCCAATTAAGACAGGCAAATACTCTTGGCGCCCGGCACACGGTGATTATTGGTGAGCAGGAGATAACCAGCGGCACGGTGATACTGCGGGATATGACTACTTCTAAGCAAAAAACCGTCCCCCTCAATGAGCTGGAAGAGTTGTTGCGGTAACCAGCCACCCCAGCTTCAATTTATAGCGAATTTATGCTATAATAATATAAATGGCTACCTTGTTACCGCTTGAAATTGACACTAAGTGGGTAGTCTCTGCGAGTATGTGTAGAAGCTACTTCCGTCCCACCGTCTCTATTGAAACTCCCAACCTACTTTTTCTTTTCTGTTCTCACCATCAGCCAAGGAGCAAAGACTAACTATGACCCAGGATATACCTTCCTCAACTGAGCCATTAAATAATGAATACACCGCTGAGGATATCCAGGTCTTGGGCGGACGGGAAGCCGTGCGCCGACGACCAGGTATGTATATTGGCAGCACTGACCAGCGTGGACTGCACCATATAGTGTACGAAATCGTCTACAATAGCATTGATGAAGCCATGGCTGGCTGCTGCACCAAAATTGAGGTTACCCTAAACCAAGATGAAACCGTCAGGGTTGAAGATAACGGGCGCGGTATTCCAGTAGAGATTCACCCCGCCACCAATACATCAGCCCTGGAGACGGTAATGACCACCCTCCACGCCGGGGCAAAATTTGGTGGCAAGACCTACCAGGTATCAGGTGGACTGCACGGTGTCGGCGCCTCAGTGGTAAACGCTCTTTCCTCCTGGCTCAGGGTTAATGTCAGGCGCAACGGCAAGCAGTATCAACAGGATTACCAACAGGGCATACCGCAGGGAGAGGTTAAAGAGGTGGGCGAAGCCAGTGACACCGGCACTACCATCACCTTCCTTGCCGATGACGAGATATTCGGTAAAGTCAACTATGATTTTGATACCCTGAGCGAATGTCTGCGAGAGATGGCTTACCTGAATAAGGAGCTGGAAATATGCCTTAGGGATGAAAGGAGAGACCGCCAAAAGACCTTCTACTTTGAGGGCGGAATTACCAGCTTCGTTCGCCACCTTAACCGAAACCGGGGAGTCCGCCACCGCCAACCTATTTATTTCTCTAAACTAGTAAATGGCACCGTGGTTGAGGTAGCCCTTCAGTATAATGACGGCTTTGCCGACTCTACCTTCAGCTTTGCTAACTGTGTAAATACCGTAGACGGCGGCTCTCACCTTACCGGCTTCCGCTCGGCACTAACCCGGGTTCTTAACGACTACGCCCATAAAAACAAATTCCTCAAGGAGGATGAATCAAACCTGGTGGGCGATGATGTCAGGGAAGGACTTACCGCCATAATTAGCGTCAAGCTCACCGAACCACAGTTTGAGGGACAGACTAAAACCAGGCTGGGTAACCCTGAAGTCAAAAGTGTGGTGGAGAGCGTGGTGGGTGAGGGACTATCCCTCTACCTTGAGGAGCACCCGGACGACGCCAAAAGGATTATAGAAAAGTGCACCACCGCCGCCAAAGCCAGGGAAGCCGCCCGGAAGGCTCGTGATTTAATTATCAAAAGGAGCAGTCTGAATACCGCCACCCTGCCCGGAAAACTAGCTGATTGCTCGGAGAAAGAACCTGCCCACTGTGAACTGTATCTGGTGGAGGGAGATTCAGCCGGCGGCTCAGCCAAGCAGGGGCGGAATCGCCGCTTCCAGGCAATACTGCCATTGCGGGGTAAAATCCTCAATGTGGAAAAGGCGCCCCCAGATAAGATGGTGTCTCATGAAGAAATTCGCGCTATCATTACCGCTCTGGGAACGAGTATTGATGATGAATTTGACCTGTCAAAGCTCCGTTATCACCGGGTTATCATTATGACTGACGCTGATGTTGATGGCTCTCATATTCGCACTCTGCTGCTTACCTTCTTCTTCCGACACATGGTGCCGCTAATTAACCAAGGTCACCTGTTCATTGCCCAGCCACCCCTTTACCGGATTAAAGCCGGCAAGCTCCAGCATTGGGTTTACTCGGAACTGGAAAGGGAGGAGGTAATGGGTAAGCTAAAAGGGGCTAAAGCAGTGGAGG
This sequence comes from Dehalococcoidales bacterium, assembly GCA_030640255.1. Lineage (GTDB taxonomy): Bacteria > Chloroflexota > Dehalococcoidia > Dehalococcoidales. The sequence continues at coordinate 6,092 of DAOWJS010000060.1, read as the reverse complement.
TTCAGCGCTATAAGGGTCTGGGCGAGATGAGTGCCGTGCAACTATGGGAAACTACAATGGACCCGGCTACCCGCACCCTGCTCGCCGTAAATATAGAGGATGCCGCCCATGCCGACCACACCTTTCATGTCCTGATGGGCGAAGAAGTGCCCCCCCGCAAAGCCTTCATCCAGGCCCACGCCAAAAATGTTAAGAACCTGGATATATAATACCTAGAAAAATCTAATTTCCACTTAGTATGACCACACAAAACATTGCGGTTAGAGGCTCGGACCCTCATAGAGTTCCTCCTCTGGTCACATTGAGGTGTCCGTTATATGGAATTTGCAAGACCTAACGCTTTTTCTTATAATGAGTAGGTGATTATCAGAACTATTTGTCAGCCAGGGACCGAGCTAGGAAACGAGATAAGCGAATTACTCAATTCGGACGCGGTCTATTCACGCATTGTATTTGTATCTGCATTCACTGCATTGCGCACTATTTTGCGGCTACGCGAGCGGCTTTTGGCACATATGGAAGGTGGGGTAAATCTGTGCTTTGTGATTGGTATTGACATTGGTGGCACAAGTCGAGAAGTTCTTGAGGAACTGTTGCGTTGGAATTGCGAGACATTTATATTTCACAACACAATAGCTCGCGCTACTTTTCATCCTAAAGTTTATCTTTTCGAAACTGCGACAAGCGCAACCATTTTCATCGGTTCAAACAACCTTACGGACGGCGGCTTCTACACGAACTACGAGGCCGCAACCCGTTATGACTTCGACCTCCCTGCCGATACGGTAGAATATGAGAATACACTCAGACCCCTAAATCAATTTCTTAACCTGCGAGGCGCGACGGTTCGGCAGCTCGACGCGCATTTGATTCGGACGCTAGTTACACGCGGCGAAGTACCCTCAGAGGCCGAGGCCCGACAACACAGGAGCCACCAAACTCAGGGGCGTTCTCCCGAGGGCTCAACGCTTCCTGCTAACCCCTTTACCCCTGTCGCAACTCCTTTGCCTCCATTGCTGCCCGAAAGCCTAAGGGCGGAAGAAAGGGTGGAGCCTCAAGCACTAGAGCCTGACGGACAGCAGGCACCGCCGACTGTTACACCACGTCCTCTGGGCATCCTGGTTTGGAGAAAGGTACTGCCACAAACAGACGCGCTACAGGTTACTCCAAGTAGTCACCACGTCGGGGGTGTCCGCCTAACACAAGCAAGATTCGAAAATCCACCTGCCCAGCGAATTCATCAGACCACCTATTTTCGTCAGCTCTTCGCTGATTATCGCTGGGAAAATGAGGTCGGTGGATACGTAGACCAAGAACACACTTTCGTACCTATGCACATCATCATCCGAGGAACAGATTATGGCATTCACAACTTCGAAATTAGCCATAAGCCCTCAGGCGAGGCAGGACAAAACAACTACACGACAATTTTGAGATGGGGGCGCGAATTCAATCCAATCGTCGTACGAGAAAATCTAACTGGAGCCGTATTCTCACTCTACGAAACAGATGAAGAGAACGCAGCCTTTTTGATAGATATCACCGATGCATGACAGGCCAAGTTGCTTAACTCTATTCAGCCGATGCCCCTAGATATTCCACTGATGTAATCCGGTGACGCCGGTCACGCAACCTAAGCCATGCGCTATAAAGCGACTCCTGTTCATCTTTTGTCACGCCAATTTTCCCCAAGACGAAAGCATCCTGCATCCGCAAGAACTCGGAGTCGTTATTCGTGCTTCTGAATCTCAGGTCTGCCGCCGTAAGGTCGGCAACGGAGGCATTAATTACCGGAACAAGCAGGCGTTCTATTTCTGACGGAACGAGTTCGAGAACACCACCTCCATAGTGACGACCTTCTAACTCGGCTGTTAGGCATGTGAGGCTATTGACAAATCCTAACACTAAAGCCTCCGGTTCTATTCCAATAGGCCGAACCCGATAGGCAGTGTCAGTCGTGTAGACGTTAGCACTATTGAGCACAAGCCTGGGGAAGTTATTGGCCCTTTTGAGCATTCCGATTGGTGCGGCGTAGACTGAGGGCACCTTATACCAAATCTTTCTGGTCCGGCATTTGAAACGAGTCTGGAGTTTTTGGCCTAGACCTATATCGAGATATTTCCGCACGCTGGGCGGCAGTTCTTCTATTTGTTCTTCTTGAAACCACAAGAAGTTAGCTGGCAGACCGGAATCCTTATTGGCCTTATGGTCTTTTTCTGAATAGATTATCCCTTTCACGTGGGTACTGCGACCAAACATCGGATGTGCCCACTTATGCAGAGCAAACTCCTCCACTATGCTGTCTGGCACCAAGAAGAACTTGTTTGCGCCAGTGACGATTCCAACATCTACGGAGGCAATTTCCGAGAATATCTTGATGTCATCTCGGGCTTTTAGTTGAGAAATAAGTGCTCGCTCGCTAGGTGAGAGGAATACAGGCATCCATTTTCCTTCGATAGAGATGCCATTCGTATGGACTGCACTCTGGAAGTAATACTCTGGGTCGGCAGATAACATTTGGCGATTTGTTACGGGAATAATCGCAACTCCCTCTCCCATTTCGGAGATGTCGCGCTTCTTCTCTGCGAGAAGCAACACGGTTCCTTGAAGCGTGTCGTTGAACCAAATTTCCGTGGGGTCGAGAACAAGAATACTGCTACACTGTTCAGCCAAGTAACGTCGCAGAGATTGTGCGTGCGGAATGTGGAATATCTCAGAGGGAACCACCATAGCAAGTCGGCCACCCGGTCGCAGAATCCTCATTGAGGCTAAGACAAAAGGAACCCATGCATTCGTATGCTTAGTGAACGGTAGTTTCAGTTGTGTAAATATCTTCTCTGCGAGTATCTGCTGTTCGTCTGGTAAATATTGATAACGTATGAACGGAGGATTGCCAACCACTGCATCAAAGCCCTCCTCGTTTGGTCCCTGGGCAAGATACCAACGAAGAAAATCTGTGTTTAATATGTGAGCAGGCAACTTGGTGCGGCCAGCAGCTTTCTGGGCCTCTTTCTCGTCTAGTTCACACGCGATAATCCGTTTGAGACTAGCCATGTGCTGTTCCTCAATCGCAGCGAGGAACGCTCCGTCACCACAACTAGGCTCTAGCAGTGAACTTGGTTTAGATACGTTAACCCACTTGACCAGGAACGAAGCTATAGATGGTTCTGTATAGAAACCACCTCGGAGCTTTTGTTTAGACTCAAACTCAATAAAGTTCATTTGTTATTTCTCTCTTCGTATTTTTGTGTTTCTTTGGGTACAGCCTTCTGAAGTATCATTCCAGCTATAGCTGCAAAGCTACGACCCCAGTAAGGACTATTCTCCATCTCCCCCAATTTCAGTATTTGCTCTTTTATATCGGGAGTTGTAGTCGAAGGATCATATGAGAAGGTTGCTCTCTCTCGAACAGCCTTGTTGTCTGAACGTCTTGTTCGCTTCTGCATTACCCTACTCTGATTCACTTTGCATCAATATACATCAAGCTACTGTATTATAAAGCAACTTGCTATAAATGTCAATAGGTAAATGGATAGTTTTAGCACCTAGATCTTAGGGTATTTGGCGAGACTAGCAGATATTCAAAATAGCGGTAAAATCATAGCCCTGCTTCTTCAGCTTATCACTGCCGCCTTCATGCCGGTCAACCAGCACGATAACCTTCACCACCTTGCTGTTAGCCGCTTCCACCGCTTCTATGGCTCTGCTTACTGAGCCTCCGGTAGTAATAACATCATCAACTATAGCTACTCTAGAGCCTTCTTTAAGGTGTCCTTCAATTCTCCTTCTGGTTCCATGCTCCTTGGTCTCTTCCCTGACTATGAAAGAGGAGATTGGTTTCCCCTCAAGGTGGCTAACTAACGCCACCGCGGCTACCATGGGGTAACCCCCTATAGCCACCCCACCGATAGCATCAATATCAGCCAGTTGGTCAAACACTGCCTTGCCTACCTGGTAGGCTCCTTCCGGTGATAAAGTCAGCCTTTTACCTTCAAAATAATAGTCGCTCTTCCTGCCTGAGGTAAGGGTAAATTCACCTTGCAGCAGTGCCCCCACCTCGTAGGCGATTTCCAAAATCCGCCTGGCGCTCTCGGTATTTACTCCCAGCTCCAGGGTTGAATGGGTCGGCATTATACCACCTCCGTCGCCAATAGTATTACTTCTTAATCACTGACATACAGCCCGTTCTGCTTGATATATTCATTTACCGGCTGGGGCACGAGGTGACGAATGGACAGTCCCCGGATAACCCGGTCTCTGATTACTGAGGCACTAATATCTACCCTTGGCTTATCCATAATCATCACCCGCTGAGATAAACCCGGGATATCAGCTTCCAGCTTTTTAAGGTTAGGGCGCGGAAAGTCAGGTCTGGAGACGGCCACCAGGTGACACATTGTAATCAGTCGGGACGGCTCCTGCCACTGAGGCAGTTCGGCGAGACTGTCCCAACCTAAAATTAAAAACAACTTGTCCTCGGCCTCAAGGCGATTCTGCAATTCAGCTATAGTGTCCACCATATATGAAGGACCGGGGCGCTCTATCTCCACGGTAGACAGTTTGAAGTGAGGGTTATCGGCAATAGCCAGGCGCACCATCTGGAGGCGGTGCTCTGCAGCCGAAATAGGACTTTCTGCCTTTAGCCACGGCTGACCAGTAGGCACAAAAAGAACCCCGGCCAAGTTTAGCCAGGTTCTTGCCTCCTCAGCCACAATGAGGTGCCCGTTATGGATGGGGTCAAAAGTTCCCCCGAGAACACCGAGATTCATTCAATCACCACCCCCATTCTAAATTCCCACAACGAACTCTATCCCCTGGCTTAACCCCTGCCTTCTCCAAAGCCTTGCTGACCCCCAGCCTGTCCAGTTGTCTTTTAAGCTGCTGATACACCTCAGGACCGGTTACACCCGTCCTAGGTACAATGCGCTCCAGTTCAGGTGCCACCACGACAAAGGTATCGCCTTCCTTATGCACACTAGCGCCAGTAGCCCTGGGCTGAGGGCGAAAAACCTTCCTGGGAATCCTCTCACCAGCCTCTGCCTTAACCGTAACCTGAGCCAGCACCTTCATAGTTTCAACCATAAGCTCAGCAACACCCTCACCAGTGGCTGCCGAAATGAAAAAAGGTATGGCTCCAGCATTGCCAAAGGTATCCTTTAACTCCGCCAACCGAGCCTGCACCTGGGGCAAATCAATTTTGTTTACCACCACCAGCTGTGACTTCTGAGCCAGAGCCGAATCATACAATTTGAGTTCATCATTTACTTGCCTCATATCTTCTACCGGAGACGCCGAGTTGCCATCTATCAAATGAATAAGCATTTTGGTACGGACAATGTGGCGTAGAAAATCGTGTCCTAAGCCCCGACCAAGGTGAGCACCATCTATCAATCCTGGAATCTCAGCCAATACCAGACTTCGCTGACCGACCTCAACCACTCCCAGAACCGGCTCTCGGGTGGTAAAGGGATAACTGGCTATTTTAGGTTTAGCTGCCGAAGCCGCCGCCAGCAAGGTAGACTTACCCACATTGGGATAGCCAATAATACCAACATCAGCAATAAGCCTCAATTCTAATATTATGGAATTCTCCCCCCCGGCTTCTCCCTTCTGCGCAATCTGGGGGGCTTGATTAGTTGACGAAGTAAAATGAGTATTACCCAACCCCCCTTTACCCCCCTTAGCTACCACTACCTGCTGTCCAGGCTGTTCCAAATCAGCACTAAGAGCATCGCCACCTATTTGTGTCTTATACGAGACCACGGTACCTACGGGAACAGTTAATATCAGGTCTTCTCCCCTCTTGCCATGCTTCTTCTTACCCCTGCCATCCCTACCATCCGCCGCCCTATAAAACCTTCTTTGCTTGAATATACGCAGGCTGGTAACACTAGAATCAGCCAAAATAATAACGTCACCCCCATCACCACCATCACCACCATCAGGACCACCAAAAGGAACAAACTTCTCCCGTCTGAAGCTTACTGCTCCATCACCACCATCACCTGCTTTCACCCCTATTCCCGTTCTGTCAAACATGGTTTATAAGTAACCTATTATTTATTACAATTATACCTTAATTAAGAGTAGAT
>DAOWJS010000087.1 GCA_030640255.1 Dehalococcoidales bacterium | reverse complement strand
TTAAGAACATTAAAGGTGCTATAATTGCTCTCAAAAAGGAAGGAGAGCAAGAAATGACAGAGCTGTTATGTCCCAAATGCATAGAGAAGAAACAGGCTGTAACATTCTCAGTCCGTTGCACTGGTTCCACCAAAATGTGGGGTATTATCCAATGCACTAAGTGTCTACATGAAATGCCATTCAGTGTGTATCATGACCATATACAAAAGTTAGACATAGCTCTTCCGGGTACACAATCTGGCAACCTGAATCCGTCAGTTCCCGACGATATAAAAGATGATGTTAGAGAAGCGGAAAGAGCCAACTATGCCCAGTGCCACAAAGGGTGTGTAGCCATGTGCCGTAGGGCTTTGCAATTATCCCTAATCGATAAGGGGATAGAGGATAAACCACTACGTAAGATGCTTGAAGAAGCAAAAACCAGCAAGAAATTATTAAATGATGATACCTATAATCTAGCTACATCGATAAAGGGCTATGGAGATATAGGAGCTCATAGAACAGAAAAATTAGAGCCAAAGGAAGTTGAGATAGTTATCTATATGGCAGTCAAAATGCTTAATGAGTTATTCCCATAATTTTATGCAATAGCATAAACGCATCGTCTAACGAAAGATGTTTCGTTATTCATAGCACTATGCAAGGCTTGTGCTTGGACAACAATGAGTGAGAAAAAGTAATTAACAGAGTGTTGACATAAGCTGAATTTTCTTTTTAGTTATGTTAAAATAGGCTGGACTGCTCATAGATGGTTTACTGGAGAATAAGGCGGCTAATATTTAGTAGAGAGGTAGCGTGGTGAGAGAGGCTGTTAGCAATTTTCTGGATTATCTGATTGTGGAAAAGGGGCTTTCCCAAAACACCAGAGTGGCTTATCGTAATGACCTTGAGCAGTTAGCCAGCTTTATGCAGGAGGAGGCGACCAGGCTCGGCTCCATTCCACCCTGGGCTGGTTTTAATCGACAAGCCATGCTCAGCTATCTGCTTAATCTTAAGGAGCGGAACTATGCGCCGACTACGGTGGCTCGCAAAGTAGCTTCGGCTAAGTCTTTCTTCAAATTTATGGAATCTGAAGGCATTATGAAGACTAACCCGATACAGGATGTGAGTTCACCTAAGGTGGGGAAGTCATTACCTAAACCTATCTCAGTCAGCCAGGTTCGCCGTTTGTTAGACCAGCCAGCCAAGCAATCTAAAACAGAAGCCAAAAGGGATATAGCAATCCTACAGTTGCTGTATGCCAGTGGCATGAGGGTGAGTGAGCTTGTATCTTTAAACCTGGATGACATTGATACCGCCGGTGGTTACGTGCGCTGCTTGGGCAAGGGACGCAAGGAGAGGCTTATCCCTATTCATAAGCAAGCCACCTCAGCCGTAGAAGAATATATAAATGAAGACCGCCCTCGTTTGGTGCATGATGATACCGAGAAGGCTCTATTCCTTAACGCTCGGGGTGATAGGCTGACCAGGCAAGGACTCTGGCAAATACTAAAGGAATATGCTAAATCAGCCGAGCTAGAAGCTGATATTACGCCTCATACCCTGAGACATAGTTTTGCTACCCATATGCTGAACGGCGGGGCTGACCTGAGGTCGGTTCAGGAGCTACTGGGTCATGCTAATATCTCTACCACGCAAATTTACACCCATCTCACTACCGAGCATATCCGAAGTAGTTATGAGAAGTCCCATCCCAGAGCTAGGTAATATGGGTGAGATTGACACAAATTCCTGTTGGGAGGCTCTGGATGCCGGGTAAATCGCGGCGAGGTCGGGCTAAACGTTCGTCTCAAAGCAGAAAAAAGAGAGGGCTGGGTTCTTCAACTAGGGCTGTTCAGCAACCAGCAGCTACTCAGACCTATGAGTCGGCTGCTCCTTCTCAGGTAGCTGCGCCCTCAGCAAGCGTGCCAACCTCAATGCCGACACCGTCTGCAGCTCACCACCCCTTTGTAGCTACTGAACTGCGCAGAATTGGTATTCTGGCGGGGATAATGCTGATTACTCTCGTGGTGCTAGCGTTAATTTTATCCTAACTCACCGTGATGGTGAGGACGCATCATGGATTTTGAAGCTGGAAGAGCCGAGTTAATTGAGCACCTTGGAACTGAGATTAAGGATGAGCGGATATTGGCGGCTATGGCTCGTGTTCCACGGGAATGTTTTGTGCCCCAAGGAGAGCAACTCTTAGCCTATGAAGATAGACCGCTGCCTATTGGCTTCGACCAGACAATTTCGCAACCTTTTATTATTGCCCTTATGACTGAGGCTTTAGAACTTACTGGCAGCGAAAAGGTGCTGGAAGTAGGGACAGGCAGCGGCTATCAGGCAGCTATTCTCGCTGAGTTAGCCCGATTAGTGGTTACCACCGAGCGCCTACCGGCTCTGGCTGAGGCAGCCAAGGAGGTATTGGATAGCCTGGGCTATACCAATATTGAGGTGCACTTGGCTGAGGAGACGTTGGGTTGGCGGGCAGGAGCACCCTATGATGCGATAATGGTTACTGCCGCTGCTCCCCGGGTGCCGGCCGACCTTTTAGCTCAGCTAGCCATTAGGGGGCGAATGGTAATTCCGGTGGGCTCGCGCTATGTGCAAGAGTTATATAAAATTACCCGACATAAAACTAAGAATACAGTTCGGAACTTGGGCGGCTGTCGCTTTGTTGCTCTTATCGGTAAGGATGCCTGGGAAGAAGAATGAGAGGAGAAAACATAGAAGTCCTGGAGGCAATTAAAACTAGAAGGAGTATCCGTAAGTATAAATCTACCCCGGTAGATAAGATGCTATTTATATGAGCTATAAACTGTGGATTTTGGTTGCCATAGCCTTATTCGGTGTCGGTCTGGCACTCGGCTTGATTATCCCGGCTGGTAGTGCCAGCTTTCCTTCTGAAGACATCGCTGCCCTTAGCGAGCTTAGCGACATCTTATTTTCACTTCCACTCCCTCTTATGGCTATATTCATCTTTGTTAAGAATGCTTTAGCCCTGCTGTTGAGCTTTGCCCTCAGCCCAATTCTCTGCCTGGTGCCTATTCTGGCGTTAATAGCTAATGGCTGGCTCCTTGCTTTCGTGTCAGCCGCAGTAATTCAGGAGGAATCTCTTGGTTTTCTCTTAGCTGGTTTGCTTCCTCATGGCATTATTGAACTCCCGGCTTTTATTATCGGTGAGGCAGCGGCTCTTAGCTTCGGCGCCATGGTTATAGTAGCCCTATTTAAAAAGGAGAGGAGAAATCAATTACTGCCCAGCCTGAAACAGAATTTGAGGTATCTCATGGTAGCCTTTGCCTTGCTTCTACCAGCGGCTATCATTGAAACCTTTGTCACCCCACTTTTGTTAACCTAATATAATGAGGAGGACATGTTATGCAGGAGCTAGGTCTGGTAGCCCCTTTCTGGGTAATCGTTCTAGTATGGCTGACCAAAATTGTATGGCTGGTTCTTATTTCTATCCTTCTGGCGTGGCTTGGAATTAGAGCCCTGGATGCTCTTATGCCTCAGATTAGTAAGCGTCAGCGTATAGGAGAAAGCCCGGTTGCTACCGGATTATTCATTGCTGGTTTTTTCATCTTGGTTGGTCTTGTCATCCACGGAGCAGCGACCACACCGACCATGTTTGGCGGCTCATTACTTGGCTACTTCTTTGATTTTAGGCAGCTAGGGATATTGGCGATAAGCTTCCTGATAAGCTTACTTGTCGGGATAGCCATATTCCATATTGTTGATAAGCTAACACCCAAAATACCATTTAAGAGCATCAATGAAGATGGGGTGGCAGTAGGCATCTATGTCTTTGGCTATCTCCTTTTCTTTGGCTTGATACTCCACGCGGCACTAACCACATCACTATGAGAGATTTTTATCTATCTCACCCCCTTAATCCCCCTCTCCTTAAAAGGAGAGGGGGAAGGAATTAAATAAAGAGGGCGAGAGCCTAGTTTAATCGCCCTTTATAAAGTAGGATAGCCTTCGGTGAATGACCTCCTGGAGTTATGGTGATGAACAGGATTAAGGTTTTACTGAGTTTGCTCTTGATATTGGTTGCTGGTTTAGCGGCTACCGGTTATGCGTCGGCGACTCCGTCGGCTGGTTTCCATGAGACAGACGGTGATGTATTTGATGACTGGGGAATATGTAGAACTAGAGCCTGTGGTGAAGACGGCTTTTATCAGATAGGTGAGGCGACCTTCCGCCCGGTTATAGCCTTTGAGAGTCTGGGGGAAGACTCGGCGGTAGCCTACAGCCTGGGTGAGCAACTCGCCGCCCAATATCCAGACCCATTGCTGAGGGCAGAGAAGATATTTTGCTTCGTCCGGGACAGGGTAAACTATGCCTCTGATGTGGAGCAGTTTAAATATGATGAGTTTGCCCAGAATGCCGATGAGCTGGCGACTATTATTGACCAGAACGGGGTTGGTTACGGTGACTGTGAAGACTCCGCGGTGCTGCTGGCGGTTATGTATAAGGGAGCTGGATACCGTTCAGCTATAGTGGTTGGCTTAGGGCATACTGCGGCATTGGTTTACCTGCCTGACTATAAAAAGGCAATCACCGTTTTTGAGCTAGAGGGCGAGCCGGGCTGGGTCTGGGCTGAGGCAACAGGTAAGAATAACCCTTTAGGCTGGGCACCCAAGGAATTTATCAATGTTAAGCTAGCTGCCTATGAAATAGGTGAAGAAGCCATAGCTCCATTAAAACCATCTACGGCGCCCTCAGTTGCTATTACCCAGGCTGGAGGGGGCGCTACGGCCCGACCATTCCCCTTTATGGGCATAATTGCCTTGCTGTGGCTCATGTCTCTGTTTAGAAGAAGGCGTGTTCACTAGCACAGGTAACAGTCCGTCAGATTGTTACTTGACAAATATTGACAAATCCCAACACTCATAAGCCTTTGGTCGCTGGTTCAAATCCAGCCGCTGCCACTTTTATATTTAAGCCGCAGCCAAAAGACCAGAGGACTGTCAAATTGCATTCCGCTTTGAAGATAGCCTAAAGCACTATGCTCCTATTGTAAGCTGAAAATAATATCGTCCTTGGGTAGTTTAGACAAAACAAGCTCAAGCCTAGGTATTACTTCGGAAAACGCTTCTCGGTATTCTATGTAAACATCGTTAAGATTCTCAATAATGACTTCCTTCTTTGCCTGAGTCAGAAGTCCACCTCCTATTTGGCTAGGAATGTTATTTTCTATAATCCATTTAGTCTCAGCATCTTGACATGAGTAGCTATATGATAGTTGCTCTTCAAGGAGAGTTATTGCCTTGACAACCTCAGCATTTATTTCGTATATACTGACATCCCGTGGCCTTATCTCACTAGTTCGGCTGGCAATGACGGGTGGTTTGTCATTGCGAGGAGCTTCACGACGAAGCAATCTGGGGGGTGAGATTGCTACACCTTCGGCTCGCTATGACAAAGAGAAGAGGCTATGTGTCACTACTCATATGAACGAGTACATTAAATTGACTTCGCTAGTCGTCACTGCTAACATTAAGGAGATGATGTCCCGACTTCCTCTATTTCCGTTAACTGCTGAGGTGGACAGGCAGGGTCACCTCATAATTGGCGGCTGTGATACTGTAGAGCTAGCCGCTGAGTTCGGCACACCACTATATCTCTTTGATGAACTCAGCCTGCGCGGTAAGTGCGCCGAGTTCAAAACCGAATTTGGTCAGCGCTATGCTGATACTACGGTTATCTATGCCTGTAAAGCCTTTATAAATCGGGCTCTGGCGCTCATATTGAAGGAGGAGGAGCTGGGACTGGATGTCGTCTCTGCCGGGGAACTCAGTATTGCTCAATCAGTTGGTTTTCCCCTGGACAGGGTCTATTTCCATGGCAACAATAAATCAGCCGAGGAAATCAGGCTGGCTTTGGAGTGGCATATTGGTCGCATAGTAGTGGACAATCTCCACGAGCTTAAAATGCTGGGCGAAATAGCCGAAGAGCTAGGCTATATACCCGATATACTGCTGCGCCTATCGCCCGGGGTAGACCCCCATACTCATCAGTATATTGCCACCGGCACCATTGACAGCAAGTTTGGTCTCCCCTTATCCAGCGGCGAAGAAGCTGTAGCCACTGCCCGGTCAGCGCCTAACCTGAACCTAGTCGGACTGCACTTTCATATCGGTTCCCTCATCTTTGAGATTGAGCCGTATGAGCAGGCTATTGAGCTTATACTCAACTTTGCCGCTGAAATGAAGCCGAAATATGATTTTGAACTCAAGGAACTGAATGTCGGTGGCGGGTTTGCTATTCAGTATACCCTGGATTCTCCAGCCCCACCCGCCTCTGCCTACGCTGAGGCAATAACGGCTAAGATTATCAGCCAATGCCAGGAGCTGAAGTTGCCCCTACCCCGGCTGGTGGTTGAGCCAGGGAGGGCAATAGTAGGACAGGCAGGGGTAGCCCTATATAAGGTAGGGGCGATTAAAGACATACCCGGTATCAGGCGCTATGTCTCGGTAGATGGTGGTATGGCTGACAATATCCGCCCTGCCCTTTATGGTGCTAAATATGTAGCAGTGGTAGCCAATAAGATGCAGGAAGGGAATACGGAGAAGGTTACTATTGCTGGCAAGTTCTGCGAGTCGGGTGATATATTGATTAAGGATATTAATCTGCCCCCGGTTTCAGCCGGCGATATTATTGCCATACCCGACTGCGGTGCCTATTGCCTGCCACAGGCAAGCAATTTTAACGCCTCACTTAAGCCAGCCATTGTTCTGGTCAGGGAGGGTAAGGCACATCTTATTCGGCGCCGGGAAACCTTTGACGACCTGACCAGGTGTGATTTAATTTAGATAGTAAGACAGGAGACTTTAGCGTGTGGCAGGTAATCGGGCAAACCAGAGTCGTATCCCTGCTCCAGCATAGTCTGGAGAGAGGAACGGTGGCTCATGCCTATCTTTTTATTGGTCCCCCTCATGTAGGTAAGATGACCCTGGCGCTAAATCTAGCTCAGGCACTGAACTGCGAGGCAGATGAGCCGCCCTGCGGTGAGTGCCCTTCTTGTCAAAAAATAGCTTCAGCCAAGCACGCCGATGTCCAGATTATAGGCTTGACCCGTAATACCAATTCCGCCGGGGCTAAGTCCCAGGTGGAAATCAGTATCGACCAGATTAGACAACTCCAGCATTCAGCTAACCTGCCGCCTTTTGAGGGTAAGTATAAGGTATTTATTATTGATGGGGCTGAGATTATGTCAAATGAAGCCGCTAACTGCCTGCTCAAGACCCTGGAGGAGCCGGTAGGCAAGGTGCTCTTTATCCTGCTAACCACCAATGAGCGGCTTCTGCCGGCCACTGTTATTTCCCGTTGCCAGCGACTGGAGTTACCTCCCCTAGCTACCACCGAGATAGAGGTCGCCCTTAATAACCGCCGGGGTATTGAGCCACCAAAAGCCAGACTTATAGCCAGGCTTTCCCATGGCTGTCCCGGCTGGGCATTCTCAGCCGCCCTTGATGATAGCTTGCTTCAGCAGCGTGCCGAGCGGATAGACAGGTTGCTTGATATTATCAATGCTGATTATGAGGAGCGTTTTGCCTATGCTACCCAATTGGTAGCCCAGTTTAATCAGAGCCGGGATGGAGTTTATGAGATACTGGATTTATGGCTTGATTATTGGCGCGACCTTATGTTAGTTAAGGTAGGCTGCAGTGATGATATTACCAACGTTGACCTTGAAGCCCCGCTTATTAAGATAGCCGGGGACTATAGCCTAGCTCAAATAAGGGCTTTTCTTAGTAGTGTTCAGGCGGCTGAGGAACAGCTTAAGCAGAATGCCAGTCCACGGCTGGTGCTGGAGGTGTTAATGCTTAGTATACCTAGAAAGGAGAAGCGTAGTGGGGAAAATCCCGCTACCCAATTTTCGGTAAAGTATGGCTGAGATTGTTGGAGTCCGCTTCAAAAGAGCCGGTAAAGTATACTACTTCGACCCGGCAGGTATTGACCTCGAGGGAAATGACTATGTGGTAGTTAAGACAAGCCGCGGCTTAGAGCTAGGGCGAGTGGTCATCTCTCCTAAACAAGTACTGACCAGTGAGGTGCCCACGCCGTTGAAGCGAGTGGTGCGCAAGGCAGAACCTGAGGATATTAAGCGCGCCCAAGAACTTGAGGATAAAGAGAGAGAGGCTCTAGTTGAGTGTGGTCAGCTGATTACGAAACTAGAGCTACCAATGAAGCTGATATCGGCTGAGTACAATCTTGATGGCAGTCGCCTTACTATTTTCTTTAGTGCTGCCGAGAGGGTTGATTTCCGTGAGCTGGTTCGGGAACTAGCTAGCCGTCTTAAAACACGGGTGGAGCTACGACAGATAGGGCCAAGGGATGAAGCCAAGCTGATAGGCGGCTTTGGTCGGTGTGGTCGTCTGTTCTGCTGTACGAGCTTCTTAAGCGAGTTCACCCCGGTGGCTATCAAAATGGCCAAGGAGCAGGATTTACCCCTTAACCCAATGAAGATTTCAGGGGTTTGCGGTCGCTTGCTGTGCTGCTTGGTTTATGAGAATGAGCAATACCGTGCCAGGAAGGAGAAAATGCCCAAGAAGGGGCAGCAAGTGTCTACACCTATGGGAATAGCCAGCGTAGTTGGTAGCAACCCACTAAAGGAAACAGTATCGGTTGAACTGGAAAGCCAAGCCATCGTGGAATTGCCCCTCAGTGAGATTACCATTGACGAAGGTTCATCACCGGCGCCGGGGGAAGAAGGTTAAGCCGATTTTCACTGAGGGAGGTATTTTTGCCACCCTTCCTGGGTTTGTAGGTAGTGAGAAGGGATATAAAAAAGCAGGTTACCGCGAGGGAGAGAAGGCGAGTGAGTTAATTTCATCCTGGCCTCGCTAGGGGTTCTGCCTGCCTTACGACGGTTACAAGGTATACAGGCACTAACCACATTCTCCCAGGTGTGTTGACCGCCCCGGTATCGTGGAACGACATGGTCTAGGGTAAGTTGCTGAGTCTCCCGACCACAATACTGACAGGTATATTGGTCGCGGTTAAAAACCTCAAGACGAGTTAGCTTCCTCTCAGGCCGGGGACGCTTAATAAAATAGTCTAATCGTATTACCGAAGGCACGGGAAAGATACGATTGGCTGAGTGAATGAATCCTGAGCCATTCTCTAGCATCTCAGCCCTACCCCGATAAAGCAGCACTACCGCCCGCCGAACTCGACATACATTAAGCGGCTCATAGTTCTGATTTAGCACTAGGACAGGAAGATTTATCATCTTTAAGGCTTCTTTCTATACCAAAACTTACCCATTTTACTAAATGGCGGTTAAATATGCAAACCCAAGCTTGGGATATTTACCTCCGCCCGGACTTTTTATCTCCAGCGCCCTTTCTTGCCCCCGCGGGATATTTTCCTTTGGCTGGGGCGTAAATCACCCCGGTAGTCGGGGGCAATGATATTAAATGGCGTGCTGATTTTGGGGTCAACCAGCCTAGAACTAATGGAGACCTCAATCTGCTCTAAAATTTCTTCTAATGAGTAGCGAGTAGTGATTACTGTCGCCAACCGGGCATTATAGCGATAGTTAATAACCTGATAGAGCTTTTCCCGTGCCCAGGGGGTAGTTGTCTGCTCACCAAAGTCATCCAGGACGAGCAGAGGCGCCGTCTTTACCTTTTCAAATAATTGGTCATAGGATACCTTACTATCCGGGCTGAAGGTGGAGCGCAGGTGGTCAAGAAACTCAGTCACCACTACAAACAAAGCCGGCTGGTTGGACTGATAGCGATAGTTAACGATTGCCGCCGCTAAGTGGGTCTTACCACAGCCAGTAACACCCATAAATACCAGCCAGCCTTCGGATGATTTGGCAAAGTCAAAGGCTAAACGGAATGCCTCCGCCAGGTTCTCTTGTTGCTCCGGCAGCAGGTTAACCCGCTTCCGGTCAAAATTGTCAAAGGTCATTGTTTTTTGCAGTTCAAACTCTGGACCCCAGCTATATTCTGATGAGACTTGTTTCTCCTTAACCACGTATGCCCGACACAAATCAGGGTCAGTCAGACGGGTGCGTATCCGGTCTTCAAGCTGTTCGATGGGGGTTATGGTAACAATTACCGTGGGCAGTTCGTTATTAAAGCGGTGATTCAGCAACTGGTCCAGCTTTTCCTTAGCCCATGGGGTGCCAGCTTGCACCCCTAAATCATCAAGGATGAGTAAGGGGGTGTTACGCACCTGGTCAAAGAACTCGCCATACGCTATTTCGCTATCTGGATTAAAGGTGGAACGTAGGTGGTGGAGCAAGTCAGGGGTGGTGATATAGAATGCCGGGTAGCCATGGCTAATGCGCTCGTTGGCGATAGCCGCTGCCAGATGTGTCTTGCCGCAGCCACTGTAGCCAGCCAGAACTAACCATCCTTTGGGGTCTTTAGCAAATGCCTTGGCGGCCTCATAAGCCCGTTTAAATTGCTCCTGACTAACCGGGTCACCACTTCTCCCCTCAGGGAGCAGGTCATCAAAGGTAAAACGGGTCAGTGAACCCAGGTTGCTATAGCGCTGCAAGCGGTTCTGGCGCTCTCTATTTGATTCTTCCCGGGTGCAGCGGCACGGCAGTGCCTTGCCAAAATCAGGATGCCCAACCGGAACGTCAGCATAAACGAATCCAGCCCCTTTGCAGATAGGACAGAGTGAACTGGGTGATGGCTCTGGCTCCTCAGCGCCTGACCATGTGTCCATATTTGCCCTTGATATATTTATCTGGGTCTGTCTTCTTCGCAGAATCTCGCTTATATGCTCCACTACCCTTACCTTCCGATACCCAGCTCTCTAAAATTGCTGAGATATAGCTCCATTTACGCTTGTTCTGGTTAACCGCCTCTTTAATGGCATCTCTAATCCAGTCTACCGGGTAAAGCTTCTCTGCCTCGCTCAACTCCTCGGCAATCATCGGGGTTAGCATCCCAATGTTCTGTTCATAAAGGGTAAAGATGTCAGGCGGCTCCTCAAGCTCAATATAAGCCTGTCCCCCAGCTTTGAGTCCAGGAAGCTGAAATTCACCATTTTGAATTTTGGCTACCATCTGTCTATTATCCTCAGTATTGAGAAAATAAATATCCTCGGTGACTCCATCTCTATCCAAGGCGATATGAAGGATAGTTCCCCGCCCGGTAGCCATCTCCAGGGCATTACGCAATACCTCATCAGGTGGCTTGGCCGCCTCCCTGAGGCTACTCATCAGGCTGGTATTACTCAAAAGCTCTCCATAAGTGACAAAGCGGGGATAGCCCCGCTTACGGTAAAGTTCCTCAAAAATATGGAGGGTTGTCTTTAGCTCAGCCATATCGCTGATTTGGGGCAGTAACCTGCTGAAGAAAAGATTGGGTAGGGGGGTAAACTGCATCTTGGCGGGGAAACCAGTAAACTGCTTCATAATAGACTCGGCTCTTGGCTGGTAACCATATTTTCGAATTTAGCTGTCTTAGGTATAAAGCGAAGGTCAATTTCTCCGATAGGTCCATTTCGCTGCTTGGCAATGATAATATTGGCAATGCCTTCCGGGTAGTCTTTACCTGGAAACTGGGTTTCCCATTCCTCTCTTTTGTAATAATAATCATCTCGGTAGATAAACATAACCACATCAGCGTCCTGTTCAATGCTCCCACTTTCACGAAGGTCAGAAAGTTGAGGTCTATGTGAAGCCCGCCACTCTACAGCTCGGCTGAGCTGGGATACGGCCACCACAGGAACATTAAGCTCACGAGCTAGTGCCTTAAGGGATCGAGAGATATAGCTAATCTCTTGAACCCTGCCTTCGCCTCTCCCATCCCCCTGCATTAGTTGCAGGTAATCAACAATAATGAGGTCGATGCCACGCTCAAAGTGGAGTCGGCGAGCCTTGCTCCTCATCTCAACTACTCTGAGTTGGGGAGAATCGTCAATATAGATTGAGGCTTCAGAAAGGATGCCGGTAGCATCCATAAGCTGCTTTTCCTCGTCCTCATTTTGGAGCCCGAGGCGAACCCGTCTTAAATTGACCCCAGATTCACCGGATAGTAAACGTAGCACCAATGGCTCCTGTGCCATCTCCAGGCTGAACAGAGCCACACAAGCCCTCTGCGCCACAGCCGCATTTCGGGCGATACCAAGAGCCAAGCTGGTCTTGCCCAGGCTGGGTCTGCCGGCAACAATAACCAGGTCAGAGCGCTGAAAACCACCCAGAAATTCATCAAGCTTGCTGAAACCGGAGAGCGCATAAGGAAGTGGCCTCTGATAGCCTTCAGCTTCAGTAGCTGGAGTGGGAGCGGTCTCAAAGTACTTATCCAGCACCTGGCGAATATGAACAAAATCTCGGGGACTCTGCCCGTGGCGTAGCCTAAATAGAACCTCCTCGGCCCGACTAAGGCTGGCATCAACATTAGGGTCAGCCTGGTAACCAATAGCCGCAATCTGCCCGGCAGCGTTAATAAGACCCCGCATTACCGACAGGCGATAAACAATTTGGGCATAGTGCTCAATATCAAGCGAGGTAGGGACTATAGATATCAGGTGTGATAAATAGGCAGCTCCGCCACAGGACTCCAGCTTCCCCTGTCGGGCAAGCTCTTGAGCTACCGTTATCTGGTTTATCGCCTCAGAACCCTCAGGACGTTGATAAAGCGATAGGCACGCTCCATATACCCATTGACTTTGTTCGTGGTAGAAGTCTGACGGCTGCAGGAAGGTAGCAATTTTATAGATAGCCGTGCCATCTATCAACAGCGAGCCGGTTACTGCTTCCTCGGCATCAATATCGTGCGGCGGCAATTTTTCGCCATCCACTCTAACTCGTCTCCTCTTCCGTAACCGTTACCCTTATTTTGGGTATCATGTCCTTACCCAGTCTAATAGCTACCTCATAGCTACCGAGCTGGTGGATAGGCTCAGCTAACTCTATTTTCCTTTTGTCAACAACTATCCCGGTACTTTTTTGTAGTTCAGAAGCAATATCGGCACTGGTAACCGCGCCATGAAGTCGCTCTTTGGCTCCGGCTCGGGCTTTCAGGACAATTTCCCTCCCCTCCAACTGGTTAGCCAGCACAACTGATTCTGTCCCGGTTTGGGCTTTCTGCCGGCGTTGGGCTTCTATCATGCTGGTAGCCGCTGAACTGACCAGTAAGGCTAGTTTTTGAGGGATGAGGAAGTTCCTACCGTAGCCATCGGCTACCTCCTTTATCTCACCAGCCCTAGCTACCTTGGGCACATCTTCTACAAAAATGACCTTCATCGTTTTGTCCCTTTTTATAATTATACTTCACCGCCGAGGGAAGTAAAAGGTTATTCAGCGATAAATTTTGCGGTAAGTCCCGCCGGACCACCACCAATAATAACTGCCTCATATTCCTTGTTCATAGCTTAATTCTTATTGGTCAAAGTTGCTGTCATCTATTGCAGTGGCTTGTTTACGACTTTCCTCCTTAATTATCTGGCAGACGTCTCTTTCCACTGTCTGTTTGGCTAAACCGATAGCATTCTTAATCGCCCTAGCCTGACTACGACCATGAGCTATGATGATATTGCCATTTACCCCCAGAAGACAGGCCCCGCCATACTCTCTATAGTCTATTCTTTTAGCCCAGGAGCTCAAGCCTACCATATGAAGTAAGCCGTGCCCGTGCAGGGCACCGGAAATGCGCTGCCCCACCTGCCGCAGCGAGTTCAGGAAAGTGTCACTTAATCCCTCCATGGTCTTGATTACAATATTTCCAGTGAAGCCATCGGTAACGATGACATCAGCCGTTCTTTTTGATATATCCTGGCCCTCTACATTGCCGATAAAGTTTACATTACCTTTTTTGAGAAGCTTATGGCTTTCCCGAATCAGACGATTACCCTTGGCTTCCTCTTCGCCATTGCTGAGTAAGCCAACACGCGGCGAGCTGATGTCAAGGAGCTGTCTAGTGTAGATTGTGCCTAGCTCAGCAAATTGAACCAAATAGTCCGGTCGGCAATCGACATTAGCCCCAGCATCAATAAGGAAAACAGGAGCAGAAGGATTGATGTTGAGGATACCACATAAGGCCGGGCGCTTGATGCCTTCTATTCTGCCCAGGTTGAAAAGGGAGGCACATACTACTGCCCCGCTGTTGCCGGCTGAGACAAAAGCTGAGACAACCCCATCTCGCACCAGATTAATTCCGACTACTATTGAGGAGTCTGGCTTACTATGGACGGCTTTTACCGGCGACTCGTGAAGCTCAATAGTTTGGCTAGCATCAATGATAGTGATGCCAGCTTTATTTAAATGGCGGCTCGCCAATACGTGGAGTACAGGTTTCCTGCCCACCAGAGCGATATCCACTTTATACTCCTGAGCGGCCTTTATAGCTCCTTTAACTATTTCGTGAGGAGCATAATCTCCACCAGCAGCATCAACAGCAATTATCATCTATTCCCTCAGTGGAAAATTTAGCTCGTGGGGCTTCCCTCCCACAGGTCGCAGCGTCCTCCCCATCGAGCCAAAGCTTGACCACCAACCGAAAGCTGGGCTATCTCGCAGTGGTTAGGGCAGGCTTTGCACTCAAAGGAGGAGGTATGATACTTTACTTCACTTACGCCAAATCCCTTAAACTGGCTTCCATTGTTACTTCCTGCCATCCCTTCATGCACCAGCAAGGCAGCCCCTATTGCCCCCATGACCTCGTGGTGGGGTAGGACAATAACCTCGGTACCAAGCTCTTCCTGGAGAGCTTTCACTATACCCTGGTTAAAGGCAACTCCTCCCTGGAATACTATGGGGGGCTTAATCTCCTTGCCCAGACCAACATTATTTAGGTAATTACGAACTAATGCCTGGCATAGACCGTAGATAATGTCCTCAATCCGATGCCCCATTTGTTGTTTATGCACCATGTCTGATTCAGCGAAAACCGTGCATCGCCCGGCAATACGCACCGGTGTGTTGCTATCCAGTGCCCGACGGGCAAACTCCTCAATGCTCATATTGAGGCGCAGTGCCTGGTGGTCAAGAAAGCTGCCGGTGCCGGCAGCACACACGGTGTTCATGCCGAAGTCAGTTACCACCCCGTCCCTAACAATGATAATCTTACTATCCTGCCCCCCAATTTCAATGATGGTCTGCACCTGAGGGACATATTGCAGGGTAGCCACCGCATGGCTGGTAATCTCATTCTTGACCAAATCAGCACCAACGATAACCCCGGCCAGGTAGCGGGCGCTCCCCGTGGTAGCTACACCCCGGATGTTAACATCTTCAGGCAATTGCGGCTTTATTTGTTTCAGACATTGCTGCACCATCTCAATGGGCTTGCCCTGCGTCGGCAAATAGATATAAGTAACCAGCTCATCATTTCCATCCAGCACCGCCAACTTAGTGGTTACCGAGCCAACATCTATACCCAAATAGGTTTCCATGATATCCTCCTATACAGCTACTCATCATCGCTTATTATTGCTCGCCCGTCGCTTACGTTCCAGAAGGTCGACAAAAGCCTCCAGTCTGGTTAACATACCGGGCTTAGCTAGTTGCTCATCACAGAGTATGGTTAGCACCGGGATACTCTCCTTAGTTGATGGCATAATATTTTGAGCTACTATCTCAGGCATACAGGTGAAGGGTGCCAGATGTATCAAGCCATCATATTCTTTAGCGTGGAGCACCTTTTCCCCCACTGATTCCCAGCCATCACCGCCGACATCCCGCTTCAGGTAGGGAAAAGCTGCCTTATGAATCCTCGCTGTCTCATCTATGCCCAATGGATTGAGGAACAGGCTGAACTTAGTCCACTCCGAGATGAAGGTTCTCCGCCTTACCTCTACCCCCAGCTTACCCAACTCACTCTCTACATCCAGATTGGAGAAGGGTTCCAATACTACGTAAAATTCTCCGGTGATGCCCACCAGCAGCGGTTGAGCCTGGTTGTCCTTGGGCACCTGGGTAAGCTGTTCAATGTAGTCTATTTGTATCTTCTTCAGGCTATCATAATCGTCTGCGTTATCAATAGCCTTAATCGCCCGGGCAAATAATCCGTTGGCTGTCCCCTTTATCTGCTCTACCGCCCGCACCTTTTGCACCACTCGCTCTATTCTGTCCATGGCGTTTAGCTTTGTCAGACCAAATCGGAACGCCGAGATAATCGTAGGCCAGCTGGCACCGTTTGACAATTGCTTAAAAACTTGAAGAAAGCCAGGAAGCTTTTTTTCTGAAACATTTAACTGAATCATTCTGACATTATACCCCAGGTCATGGAGAATCTGTTCCTGTATCTTGGTGTAGTAGCCTAAGCGACAGATGCCAAAGCCACCAATGGTAAGTAAAACGTCGGCTCCCATCTCGGCAGCCTCAATCAGATTACCCAGCGTCAGCTTGAACGGGATACAAAGCCCCTCAGGGGAATACCTGACACCCAGGGATAGAGCCCGCTGATTATTAACCGGTGGCACTATCAACTCACCACCAAACCGGTTTGACATAGCCTTAATGGCTACGTAAACGTTACCCATATGGGGTATGCCTACACGCATACTTCCGCCTGCCTCCTTTTCCTTCGGGATATCATATCAAGGAAGGCTTCCAGTCGGGTGACTACACCCGTCTTAGCCGTGTGCTCCTCCAGGGTAAGGCTCATAAAGGCGGTAGCCCTCAGCTTGGCTGCCCGCCGACGCACCATATCCATCATTAAAGAATCAGGACCACAACCAAAGGTCATTATACCAATAACACCGTCAACTCCGCTTTCCAAATAGTGCTCTCCGGCGCCGACTACATCGTCTTCGTATGTCCAACGGGCTCTACCGACTAATCTGGCGGTGGCTGATTCAAGCTCCTCAGCGGTGAGCATCTCCGGGGTTAACACCTTATAATGAGCCTGCTCAAGCCAGTGAACGAGACGGTAATTTATGTGTTCATCATAAAGGAGGTAGGGATGACCAATGAGAGCAATAGTGCCCAGGTTTGGAGTTGGGTTACCAGAAGGTGTTTTTGGCTCTGCCTCAGGGGTGCCCGATATTCTTTCTATTGCCTGTGGGGGGGTTAATCCATAGCGGGACATTAGCTGTTGATAATTCAAGTGGGCTTGCCAGGCGGCTAGGCTGGCTTGCCTGACCTTAAACGGACTCCAGGTAAAACGCCGTCCCAGTTGGTAAATAGCTTGATACAGGTCACGCCTCCCTTTATTCACATCTATATCTATATCCAAAATAGGCGGAGATTCGGGGATAACAGCCTTGGTCATGTCAGGCAAACCAAGAAGCTTGGAACAGTTGTAAATCTTCCTTTTCACACTGCGGATAGCAGGAATAAACATAAAGTCGCACTCCCCTACCAGGCAAAGAACATGTCCCAGAAAAACCTTCACCGGCAAGCAAGTATCAGCTACTACTCGAGACGCGCCTGAGGACAGCATAACCTGAGTGGTTGGGGGTGAAACCACCACCTCTGCCCCCAGTTCTTCAAAGAAGGTCTTCCACATAGGGTAGTATTGGTAATAAAGCAGGGCTCGGGGAATGCCTATCTTAGTCATTTTTCTTGCTCAAACTCCCGTTTAACCCTAATAACAATTTCCGGATTAGCTACCAGGTCAACGACCGTCATAGCCAGAGCCTTAGCGGCATCAAGTAAACCACAGCTTCCCGCCTCTGAGGCAGCTGCCAAGGCAAACTGGGGGGAATGAGCTATTACCTCTTCCGGGGCTATAGCTACCCGAGGGTGGATACTGGGCACCAGTTGGCTGACATTACCCATATCGGTACTACCGAAGGCTATACTGGGGTCGGAGAGCTTAACCTTGCGCCCCAAGGATTGCATATTTTGCCTAAATAGTCGGGCTAGGGTTAGATTATTACGCAGGGGGGCGTAGCACACGTCTGCCCACCGATATTCAAGATGGGCTCCGCTAGCGGTGGCAGCGCCAATAAAGCAATTCAGGACCCCCTGTTTTAGTTCATTAAGATAGGAATAATCATCGGCGCGGACTAGAAAAGTTCCAGCACTGTGGGCAGGGACAATATTAGCTGCTTCGCCGCCATCGGTAATAATACCATGGATGCGGGCTTTATCCCTAATGTGCTGCCGTAGTGAATTAATACTGGCAAAGGACTGAAGCATGGCTTCTAAAGCATTGATGCCCGCTTCTGGTTGAGCCGCAGCGTGAGCCGCTTTACCAAAGAATTCAACCTCTAGAGCCTGGCAGGCAAGGGCTTGGGTAGTAGCCACATCATGCACCCCAGGGTGCACCATCATCGCCATATCCAAATTATCAAAGGCTCCCTTCTCAGCCATTATTGCCTTGCCCCCATATAGTTCCTCAGCCGGTGTGCCGATAACCAGAATAGTGCCCCCAAATCGGTCAATAGCTAGCTTAGAAGCTACCCCGGCACCAACAGCGCTGGCAGCTATTAAATTATGACCACAGGCGTGACCAAGACCAGGTAGAGCGTCATACTCAGCCAGAATACCAATAGCCGGTTCCCCTCGTCCATAGCTCCCCCGGAAAGCGGTCGGCAGTTCACAGATGCCCCGTTCTACAGAGAAGCCATTCTCCTCCAGGTATCGGGTTAACCAGCTTGCCGCCTTGACCTCCTGGAAACCTAGCTCGGGATTGGAGTGGATTTTTAAACTCAACTCACTGAGCTGGTGGCGGCGAGCGTCTATTTCGCTGATAACTGGAGCCTTTAATTTTTCTATATCCAATTTGCTCCCACTCTAAGATTTCAATTACTACCTATTATAATTTAACGCTACCGGGATTTCTAGGCTTTGCCATCTGTTTACCAAATATATACCATAGTTACCTATAGGAGCTGGCATCTTTTAACATGCTTGACAAAACTACTTGAACTGTGCTAAACTGAAACATAATTTAAGAAGAGATGAAGATTAAGTGGGGTTTCATTCCCACTTTTTTGTTGTATGGCGAATAATATGGATTGGAGGTCGTAGCCCGGGATGAAAAGCGACTTTCTGCTCGCTATCACCCAACTCTCGGCGGAGAAGAACCTGCCCAAGGAGGTAGTTATTACCGCCGTAGAGGCAGCTCTGGTATCAGCTTACCGGAAGGATAATTTTGCCGCTAACCAGAATATTTCGGTCAAGATTAATCCTACCACGGGCAAGGTTCAGGTATGGGCAGAGAAAGCTGTAGTTGAGCGACCCTCAGACAGTCGCCGCGAGATATCGTTAGATGAGGCATGCCGAGCCAAGCCAGATGCCCAGGTTGGTGAGACTATCGAGGTAGAAGCTACCCCGCGTAATGCCGGGCGCATTGCTGCTCAAACCGCCAAACAGGTTATTCTGCAGCGTCTCCATGAAGCCGAGCATAGTGCCATATTTGAGGAATACGCTGGTAAGGAAGGCGATATTGTCACCGGATTGGTGCAGCGTATCGAGCCCAGGCAGATATTTATTGATTTGGGTAGAGTAGAGGCACTACTGCCTGCCGCTGAGCAGGTGCATAATGAGAGGTATCGGGTAGGTCAAAGGCTTAAGGTTTGCCTTTTAGAGGTAGTCCCGAGCGCTAAAGGGCCCAGGGTAGTAGTGTCACGCTCTCACCCAGACCTACTCCGTCGGCTTTTTGAGCTTGAGGTTCCTGAGGTTTTTAACGGAATAGTGGAAATAAAATCAATTGCCCGTGAAGCCGGTTATCGGAGTAAGGTAGCGGTAGCCGCACGCCAAGAGCGCATTGACCCGGTTGGTTGCTGTGTTGGCTTGCGCGGTATCAGAATACAAAACATCGTGAGTGAGTTGAATGTTGAAAAGATAGATGTCGTTATGTGGGATAAAGATACCTCGGTCTTTATTGCTAATGCCCTTAGCCCAGCCCAGATATTAGGTGTCAAGCTGGATGATAAAGAGGAGGTGGCTACTGTAGTTGTCCCTGATAAGCAACTTTCACTAGCCATTGGTAAAGAGGGGCAAAATGTTAGACTAGCCGCTAAACTCACCGGATGGCGAATAGACATTAAGAGTGCCTCAACTGCTGAGTCAGAAAGGGTAGCCGAAGCTGAGACTTTAACCGAGACCAAAGAAGAGGCCAGAGTTGGTGAGGAGCTTCCTGCCGAAGTACCACCTATTCTGGAGGCAGCTTTAGCGCCTGAAGAAGCCGCAGAAGAAGTTGAACAGGTAGAAGAAGAAATTAAGCCCCTACCAGTTTCTTTCCAACCGGAGGTAACACCGGAAAAAACTCAGGTTCGGTTTGCCGAGGATATTTGGGTATCGGCGCCGACTAAGCCCAAGGCTAAATCAAAGAAGCGGAAAAGGAAAGGCACTCAAGTCAAGGAGAGTGCCGAGGGTGGCGTCAGGCTTAAGAAACTACGCCGAGAACCAGAAATTCCTGTGGATGAGGAGGAGTATTGAGTATTAGCCAGCATATACCGCAGCGGACTTGTGTAGCTTGTCGTAAGGTAAAGGCCAAGCGGGAATTAATCCGCCTGGTGCGTATTTCCAAGGGAACAGTAGAGGTTGACCCTAGTGGAAAGAAGGCAGGACGGGGTGCTTATCTATGCCAGTCGCCAGAGTGTTGGGAGATTGGGCTGAAGCGTGGTCGGCTAGAGCATAATTTACGGACAGTTCTTACCCAGGAAAATCGCCAGCAGCTTATCACATATGGAAAAGACTTTATAAGGAGTTAATAAGTGGCAAAGGCAAGTAAACCGGCTAATGTTTCCAATTCCTCAGGCGAAGAGGTTACTGACACCTCTTCATCACCCAAGGCACAGTTGGTTGAGATTCCCCATACCTTAAGCATAAGGCAACTGGCCGACCTTATATCGGCTAGTGCTATAGACATTATCAAGCAACTGATGAGAAATGGCATTATGGCTAACATTAATCAGGTTATTGACTATGAAGCCGCCGCCGCTGTAGCCACCGCCCTTGGTTATGAACCATGCCCCAAGCCCAGGACGACTCAAAGCCTAACCAGTGCTATAGGTGAAATCAAGAGACAGCGTCCCCAGGACGAGGAATTTGGTGGTCTACGACCACGCCCCCCGGTAGTTACTATTATGGGACACGTTAATCATGGCAAGACCAGACTTTTGGATGCTATTCGACAAACTAACGTGATGGCTACCGAAGCTGGGGGTATTACTCAACATATTGGAGCCTATCAAGTAAAGGTCAACGGGCAAAAGATTACTTTCCTAGATACCCCGGGTCATGAAGCCTTCACGGCTATGCGAGCTCGGGGAGCGCAGGTAACCGATGTCACTGTTTTGGTGGTGGCCGCCGATGATGGGGTAATGCCACAGACTCTGGAAGCCATAGACCATGCCCGGGCGGCTGGGGTGCCTATCGTAGTGGCTATTAATAAAATTGACAAGCCTGAGGCTAACCCTGAGCTGGTTAAACAACAGCTGGCTGACGCTGGTTTAGTTATTGAGGAGTGGGGAGGCGATACCGTCTGCGGTCAAGTTTCGGCTAAAGAGAAAAAAGGCATCCCTGAGCTGCTGGAAAGCATCCTGATTGTGGCTGAGATGGAGGACATTAAGGCAAATCCATCTAGACCGGCCGAGGGGGTAGTTATCGAAGCCGAGCTGGACAAGACTAAAGGACCATTAGCTACCGTGCTAGTCCATACCGGGACCTTAAAGCTTGGCGACACTATAGTAGCTGGCATCACTTGGGGCAGGCTAAAAGCTATGTTTAATGATACCGGTAAGCGGGTGAGGAAGGCTGAGCCATCTACCCCGGTTGAACTCCTGGGACTGGACAGCGTGCCTCAAGCGGGGGATATCCTGACTGCTGTGGCTGGCGAACAGCAGGCACGAGCTTTAATACAAAAACGGCAACTGGAGATGAAGCAACAGGCACCATCAGTGAACCTCAATAATCTATTTGACCAAATAAGTGCCGGTCAGATAAAAGAGCTTAATGTTATTCTTAAGACCGACGTTCAAGGCAGTATTGAACCGATAAGAGGTTCCTTGGAGCAGTTGGCGACAAAGGAGGTTCAGGTCAGGGTTATCCATAGTGGCAGTGGTAATATTACTGAGAGCGATGTTATGTTAGCTATCGCCTCTAAGGGGCTCATTATTGGTTTTAATACCGGCACCGAGCCAGGAGCACGGCGATTGGCCGATGTGGAAGGGGTGAGCATTCGCCATTACGATGTAATCTACAATCTGGCAGATGATGTAAGCAAAGCGCTTAAAGGTATGCTGGAACCCTCTTATATCGATGTTATCGAGGGGCGGGCTGAGGTGCGGGCTGTCTTTCCCGCCGCCAAAAGGCAAAAGGTAGCCGGTGTCTATGTTACCGAAGGCAAGGTAAGGCGAGGGGTCTCAGTAAAGGTAAAGCGTCAGGAGCAAGTAGTTTGTGAATCTACCGTTGGTAGTCTGAGGCACTTCAAGGACGATGTTAAGGAGATGAGCACCGGCTACGAGTGTGGGGTGGGCGTCAAAGATTTTAGTGACTTTCAGGTTGGTGATATTTTAGAGTTTTTCCGGAGGGAAAACAGGTAGCAATCTTTAACCGGAGAAAATAATTATGACACACCGTATTGAGCAGGTGAATAATCTCATTCGCCGGGAAATTAGCGAGTTGCTTCAGCGCCAAGTCAAAGACCCACGACTTGGCAGTTTTGTCGCTGTGACCGAGGTTTCCACCTCTCCTGACCTGAAATATGCCAAGATATTCGTCAGTCGAATAGGTAGCGAGGGGGAAAAACAAGAGACACTAAACGTATTAGCTGGTGCTTCAGGTTTCCTCCGCAATGAGCTGGCTAAGCGTTTGAACTTACGACGTATTCCTGAACTAAGCTTTCAGTGGGATGATTCAATTGAGCGTGGAGCTCACCTCTTACAGCTGATTGACAAGATTAGCCTGGACAGAGAGCACTGAAAAACGGTGGATGGCATACTAAATATTAACAAGCCTTGGGGTAAGACCTCCTTTAGCATCGTAGCCATGGTAAAGCGACTGAGTGGTGAGCGGCGCGTTGGGCACGCTGGCACCCTTGACCCAACAGCTACCGGTGTTTTGCCGGTTTGTCTGGGTCAGGGGACACGTATTATCGAGTTTCTGGTGGATGCCACCAAGGCTTATCAGGCTCAGATTGAATTGGGTGTAACTACAGATACCTATGATGCTAGTGGCAAGATTACTCAGAAGCAAGACCCCTCCCGGATTAGTCAGGGCCAACTAGAGTCAGCACTTACCTCTTTCTGCGGTTTAACGCAGCAGACCCCTCCAATGTATAGTGCGGTAAAGTATCAGGGCAAGCGACTTTACCAGTTGGCACGGGCTGGCATCAAGGTTGAGAGGGAAAGCAGACCGACTAAAATCTATCATTTGGAACTTATAGACTGGCAGCCGCCTATATTCACTATAGAAGTAGTATGTGGCAAGGGTACCTATATCCGCTCACTAGCCCATGATTTAGGGCAGACCCTGGGTTGCGGAGCTAATTTGAAGAACCTAATTCGCTTGCGGTGCGGCGTTTTCAATATTAGGGATGCCGTTTCAGTGCCCCAGCTTGAAGATGCCTTCCGCTACGGGTACTGGCAGCACCTTATTTATCCCATAGATATTGTGCTTTTACACTGGACAGCTATAGTTGTCAGTGATGACACGGAACGGGTTATAAGGAATGGGAGCCCCTTGACTTTAGAGAACTATGACAGTTCAGCACCGCCTTCTTCTGAAAATCAGTGCCGTGCCTATAACCCCGATGGTCGCTTCTTAGGTGTGCTACGCTTCAACCCGGAAAGAGGGCAGTGGCAACCCAAGAAGGTTTTCCTGTAGCTGCCCCAGATTTTGGTAAATAAAGCACCAAAAAGTCTTGACAGCTTGCCTATAATAGAGATATAGTTCAAACAATGCTAAAAAGGAGGTGAGGTCAATGTAAGAATGATGCATATAGTCAGCCCAAATATATTATATATTAAGGGAGGATTTAAATGTCTGAAGTCAAGACTAATTGGGCAATGGGTGCACCAGCCGCACTTTATGTAATAGGAGCCGCATGTTTTGGTCTTTTTGCTCTGCTAACAGGGCTAGTACCCGGGACAGCTATACCAGTGATGGCTGTCTGGCTTATTGCTGCGGCAGTAGCCATTTTTATATGTGGCATAATTGACCTGGCGAGAGGCGATTTACTATTGGGCACAATGTTCGTAGTATTCGCTGCACTTATATTCCTTGGCGGTGGTTTGTCATTTAATGCGACACTTGCGCTGGGAGAGGGAATGCTTGCTGGATTCGCCCTCAGTGGATGGGTCTGGTTAGGTATTGGTATAATAGTTTTGCTGTTTCTGCCCAGCGTCGGCAGGGTTTCTTGGAGTCTGTTCCTCTTCGTGCTTGTGCTTGCTGTAGCCGTTATAATGGTGGCTCTTGGTTTTATAAGTGGGCCGGTCTTGGGCACAGGCCTAATGCTTTGGGCTGGTATCTTAATCGGTCTCTTCGGCTTATACACTTTGTATGTTGGGACAGTTTTTGTCCTCAACACGGTTGCAGGCGCGCCCAAGTTAGCGATTGGTGGACCGATTTTTAAGTAAACTAAGTTGTGCCAAAGCTAAGTTCGAAAGTCATTTGGGTCATTTTGCAGAGACTCTTAGGAGGCGGAGGGGAGTTTTATGTCAAAAAGGAGGTGACAAGGGTTGCAAGCGTATTGTTTTAAGTGCCGGAGAAAGGTAGAGATAAAAAACGCAGAGCGTGTTACCCTGAAGAATGGGAGACCAGCTACGCGAGGGGTCTGCCCTACGTGCGGGACTAAGGTATTTAGAATTGGTTAAGGCTAATTAGCCATAACCAATTTCACCGCTCTGAAGACACGGTGCCCCTCAGTAGATAGCTAGATACTGCGTTAAGCTAAATAAACATTGATATTAACCTTCAAAAGAGAAGGGTGAATTTTTGATTAATGCTTGAGGACCCATAGCTGGGATTTAAGGGCAGGCAGGGGCACCGTAGACCAACGCCGTAAACGTTAGTATGAGTTGCGGCAAGTAAATCTTGTGTGCAATGGGCATCAGAGTTTAGAGGAACTTGGCCTTTACTTGCCAAGTTAAAGAGACCAGGAACCTTTTCTGTTACTAATTTTTCAAAAGATACATTCGTAGCTACCAGTTTGGCTGTTTATGGATTATTTCTTTTATTATAATAAGCCGGTAGCACAGGAAAGGGAGTGAAGTTGGGGATAATTATTAACTGAAGCCTACCTTTTATAGTGGCTTTCTCAGAAAGGAGAGCGGTTGAACATTGGGTAAGATAAATGTAGCCATAATAGGAGTAGGTAACTGTGCCTCATCATTAGTTCAGGGTGTTTACTACTATCAGCAGGCAAAGGAAACCGAATTCGTGCCTGGACTAATGCATGTTAATTTGGGTGGATATCATATAAGCGACATCAATTTCGTAGCTGCCTTTGATATTGATAAGAACAAGGTTGGCAAAGACTTAGCGCAGGCAATTTTTACTTCGCCTAATAATACCTTTAAATTTGGTGAGGTGTCGGCTACGGGTGTTAAAGTTCAACGCGGCATGACCCACGATGGTCTAGGGAAGTATTTATCTCAAATAATAGAGAAGGCACCGGGGGCAACGGTTGATATAGTTAAGATTCTCAAGGAAACTCAGACTGATGTGGTGCTTAATTACCTGCCAGTGGGGAGCGAGGAGGCGACCAAGTGGTATGTTGAGCAGGTGCTGGAGGCAGGTTGTGGCTTTATTAATTGTATCCCAGTCTTTATTGCCCGGGAGAAGTATTGGCAGGGGCGTTTTATTGAAAGGGGTCTCCCCGTCATTGGTGATGATGTAAAATCTCAGGTGGGAGCCACTATTGTCCACCGTGTGCTTACCAGACTGTTTAGGGACCGCGGAGTTAGACTGGAGCGAACCTATCAACTAAACTTTGGTGGCAATACCGATTTCTTAAATATGTTGGAGCGGGAGCGTCTGGAATCTAAGAGGATATCTAAGACTAATTCCGTTACCTCTCAATTGGACTACAAGCTTGACCCCGATAATATCCATGTCGGTCCCAGTGATTATGTCCCCTGGCTGGCTGACCG
>DAOWJS010000006.1 GCA_030640255.1 Dehalococcoidales bacterium | reverse complement strand
GCGCCAGCTCCTGGGCAAAACGGCTCTTGCCACTGCGAGCGCCGCCAGTTATTAGAATGTTTATCTACCTCACCCCCTTAATCCCCCTCTCCTTCAAAGGAGAGGGGGAAGGGTTGTATAAGAGAGGCTTCGCCTCTCTTTGACTCTCTTTAATTTTTAATCAGTTTAGGGGGAAGATAATTTCTTTACAGGGGTCGACAGAGTCGCCTCTGGTGGGCAAAGCCCCTCTGAAACTCCTCTTGGCTATCACTTAGACCTTAGGTCGCTCTTCAAAATCTCTAAAAACCAGTGCCCCTCCCTCAATACCTTATTGGTCTCCAGGATTTCGAGCCGCTGGTTAAATAGAGGACCATCAACAACCAGAGTATGATACTCACCAGCTTCACCGCAGGGCGTAATTTCCTTTGTCTCCCTCAGTTCCTCCAAATGCTTGATGAAATCAAGGTCTACTTTCCGCCCCAATATCTCCTCACCAAAGAGGTCAGCCTTAGCCGCAACTACGACCGCCTCAAACCCCAGGTCTATAAAGTCTCTCATTATTTTATCCTGGCTCTCTCCCCATAAGGGTAAATGGGGAATGACATCTACTTCTTGGCATACCCTATCAATCCACTGCCGGTGTTCATTGAAGTCAATATCGCCAAAGACGCCGCCATCAACCCCCTCCTGCCTGAAGGCACGGAGCATACTTTTAAATTCAGCTTCATAGTTATCCCGGGTAGTCCGCCGCTGAACTAGTGGAATCCCGATAGCCTGCGACTGCACCTGCAGTAATTCAGATGACAGGCCATGAGTCCATGACCGCTTGCCATCCTCAGTTACCATATTGGCTAAATAACGAACCTTTAGCCCGCTGATAGACGCCCGGTAACAGGCAAGGCAACAATCCTTCCCGCCGCTCCACGAGGTAAAAACCTGATGCACAATAACCCCCTATGCCAAATGAGAAATATCGTTTAACCGGCTCAGTATGGCTCCCTGAGGATAGGTCTCCAGTATGCTAAGTGAAGCCAAATCAAGACGAAACTGCCGCCAGTGCTGCAGCTCTATCCCCAATAAATGGCACACCAGTAGCCGCAGCGGTGCACTATGAGCTACGATAAGTATCGTTTCCTCCAAAGCATGTTTCTCCAGCTTGCCCAGGAATTTACTCACCCGGGTATTAAGCTCGTTAAAGCTTTCGCCGCCGGGAAACTTTAGCGTGAGACTCCAATTGAGCCACAATTTAGTCACTTCTGGATAAAGCTGACTTATCTCATTAAAGGTCAAACCCTCAAGCTCACCGAAGTTAATCTCGCGTAACTCGGCACAGGTTACAACCTCCAACTGGCGCCCTGAGGCAATGGTCTCAGCGGTTACTGAAGCCCGACTCAGGTCGCTGGAATAAATGGCATCAATCCTTTCGGTAGCCAGGCAGTGGCGCAACTTCTCCGCCTGCCTGAGTCCAGTGGCACTCAGCCTGACATCATTACTTCCCCAGTACCTCTCGGCACTGTTTAATTCAGCATCACCGTGTCGCACCAGTAATAACTTAGACAACTGTCCCTCCCAACTAGGCTAACCCCAACCACTGGTGGTGAGCCAGCAACAGGACAAGAATAAGGACACTGACCTCAGCTACCTCGTTTATAGCCCCATAGGTATCACCAGTAAGACCAGAAAACTTGCGTTTCAGGTAAGCTGCCATAGCCATAACTATAACCCAGATGCCTACCATTATAGCTAACCCTACCAGATAAAAGTAAGTAATGTTTGCCCATCGGGCTAAACCTATAGCTACCGCCAGAGTTATAATTGTGGCCAAAATAAACCTCAGCCAACTTGCCTCCTGCTTAAGCACCCTGCCTAAGCCTGATGGCTTGGCATAGGGGTAGGCGAAAATGGCATAGACCATTGCCCAGCGACTTACCACCGGCATAATTACCAGGGTCGCCATCAGCAATGTCTCGGGCACGCTATTTAGGGAAACATACTTAACCAGCAGCAGTAAAACAGCACCAATAACGCCAAAACCGCCAACCTGGCTGTCAGACATTATCTGCCACCGAGCCTCAGGGGCTTTATGACCACCTATCCCATCGCAGGTATCAACCAAGCCATCCATGTGCAGCGCCCCGGTAATCACCACCAAGCTAACCAGCAGTAAGGCATTAACCACCATTGACGGTAAAAACAGGGATAGCAGCCAATTCAAACCAGCCAGGATAAGACCAATAACAACCCCGACCACAGGGAAATAACCTATAGCGCGTCCTATCTCCTCCTGGCTAACCTCACGGTGCCAGGGCAAGTCTATAATGGTTAGAAACCTCAGAACAGCTAAGAAACTCAATTGCCTGACTCGTCCTCCTGAGATACCCCAGCTTCAGTGAAGGTAGCCATCTCCGCCAGAACCCTGGCTGAAGTCTCAGCCAGAAATATTCCCAGGGCAGCACCAGTGCCCTCACCTAAACGCATGTCCAAATCCAACAATGGCTTAAGCCCTAGATGCCTAAGTACTAACTGGTGACCAGTCTCAACTGAAACATGACCGGCGATAAGAAATTCCTTTAATTTTGGTGACAGCGCCGTAGCAATGAGGGCGGCTGCCCCGGAGATAAAGCCATCAATAACTATCGGAATGCGGTGAGCGGCTGCCCCCAACATTACCCCAACCAGCCCCCCAATCTCAAAGCCGCCTACCTTCGCCAGCACCTCCAGCGGCTGCTTGGGGTCAGGGTGGTTCACCACCAGGGCTCTCTCTATCACTTCTATCTTATGCACAAGCTGTTCATCGGTTATGCCGGTACCTCTGCCAGTTACCTCAGCCACTGGTCTTCCCATCATAACTGCACTAACCGCACTGCTGGCAGTAGTATTACCTATCCCCATATCACCAGTGCCCACAATATCCAGACCCTTAGCCACCTCTGCCGCCACTATTTCTATCCCCGTCTCTATTGCCCTCACTGCCTGCTCCCGGGTCATAGCCTGACCCTGGGTTATATTCTGAGTGCCCGGGGCAATCTTCCGGGATAAAAGCTGAGGATTAGGTCCCAGTTCGGTAGCCACCCCCATATCAACCACCACAACCCTGGCTCCTACCTGACGGGCAATAACATTTATTCCCGCCCCACCATTAAGGAAATTGTAAACCATCTGAGCGGTTACCTCCTGAGGCCAGTTACCTACCTTCTCAGCTACTACGCCATGGTCTCCCGCCATAGTAATAATAACCTTGTGCCTGATTTGAGGTATTGACCTGCCCTGAATGCCAGCCAGTTGAATGGACAGTTCCTCCAGCCTACCCAGGCTACCCCGAGGTTTAGTCAACTGGTCCTGCTTGGCTTGAGCTTCAGCCATTGCCCCTTTATCCAGAGGCTTTATCATTTCAATTATTTGGGATAATGATTCTGACATCTCTACCTCCTGAGCCTATTTAAATATTGGCATCTAGTTCTCCACCACGCTTTAATGCCTGGATGGTGGCGATGAGCTTCTGGCACTCGGGCATAGTGCGAGGCGCAATACGGACATACTCAGGTAACCCAAAGGAAGCGCAATCGCGCACCAACATTCCGTGCCTAAGTAAAGTAGTGCGAAGTTTTTCACCATCGCCTACCCTGACCAAGAAAAAATTCGTCTTTGATGGAATCACCGTGAAGCCAACTCGGCAAAACTCATCTACCAGGAACTGCTTTGCCTGTTTAATCTTCGGCTTACACCGCTCAAGATAACTCACATCCCTTAGAGCCGCCACGCCCGCCTTCTGAGCCACTACATTAACATTCCACGGTGGACGAACCCGTCGCAGCTGACCAATAATATCCCGATTGGCGACAGCATAACCAAGGCGCAGACCAGCCAGGGCATAGTCCTTGGTCATGGAGTACACCATAATTATGTTGTCTCGGTGGAGCAAGTCAACAGCCGACCAGCTATCATCGGTAAAAGCAACGTAAGCCTCGTCCAGAATGAGCAGGCTATTTACCCCGGCATCCAAGACCGCCTCAACCTCTTGCCGGGAGAAGTATTGACCGGTAGGATTATTGGGATTGCACATAAAAATCCCCTTAGGGCAGCGTTGCCGGATAAGGTTAACCGTCTCTTCTATCCTCAGCATAAAGTCCTCCTCTGCCCTCCCCCACTGCTTAAAAACCTCCGCCCCCACGATTTGGCAAGCCACCTCATATTCACCATAGGTGGGCTCAAGAATTAACACTGAATCACCATGTCTGAAGTAAGCCAAAGCGATGAGACGAATAAGCTCGGTAGCACCGCTTCCCGCCAGAATGTTATCCGGAGCCACCCCTAGCTTTTCCGAGAGACACTGTCTAAGTTCAATTGCCTCGGAATCAGGGTAACGCTCGATAGCAATACTATTGAAAATCTTCCTTACCCCGGGCGGAGGTGGGAAGGGATTAGAGCAGACGCTAAAGTCGATAATCTCCTCAGGATTAAGGCCCATAGACTTTAGCTCAGCCCAATTTGGCCCGCCGTGGGAACAGATTTTTAGACCTTCTATTTCAG
This sequence comes from Dehalococcoidales bacterium, assembly GCA_030640255.1. Classification (GTDB taxonomy): domain Bacteria; phylum Chloroflexota; class Dehalococcoidia; order Dehalococcoidales. Next base: position 29,303 of record DAOWJS010000006.1, on the reverse strand, counting down.
GATTAGGTGGTATGGACAAAATAAACTACCCCCACTATAAAACATATTAACGCCCAGCCCAGCACGGCTATTTGCATTAGCCTTAACGAAGCATCAATGGTATCTGGTATCAGCGGGACACCTACCTTACCTAATTTATAATGCTCCTTCTTTTCCAGCTGCACATTGAGGGCGCCAGCCACGGCTGCCATAGGCCAGCCGGCATTGGGACTCTCAGTTCGGGAATGATTACTAAGTGCCGTCTGCCATGAGCGGCGAGCATCTCTTCGGGACAAGAAAGCGGCTAAAACCAGGAGCAGCGCTGATAGTCTCGCCGGGATAAAATTAAGCACGTCATCCAGCTTAGTGACAAACTTGCCTAAATACTCATATTTCCCATGATAGCCTATCATGGCATCCAGAGTGTTGACTACGCGATAGGCGATGGCTCCGGGGACACCAAAAAGTAAAAAGAAGAACAGAGGGGCAACAAAGCTGTCGCCGGTATTCTCAGCCACCGACTCCACAGTAGCCGATACCAGCAGCGGCTTGGGTAAATTCTGAGTGTTACGGCTGACTAATGAGCGCAGCTCAAAGCGGGCTTTGTCCAACTCTTCCTTCAGCAGAAGCCTCTTGATTTCTAATGCCACCCGCCGCAGTTCTTTCAAGGAAAAGGTGAACTTGAGGAACACTGCTCCGACAATCACATACGCCGCAAAGCTAAGACCCTTTAGATAGAAAAGTATAAAATAGGCAGGAGCTACAAAGAACCCTATGGTGACCAGGGTTATCCCCAGCCCGTAGAGAAGCTGAGCTAAGGGGGGGCGACCAATGCCGCCCTTTTCCAGGAATGAAGCCACCTTTCCCATCCATACCACAGGGTGTATGACACGAGGTGGTTCACCCAAAACTAAATCAATAGCCAGGGCAATGGAAAATATCAGTAAAAGAGCCACAACTGTTAGACTATACCCCTTTCTACCCCATCTCTGGTCTGGGCAGGTTGGCCGTTGCCTGACTTAAGTAGGACAACGGGGAGTCCATTTATGGGATGGGTATAGACACAGCCATCAGTCCCATAGACCTCCTTAATATTCTGGGGAATGATGACCTCCCTTGGTGTCCCCTCAGCATGAATCCGCCCGTTATTTATCAGGACTAACCGGTCACAGTATTGCGAGGCAAGGTTTAGGTCGTGCAGGGCAGCCAGAACCGTCAAATTACTCTCCCGGCATAAGCTCTTAATCAGGTCAAGGATTTCAACCTGACGTCCGATATCCAGATTCGCTGTCGGCTCATCTAAAAGAACCGCCTTTGTCTCCTGAGCCAGAACACGAGCAATGACTATACATTGCACCTCCCCACCTGAAAGCTCGCCTACCCTCCGCTCGGCGAGAGATTGGGTCGCTGTCCGTTCCATAGCTCGCCAAGTAATAGCCAGTTCTTCTGAACCTTCATACTGAAAAAGACCAAGGTGGGGATTCCTGCCCATGAGCACTATCTCAAAGGCGGTGAAGGAGCTAGGAAGGAGCGGAATCTGAGGGACTACGCCCAGCAAACGGGCTAAATCCCTCCTTGGTATCTGGGATATGTCTTTCCCGTCCAGCAGTATCTTCCCCGAGTGGGGAGAGATAATACGACTTAACGCCTTGATAATGGTTGACTTGCCACAGCCATTGGGCCCGATAAGCCCTACCACCTCTCCCGGCATCACATGAAAGGTCAGAGCTTTCAGCACTACTTTACGACCATAGCCCAGACAGACATTCTGCATTTCTATCTTAATCATTTTAAACCAGCCTCAGAAAATTACCCTCTTTCTACGCCGCAATAAGTAAAGGAAGAAGGGGGCTCCAACGATGGCAGTGATTACCCCTATCGGTATCTCCGTAGGCGCCAGAATGGTGCGCGCTATTACATCAGCCAGAATTAGAAAAATGGCGCCGGTAAGGACAGACAAAGGTAGCAGGAAACGGTGGTCTGGCCCCCATATCAGACGCACAGCATGAGGGACGATGATACCGACAAATCCAATGGTGCCTACGAAAGAAACCGCGGCCGCCGTAATCAGGGTAGCGGCGGCAAGAAGAACCAGCTTGAGCCTTTCCACATTGACTCCTAGCTGCTGAGCCTGCTCCTCATCAAGCTGCATTACATTAAGCGAGCGAGCATAAAGCAAGATGACTACTACCCCCACCACCACATAGGGAAGAACCACCCCTACCTCTGACCACCGGCTCAAGGAAAAGCTACCCATTAGCCAAAATATAATTCCGTGCATCTTCTCCCCGCTGGAAATAATGAGGTAGGAAACGATTGACGCCAAAAGCGCTCCCAAAGCCACGCCGGCTAGAATAAGGGTGGTTACGGGTAAGGTTTTGCCTACCCGGGCTAAACTATAGACAATAGTGGTGCTAACCAGTGCCCCGATGAAGGCGAGTACGGGAATAATCCCGAAACCCATACCATGCCAGGTGGATGGGAGTAAAAAGCCAACAACGGCTCCCAGCGCCGCCCCTTGAGCCACACCGATAAGGTAGGGGTCAGCCAGTGGATTACGGAAGAGCCCCTGGTAGGTAGCCCCGGCTAAGGCTAGAGCACCCCCTACCAGCCCCGCCAGAATAACCCTGGGCAAGCGTACTTCCAGTATTATGGTCTCCAAGGTTCCAGGCCAGGCAGGGTTATTTATCTCGACTAAGGGCAGCTTTGAAAACAGAATTCGGCAAATAGTGGAGAACGGAATTTGAACACTGCCGACAGCTGTGGCAAATACCACTATGGCTCCAAAGGCGACTAAAAGTCCCAAAATAGCATATATGCGACCGCGCCAGTGAGGGAAATGGATAGGCACAGATTGCTCCGTGAAAGATGGCTTAAGCTGATGCAAGGTCATAATTAAAAAATCCTTAACACCTCAATTTTCACATCTTCGTTCCATACTTAAGATGACCATAGCACCAAGTGGCATCAATTTCTCTAAATGCCCCCAGCTTCAATAATTTTGAATAAAATAAAAACCCCCTCTGCTCAATCTAGCAAGGGGAGTCATCACCAGGCTCTGGCTATTTATCCCACTCCCCTTTCTCCGCGGAAGTTATAGGATACACAGAGGCCCGGCGTTCTGGCTTCTGGTAAGATTACCAGTCACAGTAGGCGGTACTGCGTCGGATTTTCACCGACTTGCTCTCCGGTTACGCCTGAATCGTCTCAGGCACCTCCAAGCTTCCTATTAAATTTTCCCTCTAGGATAAAATAATCCCAGAGAAAATGCAAGCCTACTCTTCCTCAATAAGCCTTCTGACCCATAATCTTGGTGAACTGGAAATAACCCGCCTTAAGGCTTCCAGCTTATGTCTAATATCTCTAGCTACCGTTTCATCAGTTATAAGCTCCTTAAGCTTGGCTTGGTCAAGGCTAAGCACCCGGTTCCACAGCCCCTCCGACTCAAGTAACGCCCTGACCTCATCCTGGCTAAAGCCTGCCTTCTCCACCAGCTTATAGGTAATGGCATGCTCCCGGCCATAGACCCGATTTAACCCCTCAGCCTGACAGGAACTGATAATCATTTGCCTTAAATCTTCAAACTTTAATTGCAGCTCTTTTATCTGGCTCTGCAACGCAACATACTGCTCAACAGCCTCATCCACTGCCATTCCCCGCAGAATATCCGTCTCCTTTAGCTCAGGCACAAGCTCCTGTTTGTAGTACGGGCAGTGCTCGGCGAAGTCACAGGGGCAATACTGGTTCTCAATAGCCGGGAATCTCTGGGCGGCAATATTCTCAGCTACCTCCAATACCAGGTGCCGGGCTTCCTCAAGCTGCGCCTTACTCCTGGGAGCACAACTACAAGGGGTATTTGACCTGAGGTGATACAGGGTAAGCCTCTCTACCGGAAGCTGCCAGGTCTGCTCAGCCGCCAATTGATATAAGGTCAACTGAAGATTTGCCTCTAAGTCGTCTCGGGTAAACAGCTTCTGATTCGTCTTATAGTCAACTATGGATAGCCCGCCACTATCCAGTTTATCTACCCTATCCATAAGACCTCTCAGCTTTACCCCCTCAATGTCCATATAAAACCTCCGCTCCACAGCCACCGGCACCCTGAAATCGGCATGGTGAATCTCCCAGAACTTGGACAGTATCTCCCGGCCATAATCCCTATACCTGGCTTCTTCTTCGGCCGATTCATACCCCTCAGAAAGCCAGCTCTGTTCATAAAACTGTAATAGCTCATCCAGCGATGGTGGCGGAGGCACCCCTACCTTAAAAAAGTACTCAGCGCAAAGGTGCAAAGTGGTGCCAAAGCTAAAATACCACTTATCCTTCGGTTTCAAGCCGTCAATGTATTGAAGCTTGTAGCATAAAGGGCAGGACTGGTATATATTAATCTGAGTATAGCTTAAAGGTTTCATCACTTCTATTTTACATCGCCATCATAGAATATTTCTAGTCTTAAATTAACCTGCGGTAATAGCCGGTATGCCGGATGTTAGCAATTACTGCTGAACTTGATATTTCAGGTCAAATTAACTAGCATTAAGGTTGTTATCCGTGGCATAATTCAGGAGAAGGTAATCGGTGCCTTCCCCAACAAGGCGGAAATAGAAAAGGGACTGAGTAAGATTGTTAAATAAGGAGGCCGGATATGGGTGACGTTTTAGATGAAGCCTATGCAGTAGTCCAGTGCAAGGAGTGCCCGTGGTATAAATCCTGTGTAATGCCGATGAGATTCACTGCTGAGGACATTCGCCGACAGCTAGAGGCATCAGCACCGGGGATGAATATTTCGCAGCCGGCTGACCTCGGTATTCAGAACCTCCTGTCAAGCATGGCAACTGCCGCCCAGAACTCGCTACTGGAAAGCTGCCCTATCTTTATTGAGCGCCTGCGCTCCAATCCCAAACTGGCTCAGCGCTTGAAAGAAATGATGCAAAACTGGGGCAAAGAAGAGGAATCGGGAGGATAATCAACTCCGGGGCTCAGAACTAGCCTAGCCCTTTTTCTCAATAACCAAGAGAAGGTTCTCATCGAACCACCGTGCCTGGTTTGAGTTAGAGAAGCGCTCCCTAATATTCTGTCGAAACCCGTCCAGCGCGGTAACAAACTCCTCCTCAGAGTAAAACCAAAATGTAGAATAATGGCGGTTCTCAGCCTGTTCTATCAGACGCTCTAGCGAAGTAACCCGCTCATATTTAAATTCCCTCACGGTGCGTAATTTTAAGGCAGGCACCGCACTCACCGCGTGCTCGAGTTCATGGCGGTGATAAAGGCGAGTTTCTTTCTGACAGAACTGAGGGAAACACCTGCCCCAGATATTCCGGCTGTTTTGCTCCGGTGTTCTAGTATAAATGAAAAGTAGACTCCCGTCCCTAAGAATTCTAGCACTCTCGTCTAAAAAATCTCTCAGTTTAAAGTGGTGCACCGCGTTAAATGTAATTATGCAATCAAACGAGTTATCACCAAAAGGTAAACTTTCAGCATCAGATTTCACGCTCACAAATTTGCTTATGCCATTCGCCTTCAAATAGGTTACCAGTGTTTCTAGCATATGCTCATTATTATCAACACATCTAAGCTGAACCTTCCCGTCCAAATACTTAGCCAAGAGTAAACTATATCGACCATCTCCACAGCCAATATCGGCAACGTCAATACGGGGTAAGTTTGATACAGAATCAAGCTCCTGCGTAATGTAAACAATCGGTTCCGGGTCAGTTGTTCTTAGGTCACGATAGTGCTTTGCCACCTGGGAAAAGTGAAAAGAAATGTCTTTCTTTCTTTCCTCTAGCTGAAAGCTAGAATACATATGTTTTCTCCTCTATTAATCAATGTCTACTCTGACAATATAACAGGAATTGGGTGAAACTAACAGGAAGGAAGGTTAACAAGCTTCCCCATGTAACCGGAACGAAGCTTAAACCAAGAACCTTAGGAAGAGGTAATTAGTGTTCGACTGCTTTCTCCAGCTACGACCACTAACCCCTACTTTTCAGGCTATTAGACTAGCAAATGACAGCACCTACAGTCAATCACGAAAATTTAGGCTAATAGTTCTTGAGGGATATATAACCCGCTAACCTAATTGAGATAAATCGTAAAATCTCCCATCTTCGGTTTCGCCAAATGGCATATAGTCCCAAATTCTCGTGTTTTCGTTAAAATTCTATGTAATCGGGTTATTAACTTTAGGTCTGGTGGTAACCGCTCTATCATCAATTTAAGTCTCACAGAATCCAGCCAGCTTACCTCCTGAAGAGGAGCCGGGGTATTGACAAAAATTAGCCAAGTCGGCTATAATGCTAATTGAAAAATATTTTCATTTACCAATCTAGATGAAGCTCATAGAGAAGGAAATAATAGCTAAGCTAAGGCGGCGGGGTTATAAGCTCACCCCACAGCGGCGCGCGGTGCTAAATGTAATCGCCGCTAGTCATGAGCACCTTACCCCGGCCGCTATATACGAGCGAGGGCAACAAGAACACCCCGGCATCGGGCTGGTTACCATCTACCGCACGCTTGAGATGCTTGCCGAGCTTGGAGTCATCTGTAAGGTCAACACCGAAGGTAGCTCCCGAAGCTATCTAATCAGGAGAGCTTCAGGACACCACCACCATCTGATTTGCTCTGGCTGTAACACGGTGGTTGACTTTACCACATGCGACCTCGGGGAACTGGAGCAAAAGTTATCCCGGAAGACCGGTTTTAAGATCGAGGGCCACCTTCTTGAGTTCATAGGCTACTGCCAGAAGTGCCAGAAGGTAGCCTCAGCCTAAGTTATTTAAGACACTGCTGAAGCCGGGCTTATTTTTAAGTATGTTATTGAAAATGATTTTCGGTTAGGTAACTGAAACAATGTTCAGGCGAATAGCCATTGAACTCGGGAGACACATTCCCTTCACCGGTGCTGGAGCTGCTACCGGGATTATTATCATGGTCATAATAGTCTTAGGCAATGTCCCCGCCTCAATTTCCCAAACTACTTTCTATACGTTACACCCTATCCATATCATATTGAGCGCTATGGTAACTACAGCTATGTATAAAAAGTATAGCAAGGGCAAAATCTGGGCAGCGATTTTGATTGGCTACACCGGCTCAATCGGCATAGCTACATTAAGCGATGCCGTGATTCCTTATCTGGGGGGAGCCTTACTTAACATCGAAATGGGATTTCACATCCCCTTTATCGAGACTGAAAAAATGCCGGTGATTGGAATGGCGAAGTGGCAGCTTATAAATTCAGCGGCACTGGCTGGTATTGCCCTTGGCTATTGGAAACAGGTAACCGGATTCCCCCATTATGGGCATGTATTGCTAAGCACCTGGGCGTCACTATTCTATTTCACCGCCTTCGGGATAGCCCAATGGATTCCCCTGCTCGGTTTTGTCTTCTTGTTCTTATTCCTTGCCGTTTGGATTCCCTGTTGTTTAAGCGATATCGTGTTTCCTTTACTATTCACCAGAAAGGGTTAATCATCGGCAAGACAATTATCGTTAGGGTAGCCTCCCTATTTATGATTTAAATCACGGCCAATAATGCCATTCGGATGCTTTGCCCTGGGCAGAACCTAGAGACATTGGTTGCCATTTTGGTATAAAATAAGGGAGATATATTAAGAAAGGAATAGTTAATGAAAAAGCGAGTATTCTCTGGCATTCAGCCAACAGGCAACATCCATATTGGAAACTACCTGGCGGCAATTAAGTATTGGGTAGCCTCACAGGCTGAATTCGACAGCATCTTTTGTATTGTTGACCTACACGCTATCACCCTTCCCCAGGAACCCAATGTTTTAAAGTCAAAGATACGTGAGGTAGCCGGTCTGCTATTTGCCGCCGGCATAGACCCTAAACTATCCAAGGTCTTCGTCCAATCCCACATTGGCGCTCACGCTGAACTGACCTGGATTCTTAACTGTTTTACCCCTATAGGATGGATGCAGAGGATGACTCAGTTTAAACAGAAATTGCAAGAACAGCAGGAGCAGGTTAGCGTCGGCCTTTTCGATTACCCGGCACTTATGGCAGCCGATATTCTGCTCTATGATACCGACCTTGTGCCCGTAGGTGAAGACCAAAAACAACATGTAGAGCTTACCCGGGACGTTGCCCAGCGATTCAACTCAATCTATGGTGAGACTTTCAAGCTACCGGAGCCGCTAATCCCCGAGACCGGGTCACGTATTATGGGACTTGACGACCCCACCAAAAAAATGAGCAAGAGTGAGGCAAGTTCGGGTCATGCCATCAACCTGCTTGATTCACCAGAGGCTATTCGTGCCAAGATAATGCGAGCCACTACCGACTCACTGCGCGAGGTCCGTTTTGATGAGAACCGCCCCGGAATCTATAACCTGCTGGTCATCTATGAACTCTTTACCGGGCTCAGTAGACCCGATATAGAAGCCCGGTTTGAAGGTAAAGGTTATGCCGATTTCAAGCAAGAACTGGCCGAGGTAATCATTGACAATCTACGCCCCTTGCAGTCTCGTTATCGGGAATTCACCGCCGACCCAACATACATTGACTCCTTGCTTGCCGAGGGAGCATCTAGAGCCCGACCACTCGCCGAGAAAACTTTGGCTATCGTCAAGAACAAAGTCGGACTCGGGTGAACTTAAATGAAACGGTTTCAACTAATAGACCACACCGCTGATACCGGGCTAATTGCTTACGGCAGTAGCTTGGCTGAGGCGTTTGCCAACGCCGCTTATGGCCTTTTCTCAATTATTACCGAACTTAATAAGGTGAGAGGAGGCGAATCACGCCCAGTGGCAGTAAGCGCCGAAGACGCCGAGGGTCTGCTGTTTAATTGGCTTAATCACCTCATTTATATCTTTGACGTGGAGTATCTTCTATTCAAAAGATTTGACATCACCGAATTTACGGAGCACAATCTTAAGGCTACCTGCTGGGGAGAAACCTATAACCCCTCCCGGCACCAGCTGAAGCTAGGGGTGAAGTCAGCTACCTATTATATGCTCAAAGTAGACAGAGAGAAAAACCAGGTTCAGGTTATCTTTGATGTCTAGGAGGTGAGGAATATGAGTCCGTGGACAGGGCCGTTGGAAAAAGTAGACGATTACCGATGGCGAATACCTAAAAGCTATAAGCCCGGGATGCGAGTTGATGGGTTAGTGTTTGCCAGTCAGGGAATGCTCAATGACATACTAAAGGAGCAGTCACTAGAGCAGGTGGCTAATGTTGCCTTCCTGCCCGGGATTGTAGGCTATTCTCTGGCTATGCCCGACATTCACTGGGGCTATGGTTTCCCCATCGGAGGCGTGGCGGCGATGAGAATGAGCGATGGGGTAGTATCACCAGGGGGCGTCGGCTTTGACATTAACTGTGGCGTCCGGGTGCTGCGGACAAATTTAGTGGAGGCTGAGGTCCGCCCCAAGATAAGGGAGCTTACTGACGCTCTCTATAGAAACGTTCCTTCGGGGCTTGGCTCAAAGGGTAAGATTAGGCTACGTCACGGGGAAATCGACGAGGTGTTGACCAAAGGCTCGCGCTGGGCAATAGAGAAAGGATACGGCCGACCCGATGACCTGGAGACTACCGAAGAAGGCGGTGAGATGGCCGGGGCTGACCCTGCCTGTGTCAGCCGGAAAGCCAAAGAACGCGGTATACCTCAGCTAGGTACATTAGGCTCAGGGAATCACTTTCTCGAGGTAGCCGTGATTGACCAAATACAGGAGAAGGCTATCGCCAAGGATATGGGTATCGACCAGATAGGACAGGTTGTGCTACTTATCCATACTGGCTCCCGAGGGTTGGGGCATCAGACTGCCGGTGACTACATAGAGCAGATGGTTGCCGCTATGAAGAAGTATAACATTGAATTACCTGACCGCCAACTAGCCTGCGCACCTCTTGATTCTCGGGAGGGGCAGGACTACCTGACAGCAATGAGATGCGCCGCCAACTACGCCTGGACCAACCGCCAGTGCATCGCCCACTGGGTAAGAGAGTCCTTCAGCCAGGTGATGGGGATGAGCCAAGAAGAGGCTGGGCTGGAGCTTATCTATGATGTTACCCACAATATTGCCAAGATAGAAGAGCACGAAGTGGACGGTAAGAAGGAGATGCTCTGTGTTCATCGTAAAGGGGCAACCCGGGCTTTCCCCGCCGGCCATCCCGATATCCCCCGCAAATACGCCCGCATTGGTCAGCCGGTATTCATCCCGGGGGACATGGGGCGATTCTCCTATATACTGGTGGGGACGGAGCAGGCAATGAAAGAGAGCTTCGGTTCCACCTGTCACGGCGCCGGTAGAGTCAAGAGTCGCGCTGCCGCCAAGCGTGAGCTCAGGGGTGAAGCGGTGCGCCAGGACCTTGAATCCCGAGGCATAACCATCAGAGCCGGCAGCCTAAAGGGTCTGGCTGAGGAAGCCTCCCAGGCTTATAAGGATGTAGGCACAGTGGTCAATGTGACGCATAACGCCGGCATCTCCCGAATCGTCGCCCGGTCTAGACCCATAGGGGTAATAAAGGGTTAAGACAAGCTTAAAAGAATATCGGGAAGAAAGCGTGGTTTTACCAAAAACCTGGAGCCACCCCTCTGACACCTACTACCCCCTTTCAAGTAAAACATAGGTAGATGGCTCCTAGCGCAAATGTATTGACACTAACCCACACACAGTTCATAATGCTAGCTAAATATCGGTTAGAGACAGCCTAAACCTATACACGGAACATAACCAGGAGACATTGTGAACTCTAGAAGTAAGGTGTTACCCTTCATCAGAGATAATCTAGATAGCACTTTAGCCTCAATCGGTGCTATTTTCTCTCTCGTTTTAATCGCCTATCTCCAAATCCAAATAGGACATCTTACCTATACCCTCGCTGCCATCCTCGCCTTTGTCGCTTGTGCTGCTTATCTGGTCTTAAAGCAGCGCCGGAGGTTACTAGATATTCCCTCAATCCTAGATTTTCAAGCCACGCCATCTATCCTATTGCTTTTAGACATCGTATTCTTTGCCCTTTTTACCTATAGCTTGTGGTCTTTTGCCTTCCGAACCGAACTATACGTAAGACCCCTGGAATACTTCATCTCAATAGCCGCGATGAGTGCCATTTTGGCAGCTAAGATATTGTTTCTACCATCTAAAAACTCACCGACACCTTTTACCTTATTTCAAATAATCCTTATTGCCTTAAGCTTGCAATGGTCAGTCCTACTTTTATTCCCCGACATGGTCGGGATGGACACCTGGATGCATCGGCTGACTACAGTGGGGTGGATAAATGCAGGACACATTGAAGGTGGTATCTATACGAAGTTACCGATTATGCACCTTACCATCGGGGCAACCTCATTAATAACTGGACTGGGTTACAAGATGGCTGCCATGTTTTCCATTTCCTTGTTGCAGGCAGTTTGTAACGTGCTATTTATCTTCCTTATCGGCAGGCTCCTGTTCAATGCCAAGATTGGCATGCTAGCTGCCTTACTGATGGGAGTAGCTAACTGGTATATCTTCTTCGGCTATTGGACTGTCCCCAACGGGCTAGGAGCCACTTTAGTAGTTATCATCCTCTACCTAGTCCTCAAGTTCCATAAAGATAAAGCCCCTATAGTAATCCCCCTTTGCGGGCTGCTCATGGTGTCTCTGCTCCTGACCCATGTCATAGCCACACTCTGGCTGGCTTTATTGCTGATTACTTTCTGGTTAAGCCTCATGTTTTATAAAAAACTCTATAAAGAGAAGCTAGCTACCTTTCCTCTTTTGGCTGGCGTAGCTCTTATCTTTACTGTTGCCATGTTTGGCTGGTGGACTTTTGGTTCAGGAAATATCCAGGGCTTAATCTACCATGCAAGGCACGGTTTTGCACCCAGCGCAGGGCTTACCTACGCCCCGAGCTTGGCACCATCAGGAATTGCACCACCAGAGACTACACCTCCAGAGACTACACCTCCAGAGGTTACACCTCCAGAGGTTGCACCACCAGAGCCTACACCGCCAGCAACTGAGACGCTTTCCAGCGCCCCATTTGAATTCTTATTTAACAGTTTGGGCATGCTCCTATTTTTTGCCGCGTCTTTCATCGGCGGCTTTTATATGCTCTCCAGGAGATTTGGTAATCCTTATGCTTTCTTTATAGCCATCGCTGGGGTATTGATTCTGGGCATTGGCTATTTCCCCATGCTAACCGGTCGTTCTGTTATTGAACATAGGTGGTGGTATATGGCGGAGATTTTATTATCTATCCCGCTGGCGGTAACCTTTTCCCTCTTATTCGGGCTGTTTAACAAGAGGTATTTCAAGGCTAGCTTGGTGATAGTTTTGATTTTTGTTCTGACCTTCCTGTCTATTATAGGTTTTCCCTCTAACCAGACTAATCGGACTTTTTCCCAGAATCAGGTGGTTCGTTTTGCCCTTACCACTTCTGAATCGCAGGCGGTGCAGACCCTCTCAGCTAATTATGAGGGAACTATAGGCGTCGACGGCTATTATAGAATGATTCGGCTCACGCCGGAGCTGCTTACTGAGTTGAAAGATAAGCTGGAATGGATACAGTCTTGTCTGATAAACCGAGATTTCGGTCAGTGTTCTTCCGACATGCTTCTCATCAGGGATGAAATCGTGAACCATCCTTTTGGAACCGGCTCGGGGAGTTACTACAAGCTGAATTATGACCCTCGGCAGGTGCTTGCCGAGCAGGGATTTCATAAAGTCTATGATTGTGGCTCAGTCAGTGGTTTTATCAGATAGCTGGTGGGAAGGTAGATATGTGTGGCATTGTTGGCTTTAACTGGCAGGATGAGAAATTGCTTAGCAAAATGATGGCTGCGGTTAAACACAGGGGTCCGGATGAATCGGGCTGTTATTTAGATGAGCGTGTTTCATTAGGTCATCAACGGCTGAAGGTAATTGACCTGCTTACCGGAAGACAGCCTATCCACAACGAGGACGGTTCCATTCAGATAGTATTTAATGGTGAAATATACAACTACCTGGAATTGAAAGCAAGCTTGCTTCAGAAGGGTCACCGCTTCTATACCAATAGTGATACCGAGGTCATCGTACATGCCTATGAAGAATACGATACTGGCTGTGTTAACCACCTTGAGGGTATATTTGCCTTCGCCATCTGGGACCTTAACCAAAAGCGACTCTTCCTAGCCAGGGATAGGTTGGGAATAAAACCCCTGTATTATTACATCAAAGGTAACAGGTTCGTCTTTGCCTCAGAAATGAAAGCAATCCTGGAATATGAAGGCGTTAGCCGGAATGTAAATTTAACCGCATTAAACGAGTTCTTTACCTATAGGTATGTTCCCAGTGAGAGAACACTAATGGAAAACATTTATAAGCTGATGCCCGGACATATCTTGCTCCTTAAAGATGGCAAAATTCAGACCTCTAAATACTGGGACTTGGTAGAGGATATTACTGATGAACCTGAGGAGTATTATGTTGAAAAATTGCGAGAGCTACTTAGAAAATCAGTGAAACAGCGCTTGATGACTGAGGTACCCTTGGGCGTCTACCTCAGCGGTGGTCTGGATTCAACCTGTGTCGTGGCTTTAATGAGCGAATTGACCGACCACATAAAGACATTCTCGGTCGGCTTTGGCGCTGAGGGTGAAGATGAACTGGAGTATGCTAGATTTGTGTCCCGATACTTCGGCACTGAACATCATGAATTTAATGTTGGCGAAAAAGACCTGAATCTGCTGCCGGAAATGGTCTGGCATATGGATGAACCGATAGGTGATGCCGCTACCCTGCCCACCTATGTCCTGTCTAGGTTCGCCAAAAAGGAAGTAACTGTAGTCCTGGCTGGAGAGGGTGGCGATGAGCTATTTGCCGGATATGATAATTATAAGATTATGATGGTGGGGCATAATCTTTCTAAGCTACTCCCCAGCTTCCTCAACCATCGCCTTTTCCCCGTTATCGGCAGCTATTTTCCTGAGAGTAGCAATGTGAGGCGTGCCTTAAATCTGCTCGCTGCCCGGAGCGAGGCTGAACAGTATTTAAGCGTGCTCTCCCTGTTTAATGAAGACGAACTAAGGAAACTAGGCGATTTCAAGCTGGATAGCAATCTGAATAATTACTTCCCTGATGACGCTAAGCTATTAAATAAATTGCTTTATTTCGGCATAAAAACCTGGCTTCCCAACGACTTCTTTATCAAAGCAGATAAGATGACAATGGCGCATGCTGTAGAAGAAAGGGTGCCTATCCTAGACCATAACATCGCCGAGTTTGCTTTTACCATTCCAACACGGCTAAAATTAAAAGGATTGACGGGCAAGTATATCTTTAGGAAAGCAATGGCCGGATTAGTGCCTGACCAGATAATAAACCGAAGAAAATACGGCTTTAATGTGCCCGCCGATTATTGGCTTAGGCACTCGTTAAGGGATACCTTAGCCCAATTACTTCACGAATCAAAACATAATTACTACAACCAAGAGTATATTTCCAATCTACTAGACAGATTCCAGAAGTCCAGAGGTAGCTATAATATGAATTTCCTCAATGCTCAAAAGCTATGGAGTATACTTATATTTGAAATCTGGCATCGCTTATTTATTGAAAACCAAAAAGCGAGTATAATGAGGTCGGAGTTTAGATGAAGCTACTGGTTTGTACTCAAGAATATCCCCCTCGGTATTCATCAGGTATTGGCAATGTTGTCTATAATGTCACCGAGCGACTCCAGGCAATGGGGGTTGACTGCACCATTTGCTCACCAACCGGTCCCGATATAACGCTTGGCAGCAGTCGGCTGATTAGGATGTTTGGCATTCTGGGTTTGCTTTATTATTGGCGTCAAGTGCGCAGGTATTTTAGACAAGGGGCTGATGATTATGATGTGGTCTGGCTTAATAACCCCTTTTTTATGAGAAATAATCCCTTCAAAAAAAGCCTGATTACAATACACGGCACTTACTATGGGATGAGCGTTCGCAGGATATACTCGTGGTACTATCACCTTCTCTATAAAATCTCATCCCGGTTTGAGAAACACAGCTGGCATAAGGTCAGTCTTAGCAATGCCAAATTTACCGCGGTAAGCAATCAGGTAGCCACTGAATTAGAGGAGAGGGGCATAGACCATAAAAGAATAACCTACATACCTAATGGAGTAAATATTGACAGATTCAAACCAGCTAATGATAAGAAAAGGTTAAGGGAGAAGTTCAACCTTCCCGAGGATGATACCATAATCTTAAGTCTGGGCAGGTTGACCGAGCAAAAAGAGCCGTATAGATTGATCAAGGTATTTTCACTGGTTGAGAAAGAGGTTAAAGATGTAACCGTGGTTATCGCTGGAGTGGGAGAACTTTTATCAGGGGTAGAAAGGCTTACCCAACAAAGGGGGTTAACTAAAGTCAGATTCTTGGGCTATGTGGACCATGAACAAGATGCCCCTGACCTTTATGCCGGCTCCGATTATTTTGCCGTATCATCAAAGTATGAAGGGGGGGAGCCAATCTTAACCGTGGCTGAGGCGATGGCATCGGGCTTGCCTTGCATTGCTTCCAATATCCCGCATTTTAAGATGATTGAAGAGGCCAACTGTGGCATTATCGTTGATTATCAAGACACTAAGACGGCAGCCGGGAAGATAACCAAGTACTTAAGGGGGGATAATTCAAGCCATTCCCAAAATGCCCGACAATACGCCATAGATAATGTTAGCTGGGAAACAATAACCGAGAAATATTTGGAGGAGTTTGAGAAATTAAACAATGTTACTCTTTGATAGGGTGAAAGTAAATGGGGTAACATTTTACCAAAACGATGAATCTTGAATTTATATGTCCTGAGTGTGGGTCAAGTTTGGAGCGAAGAAGCCGAGTGTACTATTGCCCGAAGTGCTCAAGGGAGTACCCATATTATGTAGTAAATGATGTCTATATTATTGATTTTAAGTCTTTGGATACTGCCGATTGTGAATGTAATAGAGACGGAAAGACAGTATGCAAAGTCAAGCTTGAAAATCAAACCTTAAATTATTGCCAAACAGGAAAAGAGAAGAATAACTATACGAGGGTAAGGCACAAATTAATTAAGGAGGGACTGGGCAGCGGGAATAGGATATTGGATTTAGGGTGTGGGGAGGGTCCGTATTCCTATTTGTTTACCGAGGAAAATGAAGGTTACGGACTGGACAGCTGTCCCAAGCGCCTGTTACTTGGTGAAGATAATGCCCTGGATAAGGGATACAAAGCGTTAATCATAGGCGAGGGGTTGAGCCTTCCCTTGGCTAATGCCTCATTTGATATTGTAATATGCACCGAAGTGGTTGAACATGTGGTTGAAGTAAGGCGATTGATTGGAGAAATCAATAGGGTACTTAAGGAAGGGGGGAAGTTAATTCTGTCTACACCCAATCTGGTTTGTTTAGGCAACAGGGTCGGGATGATTTTGGGCAAGGGTTTAAAGTTTAACCCCTTGTTTTTTTTGAGAAGAGGTTTTTACCCTCTTACCTCGTGGCCCCTGGGTAACATTCCCGGAAAACAATATAGCTTTGATAGTATCAGGTATCCTGAGCAACCATTGCATTTAAGGTTCTTTACCTTTGAAAGCTTAAGGAAACTCCTTAAGCAGTCGGGCTTTGAAGTGAAAGAGGAAATCGGAAGAGGTCCGGTTTTGTCAAGGCTCCCCTATTTTGTTTCCAGAATTTTCAAAAATTGGGCGGATGATTTACTGGTAATTGCGGTAAAAGAGTGAGTCTGGATTTCCTGTGTCATTTTTGGGGGGTGGGGTGAACATATTATTTTATGACCGCTTAAAAGTTGGACAGCTAATTCCTATATCCACTCATAAATATGAGCTCATAACCAATCTATCAAGGCTGGGACACAATGTAGTCCTACTCAATTCTGATTATCCTAAAAAGGTAGGGGAAATCATTTGTAGCAACCCACCATCACTGGACAAGGGCATAAGAAGTAAGCTACTTTCATTGGGAATAATCCGGCGCTTTATGGGTGAGCTCGGCATCCTGTGGTCTTTCGGGCGTGATGTCTCTCTTTTTCTTTCCGCTTTTATCTTCATAATCGGCAAAAAACGAAACCTTGACGTGATTTATCGGCGACATAGTCTATTCAATAGTGACTACCTCTTAGCCAGATTATTCAGGCTCCCTCTGGTGAAAGAGGTAAATGGAATAGAGAGTGCCCTTGCCAGAATTACCGGGTTCACCGACAGCTTCTCATTATGGATTATTGATAGGATAGAGAGATTCAATATGCCCAGAGCTGACAAGATTATTGTCGTTGCCTCAAAGCTAAAGGAGACTCTTCAACACGATTATGGAGTGCCCGAAGATAAGATTGTAGTAATACCAAATGGGGCTAACATAGAGCTGTTCAAGCCGATGAATACTGACCAGGCAAGAAGGCAGGTAAATCTGGCTCAGGCGGGGCACCTGGTAGTTTTTGTCGGTGACCTTGTTGCCTGGCAGGGTGTTGACTATCTGATAAAAAGTGTCCCCTATGTAGTGAAGGAGTGTCCCGAAGCCAGGTTTTTGATTGTCGGCGACGGTATGCTAAGGCAAGAGTTAGTTGAACTTGCTGGGCAGGTTGGTGTATCCGATAAGATAATTTTTACCGGGATGGTTCCTTACCAGGAAGTCCCCTTATATATAAATGCCGGTGACGTCTGTGTATTACCTAAAAAACCTGTTCTTTGTTCACCATTAAAACTATATGAATACATGGCTTGCGCCAAACCAGTTGTTGCTACCAGGATACCTGGTCTTGAGATTTTGGAGGAGCATGGTGCCGGATTACTTTTCAATCCAACAGACTCTCAAGAACTTGCTGATGCTGTCATCACACTGCTTAAGAATGGCGAACTTAGAAGAGAGCTAGGTAAAAATGGCAGAAAATATATAGTGGAAAATCAGAGTTGGGCAAGCGTTGCCAAAAGGGTTGCTGATGTGGTTGAGGGTCTTATTTGTAGCCGAAGAAGCAGATGTGAACAATGAAAATTTTGTCCATCGTAGGGGCACGCCCGCAATTTATAAAACATGCTGCTTTGTTTCCAGAGCTAAGGAAAGGGTACGATAATGTCTTAGTGCATACTGGGCAGCACTATGACAGCAAGCTATCAGCCGTGTTTTTTGAGGAGCTTGAGATTCCAAGGCCAAACTATAACCTCGGTATTGGTTCTGGAACTCATGGTTATCAGACTGGGCAGATGTTAATGGCAATTGAGGACGTTCTCTCGAAGGAGAAGCCGAAGCTGACTTTGGTTTATGGGGATACCAACTCTACCTTAGCCGGAGCTCTGGCTGCCTCTAAATTACGCATTAAACTGGGACATGTTGAGGCGGGATTGAGGAGCTTTGACAAAAGTATGCCCGAGGAAATAAATAGGATTTTAACCGATCACTGCTCGGATTTGCTGTTTTGTCCGACGAAGACTAGCGTGAGTAATTTAAATAAGGAAGGTATCAGCAACGGGGTTTATCTGACCGGAGATGTTATGATTGATATATTACTACGCGACAAGGAAATTGCTGAGAAATCAAGCGTGCTTCAGGCTATCGGTCTAAAAAGCAAGCAGTATATTGTAGTCACTATCCACCGAGCTAGTAATACCGATAATAAAGAAAACCTTAAAAATATAATAGATGCTCTTTGTGAGATGAACCAAACAACTGTTTTCCCTATTCACCCCAGAACAGAGAGTTTTTTAAAGAGGTATGGCTTTTACGATAAACTAAAGAAAAATAGCAAAATCAAGCTCATAGAACCACTCGGCTACATTGAATTCCTGAAGCTTATGAATCATGCCCGAAAAATAGTAACAGATTCCGGGGGAGTGCAAACAGATGCCTATATTTTAAAGGTACCCTGCATTACACTCCGTGAAACGACGGAACGGGTTGAAACGGTGGAGGACGGCTGGAACGTACTTGTCGGTGCTGATAGAGTTAAGATAGTAAGCATGGTGCGAGAATTCGAGCCAAAAGGTGAGCAGAGGGAAGTACTAGGTAAAGGTAACGCCAGCAAAAATATTAAGAATATAATCGATTGCGTGCTGAAATCAGAGCTGGGAAAGCGTGGCCAGGAAGGTGGCTGAGGTTTTAGAGGAAACATGTTGAGCTAAGATGACTTGTGGAGAGAACACTAATTGAAGATATGTTATATTGCTGACGCCTCAAGTATTCATACCCAGAGGTGGGTGAACTACTTCGCCAGGAAAGGGCATCAGGCTCATATCATTACCAGCTGGCCTGGGGAAGGATACTCTGAGGGTGTCCAACTTCACTTACTATCCTCACTGTTACCGCAACACTGGAAAGGCTCAGGGTATATCAATACCTTATCTTGGCTTGTTCAAATCCGAAGGCTAATCAACCGAATAAAGCCAGATATCATTGACGCCCACTATATTACCGTAAACGGCTATCTGGGTGCCCTCTCCGGTTTCCATCCCCTCTTACTAACGGCATGGGGTAGTGACGTCCTAATCGTGATGAGGGAGAGTCTCTGGTTGCGTATCCTCGGTAAATATGCTTTGAAAAAAGCGGAAATGGTGGTTTGTAATTCGGAGACAGTGAGACGGGAACTGGTAAAATTTGGAGTGAATCCTGCCAAGGTAAGAATAATTTACCAGGGGGTAGATACCCAAAAATTTAGTCCTCAGCGCGATAAGAGATTTAAGGATAGGTTGGGATGGCAGGGAAGGCCAGTGGTAATATCTATCCGAAATCTTAAACCGGTGTGTAATGTGGAAATGCTAATCAGGGCGATACCCTTTGTCCTAGAGCATTCACCACAGTCAAGCTTCATAATTGCCGGTGATGGCGAACAGAGAGAGTATCTGGAGAATCTGGCCAGCTCTTTAGGCTGCTCGGAAAATATCAGGTTTGTCGGGCGGATTGCCCATGATGAGCTTCCTCAATATTTAGCCTCGTCGGATATATACGTTTCAACCTCCCTTTCCGATAGCGCTTCACTTAGCTTGCAGGAGGCGATGGCCTGTGAAATAGCCCCAGTAGTTACTGACCTATCGGGTAACCGAGAGTGGGTAACCGATGGTGAAAATGGCTTTCTGGTTCCGGTAAATGATATTCAAGCCCTGGCAAAGAAGATAGTTTATCTGCTTGAAAACGAGGAGGCAGGCAGGAAATTCGGTAGGCTGGGGCGAAAAATCATACGGGAAAGAGCCGAATATGAGAGGGAGATGGAACGGATGGAAGGACTATACCAAAGGATTATCGCTAAAGACTAACTTCACGAAGGAAGAGGTCATTGCCTGCGTCCACCCGGGGATATTCAACCCCGAGCCACAGCCAGTCTTTAATGAGGATAAGAGCCTTGGCTAACAGGGTTCTTGACAAATAACCTGAGAAAGAGTTCAAAGGCTACAATAAAACTTAATGGCGTTGAATAATTAGCCGTAAACCTCTTTTGTCTGGTCACTTGCCACGGTGGCAGCATCTTACCATGGTCATCTAAAAGTCGTTTAACGTAATCCATGTCGAGATATTCCCCTGATAAAGCAAATTCGTCGGCTATTATATCCTCGACAGCTTTACGCCAATTCTCATTGACTAAGAAGAGTTCATCCAAGGATTGATAGCCGAAGGTATTACGAATATATATATTCCGTGCTGATAGTTCGTATAGTAGTAGTTTTAGGGCTATTTTACTCTGCTGATAATATATCCCTATTTTTGATAGGAACCAGGGAGCGTCCGCCGGAACCCCGGTCAGCTGGCGAGTCACCCCAGCCAAGGTGGGGGAAAGTTTCTTCAAAAATTGGCGATAGATTTGATGGTTTAGGCGAAGGTCAGGGGGTATCCTCTGCACCCAATCAATAAAGTCATTGTCAAAAAAGGGATACGCCTCCTCTACCTTGTTTCGACCAATAACGCAGCCCATGAGGTCAGTCCGCCAGATGACACTGCGAATAGCAAAATGAGTGGCTCTATTTCCCGGTTGACCTCCCCGCGTCTGCTGCAGCTCGTCCCTTAACGAGTTTAACGGCATGTCTTTTATTCTACTGTAATAAGCTGGTTTTATAAGATTAATCCTCATATTCTCCGGGAAAGTGCAGGTGCTACGGTATAAGGCCCGAGTAATCTCCTCCTCGCCCTTTGCCTGCAGTAGGTTACTATTAAGGTAATACTCGCCAAGTAGCACATCGCCTTCCAACCCCTGGAAAAGCACATCTATATGTTTTCTATATTCCCCGTAGGCTATAGGCAGAAAGCTGACCCCGATGTAATCCATGCCATCAGTGAGATAAACTACGTCCTTGAAATAAAGGGGAAGCTCATCTGGGTTTAACTCAATAATGTGATGTTCCATGCCCAATTTCTGGGCAATGGTATGGGCTATCCTTGCCTCATCACAGCCCCTTACGCCAAAGGTGAAGGCGGTTACCCGAGAGGCAGTGTCACCCATGGCGGCGGCAATTGCCCTTGAGTCTAATCCTCCACTCAAACCAAGACCATAGCGATGGCTGCCGGTTAATCGTCTGGCTACAGATTTTCTAAAGGAGCTGACCAGTCCCTCGACCAGCTCATCCTGGCTAATATTAGTCGCCTGGTTAAATTCAAAGTCCCAATATTTTTCTATGTTTAATTTGCCATCCTGGTATTCCAGAATAGAGGCTGGTGATAGAACGTTAATATTCTTGAAGAAGGTCTTATTCCCCAGGAGTTTGCCGAAGTAAAACCAGTCAGCTATAGCCTCATCATTTAGTTTGCTACGTGGCTCAATTTGTAGCAGGGCTTTTACCTCAGAGGCAATTAGCAGCCGGTTGTGGTCTGTGGCATAGTAGAGGGGTCTCAACCCATAGCGGTCATTTACCACCAGCAACTTCTGCTGCTTACTATCATAAATTACAATGGTAAAAGTGCCGTTTAGTTGCTTTACAAAGTCCTTGCCTAACTCTTCATACAGGTGCAGGCAAAACTCGGCATCGTTATCAGTCAAACGAAAACTGTGTCCCAGACGCCGTAAGTCCCTCTTTTTGTCTTCATAATCATAAATCTTGCCGTCAAAAAAGATGCACAGGTTCTTATCCTCATTAAAAATGGGCTGTGGCTCAGGGTTAAATATCCCCAGGTGGACGCGGGCAATGCCGCAGACGGGAGCACTATACATATCTACCAGGTGCCAGTCTTCATGTTTTATTGACTCAGCCATAGACTGCAGCGAATTTTGTTGATTGGAAACTTCTCCAGCTAGGCAACAGATTCCGGGCATTGCTCCTTCTTCCTGAAGTTAATCTTTAGCGACCATGCTCTCCTATTTGTCTCCAAATTTCTTCTCCTGAGGTCATCCATGCCTGTCTTTCATGGTAAAATTTCAATAATACGCTTAGGTGGGATATTGTAGCAATAAAGCCTAAGGTGTGCAACTAATGGCTAGCAACATGAAGAGGCTGTATTTCATTGGCAACAGAGCGCCATGTTGTTTGCTAGTTTGCAACTCTTGACGAAGTGTCGTTGAACTTCAGGTTGAGCGATGATAATATGGTACGTTAGATAAGGAGCAGACTAAGATAAACATGAGGAGTAGTTGGAAGGGGCTTCGCCCCTTCACCAACTACTCCTCCCCCTCTCCTTTGAAGGAGAGGGGGACACAGGGGGTGAGGTTGATAAAAAATCTCCTTAATAAATTCCTAAAGGAGAGTCCAAAGAGAGGCAATACTAAGGGAGAGTCAAAGAGAGGCGAAGCCTCTCTTACACACCTCGTTCCCCCTCCCTTATCAAGGGAGGGGGATTGGATGCAATTGATACACCCTTACAGATTCCAGAATCTCTTCGCCTTGTCCTAATAAAACCCCTCGCTAAACAATCAAGGCGACGTAGCGTTTAGAGCTTAACCGGTTTCTGGACTGACCTCATGAGAGCAGAAGGTGACACTACCTAGAGAACTTCCTCGTCAGTTACAGTTGGTGGCATTTGTTATTAGAGTGAAGGCGTCGGCCTGCAACAATCAATAATCACAACATTCCGTTCACTCTAGCAGTACTGGCTGACCAGAAAAGGAGATAAGATTCAGTTTCCTAATGACTTCGGAAACCCAAGTTATGCAATGCAGAGCGTCAAAAGCCTCAATGCTATAGATGTTATCGAACTCTTCTCTGGTGAGTTCTCGCTTCTTGGAAGACCAAGCCTGGGGTAGCCAGTTCATATACTGCTTGTATCGATTTTCAATAAACGACATTACTTCCCTATTTGTTTCCAGATGTTCAAAGCGAATTGGCAACATTCCCTCTCTGCTATACAGGTCATCCATTAATTGAGTAAGCGAGTCAATGAATTTTACTGCTTCGGGGTCATTTCCAAGCTTTGCCTTCTCCTCTTCCCTCTTTTCGGGCCAATCGACCTCTTGCATCCAAGCAATATGAGCCACTATGTTCTCATAGTGAATGTAACAATTCCTCATTATCCGAACTTTGTGGCACAGATTCGTTCCCGCCTCGTCCAGCAGGTTTCCAGAGTGGTCTATTAGCCATTTGAAATCCACATGAAGCTTGGGGTTTCGCTGCCGTTCTTGCTTTATTATGTCTCGCAACAAAGCCAGTAACGCTAGTTCCAAAGCCGTTCCCGCATAGAAAACAACCGCATTGTCAAAACCATACCTATAGGCATCGATACCGTCCGCAAGGAATCTCAATGGATAGTAGCGGTCGGTTCGCCTCAGTTTGCCTATTCCGGCTTGCCCTATGATGGCTCCCATATGGTTAACATCCTCCGACCTCAGCGATTTGATTCGTTGAATAAACTGCTCTTCTTGAGGTAGGTCTTTGCCAGCGCTTTCTACTATGTCAGACCTCCTAGACTCCATTCACGATTTAGTTAGAGGCAACGCTTGGTTCACTTGCAATGAGAGACATCACGCCGCCCAACCAGCTTATTTCCCGAGCCGCTTGTCTAGGTTGCTCATTTGACTCTGACCCAGCATGAAGCATCAGCGGGCACCGCTTTTTCGGTGACCTCTTTGACAAAACCGCGAATAAAGTACAAGCACAGAATCTTGGCTAAGTCTCTCGCCCGTTGAACCCTCTTGTGGGCAGCTACCTCGGCCTGCTTTATCTCCTTCGCTCCAATTGGGAGGTTTTTCGCATCCTTGCTTTCACATCTGGGGCAAATCGCTTGTCCCCTGCTCTCCCACTCATACCCACAGACCCGGCAGTGCCACAGGCGGGTCACGTCCAGGTGACGCCTGACCTCCTCTGCCACGACGACCCTCTCTGGCACCCCTATCAGGAGCTTGATAGCTATGAAGTAGCGGTTCACGAACGGAGCCCCTGCTTGTCCAAAGTTCACTGCGCTAAGCCACAAATGGCTGCTTTGAAGTATCTTATCAAGGGAGTTCTCATCCAAGTCCAAAGCCATTCGTAACAAGACGACATGACCTTGACGCCATACGTTGCAGTTTTGCTCTATCTTTCTTATGCGCTCGTAAACCTTGAGTAAGTATCCGCCGCACCTCGCAGCGACAGAAGGATATTCCTGAACTTTCCGAATGTACTCGCTCTCAAAGACCTGGACCTCTAAAGGCGTGAGAGCAATGCCTCTCCTCAATACGTCAGATATGGACATAACTCCCTCTGTTCTGTCTTTTGAGCTTAGTCTAGCATTGTTCATAGAAACAGGCAAGAGGTGAGTTATATGCCGACCTTACTACGCAGAAGTCTGATAAGGATGGGCAAGGGTGGGCTCGTAGTAACAGTCCCCAAGGGCTGGGCGGAATACTATGGGCTGAGGGCAGGCGACAGGCTGGAGATGATTGCGGACGGCGAACTAACCATCCGCCCGTTGAAAAGACAAGGCGATGGCAAAGCGGAAATCGGCAAATAAACTAACAGTTAGAATGACTTATCGCCGCCCCGCTCCTTTCGGTGGTGAGGCTGGCCGAGGTTGTGAGCTGGTGGTCGGCAATGGAGAGGTAAGGCGGAGTGCCTAAAAAGCAAGGTAAGCAAAATCAAAAACGCCTAGTGGTAAGCATACGTCATGTCGCTACTCCTGATGGTAGTGCGAGGCTCTCCCGCGTCATCGACATTCTGCTGAAGGCGGCAGCGAGGGATGCCTTGCGATCAAAAGGGAACCCAGCGAATGCTGAAAAAGGAAAGCCACCCTGTCAAGCTCCCGCGGAAGATGCTCTAACTGGTGGCGCCGAAGAGAGTAGCTCCTATGAATAACGATAGCACTCACAATGACCTTTCGTCAAGCCACCCATTCTCTGACGAAATTCCACAGCTCCTGAAGGAACATTTAGACCAGCTAGTTGACTGTCAAAATCCATTAACTGCTATTGGCTGCCGTGATATAGCTATCCTGATAGTCATGCTCGATACTGGGGTCAGACTCAGTGAGCTTTGTGGTTTGCGTTTCGAAGATGCCCATGTTGAGCAAGGCTATTTGAAAGTCATGAGCAAGGGAGGTAAGGAGAGAATAGTACCTATTGGCGCATCGGCACAGAAGATGCTCTGGCGGGATATTATTCACTTTCGTCCTGAACCCCTGGTCAAAGCCGATAACTATCTCCTCCTCACCCTCGATGGTAAACCGTTGCGAGCCAACGCAGTCAAATTATTGATTAGACGCTGGGGCAAGAAGGCGGGCGTACCAAGATTACACGCTCATTTGTGTCGTCACACCTTTGCCACCAATTACCTCATCCACAACTGCGGAGATGTTTTCCGATTACAACAGATACTGGGCCACAATAACCTCGAAATGGTGCGTCGGTATGTGCACTACGCTTCGAGTCAGGCTTTGATAAATGGTAAGACGCTATCCCCGGTTGACCAAATGGGTATAAGAAAGCTGAGAGGTTACAGGATAGACCAAATATTAAGCAAAACCGGTCGTCATCACCGAAAGGATAGAAATGGGTAGGCCAAGACTCTCTGTGGATTTTGCTATAGTTTTGCGCTTGCGTGATGGCCAGAATCTCGGCTGGTCGAAGATGGCCGAAGTATATCGCGAGTTGACCAGCGAATATGTTAGCCGGGATACCATGAAGCGAAGATACCTTGAGGCTAAGCGCCGAATCAAGAATTCTCTGGAAGTGCCCACAAATGAAAGCGTATCTTGAATTGGCTGATATAGAACTGATGGAGGGAGTTGCAGGTTCTCGGAGAGATAGGCTACTCATCAGACTGCTTTCCCGTCTGGGGTGCCGGATATCGGAAGTACTTGCCCTTAAAGTAGAGGACGTAGATTTCCAGCAAAACACCATCACAATCCTACATCTAAAGAGAAGCTTAAAGCTCTGCTGCCCCAGCTGTAAAACGCGGTTGGGCAGTCAGCATCAGTTCTGCCCCGGATGCGGGGTTAAGGTCAGTGCGACTATACGAAGTCAGCAGGAAAGAAGACGCATCAGGGTGTTGCCTGTTGACGAAATCACCCTTGAGATGATCAAGTGCTATATCCATGAACTGAGCTCAAGCGATAGCAAGTCGCCCCTCTTCAGTCTCAACCGACACCGTGCGTGGCAGATAGTAAGGGACTGTGCCAGACGGGCTGGGCTGCCATCCCTGGTTAACCCTGAAACGGGGAGGCTAAGGGGTGTCAGTCCTCATCGCCTCAGGGATGCCTTCAGCGTTCATGCGATGAAGGTGGATGATTCCGGTGATGGGCTCAGGTTGCTTCAGGAGCATCTAGGACATGCCAGCTTTAATACCACAGCCAGATACCGAAAGGTTGCCGGGGAAGAGCACCGTCAATGGTATAACAGGCTGTGGTGTCTGCATAGTCACAATAACACACAATTTTTACCGTTTAGTGTCAAAGTAAAGGTGTAATGAGCCAGTCACGAAGGCAATGCGGAGGCCGAGGTTTTGGTAGACGTAGAAGATAGAAAGGGGAGAGCCGGCCAACTGATATCTCCCCACTGTATTCGCCTAATGCTGTATAAAACATCTGGTGAAACCACTGAAGAGCAAGGACGAGGTTAATTGGATGACACAGGTTACTTCGATACGCGACCTAAAAGGATACTTTGAGCTTGAGCAGCTGCAGAAGAGGCTCATCGCCGCCGCCCTCAACCCCAGGGATAAGGCTTTTATTGCCGTACTAGCGAGGGACGGGATACGCATTTCTGAAGCCATCCAACTGAAGGAAGGTGACATTGACTCTAAAAGGGGAACTTTAACCATTGTACGCTTGAAAGAGCGGTTGAAACTGAAATGCCCCAACTGTGGCGAGATTTTAGGTAAACGGCATCTCTTCTGCCCAGGTTGTGGGAATAAGGTAGACCAGGCTCTACGCGAGAAGGTCAAGCAACGGCGACAGCGAACGATACCTGTTGACCGTTATACTTTACGACTGCTACATGAATATCTGCAATGGCGGCGTAAATTTCCTTATCGCGGGCCGCTAGTATTTCCATTCACTCGCCAACGCGGCTGGCAACTGGTTGAGAAGCTCGGCCGGCGGATAGGGATAAAGGGACTACATCCTCACAGTCTGCGCCATTTGCTGGCTACGATGTGGGTAAGCCAAGGTCTCGATACAAAGAAACTCCAAGTGCTGCTTGGCCACGCCAGCATATCTACGACTATGGAATATGTCGATTCTAACCTCGAGCAACTGAGATGTGAATACGAGAAACTGTGGCAAAACAAAGAAGATGAGACGACAGAGACCAAAGATTACAAGGGCAAAGAAAGAGCCTAAAAAGGAAAAACAACACCAGAATCCTCTGCGCATAGCTGTCCCCTGGGGAAGAGGCGCCAGTCTGTATAGGCCTGGCCTTTTCACAAAACTGTATTTTGTCGAGCACGGTGAGGCCTGTGCTGCCGACATCTACCGTGCTCTTAGTGACGAGATAGCACACCTAAACGAAGAAAGAATTGAGATAGGGGAAAGAGCCTACAAAAGGCCAAACTACAGTTCGTTTTCGCGCTACTTTCACTGGTTCAAGCTGCTTGGCCTGGTGGAACCGACAGATAGGCGGGAGCCGGCCATCTACGACTTCCTGGAGCAGCGCGTGTTCTATCGCCTGACTGACAAAGGGAAAGCTGAGGAGGTCGGATGGCAAGACCCGGTGAGGGCAGCCCACCCTGAGTTTGGTTGACAATCTTCGGTGATAGGACAGTTGAAGCGTATAACGACACACATGCCCAACAATAGAATGCTACCTCCTAACTAGAGCCACCATAAGCCACCCCATGCTCCTACGAATATTAATGGTGGTAATCTGGAAAGCTTCTTGGGCGGGTCGGGACAAGCCTAGCCTGCTGAGGTCATTAGCCTCCACCCTCGCGAGCGATATAGACCTTGGTTCCTGACTTCATACTCTAATACTAACCCCTCCTCTTTTATTCAGCCAAGATGCTGGTTAATTACCTAGGTATTTGGTAAATAGTTCTGGTAAATTTTTTAGGTAACTACCTGCAGGTAATTTAGGTAAGGTAGTTCAGGTAATTACCTGCGGTGGTATTTAGGTAAGGTAATTAGGTAACTACCTGCAGGTAAAATTCAGGTAATACCATCTTTAGGTAATTTGATAACTACCTAAATGGGAAAATTAGGGAAGTTTGACATTTGCCTAAACAGGGGGAATGTGGGACACATGAAATCGGTTGGACTGGGCTGGACTAACTTGGACTACACTGGCAAGGCTCCTTCCTTTGCCAAGGCGTTTGTTAGCACGGCGGCTCCTGCACAAGCCTTGCTCTCAAGCCCTAGAATCAATTTTTAGCTCCCTTTCCGGGCTTTTGAATGGGATATTTATATATAATGGGGTTTTGGTTAACTGCTGCACAAATTGGCTTGTATTCTATTTCCCGAGGGCCAGTGAGTCTGCGGCTTGGGCTAGAATAGACCTGACGGGTTCCGGTGAGGTGCCATAATCTGGCTGGGGAGTTTAGACTGCCCCGACAATCAGACTGCCTGCCTCTGTGCTCAAGCCCAATCAGTTGCGTCGCTTTGGTAGGGGCGAGGCTCAATTCTCAAGTTCCAAGCTGATTTTAGCATTTTATCTTTTATCAAAAAAGTAACTACTTCTTTTTCTTTTCTAAAGGCTCTTTTGTAAAGCATACTTATTATAGCAGATATTCCTAGCACCTTAACAATTGAATATCGGTAAAAGCCAAACCTGAACGCTTGCCTAGTCTAGGGTAAATAAAATGCCCTAGCCAGTGATTAGCCAAGCTAGGGCAAATCTAGGCACTGGAGGTCAACTCACAATGCTAGACATAGGCGAGTATAACACGGTTATTGACCAGTATCAAGACAATGGTAATGGTTACCACAATAACGGTTACGACCAGCTTACTGGCGACTGGCTTACCTATTATAGGATAGCCCGATACTTTGTCCACAAGGTCAAGAGAGAGGATAGAGAGGACTTTTTACACGACCTTATG
>DAOWJS010000022.1 GCA_030640255.1 Dehalococcoidales bacterium | reverse complement strand
GAAGATGACCTGCTCCAGCGAGCCGGTAGGGATGCTTCTCACGATAATAGCATCATATTCCTCTAACGCCTGCTCTTCTATGCCGACATATGGCTTATGGGAGATCCCTGCCATGAAACAGGTGATGAGGAAATGGTCTGTGGGAATGCCCCTCCTGTTGAGGGCTTTTCGCAGTGCTTCCACATGCCAATCGCCCCTCTTTGACTCTCCCTATTCTTTACGGTTTTTCCCTGAGCTGGGGGAACAGGATGACCTCACGGATTGACTGTTGATTTGATAGAAGCATCACCAGGCGGTCAATGCCAACCCCCAGCCCCCCGGTAGGCGGCATGCCGTACTCCAGTGCCAGCAGAAAATCTTCATCAACGGTCTCTATTGCCTCACCTTCTGTCTGGCGCGCCTCTTGTTGCTGGAGGAAGCGCTGTCTTTGCTCTATCGGGTCGTTGAGTTCGGTGAAGGCATTAGCAATCTCCATACCCCCGGCAAAGGCTTCAAAACGCTCCACCACGCGGTCATTATCAGGCTTGGTCTTGGCCAGGGGTGACAGTGAAACCGGGTAATCCATAACGAAGGTGGGCTGTATCAGTTTGGGTTCGACAAAGGTGGAAATAAGCTCATCAACCAGTCGTGCCCAGTTCTTCTGGGGGTCAACCTCCAGTCCTATTTCCTCCATTTCAGCCCTTAGCAAATCGGCGGTCGGATATTGCACGAAATCTATGCCACCGAATTCTATTACTGCCTGGCGTAGCTCCAGGCGCCGCCACGGTGGCTTGAGGTTAATGACATTATCGCCAAACTCAATCTTGTCGGTGCCCAAAACCTGTTGGCTGACCTCAGATACCATCGCCTCTAACATATTCATCACATCATTATAGTCGGCATAGGCTTCATAGCTTTCCAGCATGGTGAACTCGGGATTATGCTTGGTGGAGATGCCTTCATTGCGGAAGATACGCCCCAGCTCGTAAACCTTGTCAAAACCACCCACAATCAGTCGCTTGAGGTGAAGCTCAGGGGCAATGCGCAGGTAGAAATCCTGGTTGAGGGCGTGGTGGTGGGTGATAAAGGGACGGGCTAGGGCACCCCCGGCTGACGGCTGCAGAACCGGCGTTTCTACTTCCATAAAGCCTTGCTGGTTGAGGAATTGCCGTATAGCGGTAATAACCTGGCTACGCACCTGGAAAATTCCTTTAGTCTCGGTGTTGGCAATGAGGTCAAGGTAGCGTTGGCGGTATCGCTTGTCAATATCACCCAGCCCGTGCCATTTCTCAGGCAGGGGCTGAAGCGACTTAGCCAGCAGGGTGAAATTTTCTGCCTTAATGGTTGGTTCTCCACTTTTGGTCCGGAAGAGCTTACCGTTGACCCCGATAATATCGCCGATATCTATATCCTTAAATAGCTTGAGGCTGGCTTCATCAAGGCGGTCATGATGGAAGTATAGCTGAATCTTTCCTGAACCGTCGCCTATATCAAGGAAGGAAATTTTGCCCATAGGTCGGTTAGCTGTAATCCGTCCGGCAACATTAACTACCATCGCCCCGGTTTGACCGGAGTCCTCTTGCTGTTTAAGTAGGACGGTGGCTTGTTGGGTAGTGTGGCTGCGGTGATAGCCGTAGGGGTAGGGGTTAATGCCCCGGGCGCGAATCCTCTCCAGCTTTCGCCGCCGTTGTTGAGTTACCCGGTCTAGTCTGGACGTCATCTCTAGCTTATTCCTTATGATATTAGCAAAAAGACTGAGAGCCCCTGCCCTTCAGCCATAAATTATCCTACTTTCGGTTATTATATGCTATCTTTGCCCTATAGTAAAACAGAAGTTGTGAGCTTGTTTAGCAACCTCTTTCTTCCCACCCTCCCACCCTAGAATCGTATGTGGGGGCTACGCCCCCAATCCTCTTCAAAAACCTATTCCTCCCCTATCCTTTAAGAAGTAAATACTAAAGGAGAGTCAAAGAGAGGCGGAGCCTCTCTTATATAACCAATTCCCCCTCCCTTATCAAGGGAGGGGGATAAAGGGGGTAGGTTGGGAAACAAATATCTAAGGGGATGAGGTTGATAAACTATCTCATAGTTGGTTATTGTCTTAAAGCATCCAGCCAGGCGGTTGACTTTATCTCTCGTTCCAGGAGGTATTTAAGGTAGTTTCTCATTACTCCCTCTAGTTCATCAGATAGTTTCGGATTCATTTTCAGCTTGCGGGCAGTATTATAGTCGCTGCTCTGTAGTAATCGTAGACCGTTTAGTCCATCAACTGAGATGGGGTAGGTTAACTGGTTCTGGCGGCAATGGGGGCACAGCATACCGCCGGCACTGGGACAGAATGAGTAAATGGCAGGCTCAAGCGTTGACTGGCAGGAGACGCACTGCTGGAGCTGGGGTCGGTAGCCAACTTCGTTAAGGAGGTGCAGTTCAAAATAGCGCAGTGCCAGTTCATTATTGCCACCCTGGCACAGGTGCTCCATTGTCTCCAGCAGTAATTGGAACAAAGGGTAATTTTCAATATCGTCGGCGGTAAACTGGTCAACTAGCTCAATGGCATAAAGGGCGCAGGAGGTGAGCCATAGGTCGCTCTTCAGTGGGAGGAAGCTATTGATAGTTTGGCTGCCGATAATAGTATCCAGGTTCCTACCCCGAGCCAGCGATACCTGGCTGTGGGTGAGAAGTTCAAGGTGTCCGGCGAGCTTACTTCTGGGGCGCCTGACCCCCTTGGCTACGGCTCTAATCTTACCCAGGCGGGGGGTGTAGAGGGTAAGGATTCTATCCGCCTCCCCCAGCTTAATCTTCCTGATAATAATCGCCTCAGTCTGGTAAGTTCGTGGTTTGGACATTTTGATTACTCTTATTAATAGTGCTTTTGGGCTTTGCTAAGCAGCGGAGGCCATGCTAGGTGAGATTACCGGTCTCATTGCTTAGGTTTTGGGGCAACCAGCATATCGTGCCCCCGACATTCAGCTATTGTAAAAAGGCTGATACCTTCCACTATTTCTCTTGCTCTTGACAATTTCATATGGCCAGGATCCATGAAGAGAATGCCATCCTGTTTAAGTATTCGGTGAATCTCTCGAAACAATGCACTATGATCTCCTATCTGATGAAAGGTATCAACTAGTAAAGCTAGGTCGGTACTTGAACCTTGAATCCCAGTATCGTAGGAATCGACCAAGATCGCCTCTATGTTTGTTAAGCCCTCACGAGTCGCCTTCTTCTTTATTATTCTGATAGCTAACGGTTGTATATCTACGGCGAAGACTTTGCCCTTCGGCCCGACTAACTGGGCTATAGGCAGCGCATAACGGCCTGGCCCACACCCATAATCGACCACTACCATTCCCTCTTTTAATGGGATCTTCTTTAAGTGTCGTCGTGGGTTCCAGATAAGATCAGTGAACTTCCAAAACCATATATTGATCTTGTAAACAGCATCGGGCTCCGGTTTAAGTTTGTTCTCGCTCAGCATCATTCACCTCCTCTCATCTTTTTCCACTCACAGCTTTGCCTAACCCAAATTTACCTTTTAAGGTTGAACCTCTCCCCCTTTATCCCCCTCTCCTTGAAAGGAAAGGGGGAATTGATTATGTAAGAGAGGCTTCGCCTCTCTTTGACTCTCTACTATCATTTATCATTTTCCCTTCAGGGAAGAGATTTTAGAGAGGGGCGGAGCCCCTCTCTTACCTACACTCCCCCTTCCCTTAACCAAGGGAAGGGGGAGTGTAGGTCACCTAATAATCTATTAACCTTACCAGAAGGGGTTATGCTCCTTTACTCTACCCTTTGATAAATGACTCTGGGTGCTAAAACTCCTGCCTTCCTTCTATGGCTCGGGTGAGGGTAATGTCGTCGGCATATTCCAGCTCGGTGCCGAAGGGGAGTCCCCGGGCGAGGCGGGTAACCCTGATGCCCAGGGGTGAAATCAGCTTATTTAGATACATTGCGGTCTGTTCCCCCTCAAGATTGGGGTTAGTCGCCAGGATAACCTCATCTACTGAGCCATTCTGTAACCGCTCCATAAGCTCCTTGATTCTTATATTATCCGCCCCCACCCCCTCGGTGGGGGAAATGGCACCGTGGAGCACGTGATACAGTCCGTTATAAATCCTGGTATGCTCTAAAGCTAAAATGTCCTGGGGCTGTTCCACAATGCAGACCTTGGTCCGGTCGCGCTGGTCACTGCGACAGATGGGGCAGGGGTCGGCGTCGGTAACATTAAAGCAAATGGAGCATAGCTTAGTCTCCTGTTTTGCTGACAGTATGGCTTGGGCTAACAGACTGGCTTGCTCTTGAGGGGCACGGAGCAGATAGTAGGCGAGTCGCTGGGCGCTCTTGGGTCCAATACCCGGTAGCTTGTTAAGCTCCTGGACGAGCCTGGATACTGCTTCAGAGGTAGGTATGAGACCCTGGTTCAATGCTGGCTCTCCTTGACCATATTACCGAAATTATTTATCAACCTCACCCCCCTATAAATAAATTCTAAATCCTAAACAATTTCAAAATACAAATATCTAAATCCCAAACGTTTTGGTCATTTGGTCATTAGTGCTTTGTATTTGTTTAGAGTTTCGTGCTTTGAATTTTGGATTCCACCATAGGTATCGCCTCTCTTTGACTCACCTTTATATTTACCCCTTCAATCTTCCTTAATAAACGGACTCACTATATTAGGTTAGCCCGGGGATTTTAAGACCGCCGGTTAGTCCCTTTAGCTGCTTGGCAGCAACTTTCTGAGATTTAGTAATGGCTTCACTTACTGCCTTTAGCACCAAATCTTCCAGGCGTTTGGCATTATCAGGGTCTAACACCTCGGGCGATATTTTGATGGACAGTATTTTCTGTTGACCGTTAACAGTAACCCTGACTGCGCCTTTGCCTGAGTCGGCTTCGACAATAGTGTTGCTCAACTCTTTTTGAGCCTTGTCCAGATTTGCTTTAAGTTCCCGAGCCTGGTTCAACATAGATAGGTTCATTTTTCCTCCACATCAATAATTTGGGCGCCCATCTTTAGTGCTGCCTTGAGGAGGTGGTTATCTTCTGGCTGGTGAATACAGCGGATATGACAGGGATGCCCCAGGAAGTTACTTATGATTTCCTCGGCTATCCTTTGATTTTCCGGCTTCTCCATATTCTCCTTATGAAGGGGGTATCTGAAGGCCAGGACTACAGTATCATCTTCAAATGCCACTGGTTTAACGCCAGCACTTCTAAGGATAGCCATAGCCGGGGTTCTTTTGGTATTTTCTGGGGCTCGCTCAATAAGCTGCTTCCAGTTTTGTCTTAAGTGTTCCGGTTCTCTACCCGGTTCGAGAGGGGTAATAGCCGTTTCTGGTGGTGCTGGTGCCGGGGCACTGACTGGCTCAGGTTTGGCTACTGGCTGTTTAGGCGAAGGCGGGGTGGCAGGGGGGGTAGCCGCTTCTGTAAGCTGGCGAGATTCATATTGAGGGGCATGGCTTTCCCTCTCTTCCTCTGCGGGTAGGGCACAGTCAACCAGCGCCAGCTCCAGGGGTAAGGTAGAGTAGTTATCAAAACCAAGCTCGAGCTGACCAAAGAGCTTGACTGCCTTCAATATCTGGGGTAGGGAGGCTTTGGCGGCTAGGTCCTTTAGTTCAGCTATATCCTCGGCAGTGAGGTCTACAGCTTCGACGGAGCCAGTCTTTATTAGCAGTAGTCCTCTGAGGTATTCTACCACTTCCCGATTGAATTGCTTTAGGTCCAGACCATCGCTATTGACGTTGTTTATAGTGGTCATCCCGGTAGAAATATCATTATTTATAATGTGCTTTACCAGCTCCCTGGCTCGCCAGTCCCCGGTGATACCCAGGATAGACTGAACCTGGTGGGGCTCAATCTCAGCGCCATAGTATATAGTTAACTGTTCCAGCAGGTTTTCGGCGTCTCGCAGGCTACCGGTGGCACTCTTGGCGATAATCCGCAGCGCTTCTGGCTTTATGTGGATGCCCTCCTGGTGACAAATACGGGTTAGTTTGGCAACGACATCAGCTTGGGAGAGGCGTCGGAAGTCAAAGCGCTGGCATCGTGACAGAATGGTGGGCAGGACTTTATGGGCTTCGGTGGTAGCCAGGATAAAGATAACATGAGGTGGTGGCTCCTCTAATGTCTTCAAGAGGGCATTAGAGGCGCTGGTACTAAGCATATGGACTTCGTCTATGATATATACCTTGTAGCGGGCTTGGTTGGGAGCATAGTTAGCTCTTTCGCGGAGGTCTCGGATATTGTCAACGCCAGTGTTGCTGGCGGCATCAATCTCAATCACATCCAAAGCCCTGCCCTCGGTTATTGCCTGGCAAATGGAGCAAGTATTGCACGGTTCGCCCTGACCATTGGTAAGGCAGTTCACCGCCTTAGCCAGAATACGCCCGGTGCTGGTTTTACCGGTTCCTCGGGGACCACAGAAAAGATAGGCGTGAGATATACGACCACTACTGAGGGCATTACGTAGTGTCTGTGTTACCGGTTCTTGTCCTACCACCTCAGCTAAGGTTTGGGGACGCCACTTACGATAAAAGACTTGAGAAGCCATCTTCTTTTGTCTTTATTATACCCTATATCAGCTGGTTTCCAAAGGCGTTTTTGAATAGGGTTGTTAATTTTTGGATGGCGATATGGTTATTAAATAAATGCCAGCTTTACCTCGGTAAGCATGATAAGTTACTTGACTAAAGCTGGCAAAATAGCTATTTAATAAGGGGAATGTAAGGGGTGAGGTTGATTAATATTCCTTAGAAATAGGCTTGGATTGGGTAGTTATAATAATGTAGGTATATTCTTTGATGCGTCGTCTATCCCTCTAAGTTTGCTCTCGGCCTCCCTCTGCTTCTGTTTAATGTCGCGGATAAAAGTGACGGCTTTACTGTAATATGCTCTTATCTTTTCCACATCGCTAAGTTCAGACAGGATTACGGTGATATCCAGTGCGCCCCTTTCTCTGGGGTAATCGCCATCCCTTATTATAGCCTCTGAGGCTATATCTTTTATGTAGTCTCCGAGTTCCTTGACCAGGTCCATGTTCACTTCCCTGGCTGGGGCTGAGATGAGGTACAGGGCTCTGCCGGCATCCACCGGCTTGCACCTGATTGACATCTCACTTATCGCCGCATCCATGGCCATGATTCCCTTGTGGGTTTCGGTGCCCTTTTTCCTGAAGTCACTTGTCCCGCCAAAGGGAAACCTGATTAGTGGTAATGGCGATTTACCATAGCCTATTGCTGTCCACCCTACCAGCGTCTGTATTATGTCTCCAGCATCGAGCATCTTGGCCCCAATGTATTTTGCCTTTTTCTCTTCGCCGGCACAGAGCAGGTTATAGAACGGTTCAACTATCAGGGCATTAATTTTAGCCAGGTTATTTTTAAGCGAGAAGTCCTTTCTGACATACCTTTGATTGTCAATGAGAAATATGGCATCGGCTACTGAGCTGATAGACTTGAGGCAGATGGCAGTGTTGTAAATGGTTCTTTCCTCGGTTTGCTCTTCGTGCTCAAAGGGGAGGACGACAAGGGTATATACCGGCTTATCCATATAACGCTCTTTTATCAGTTTGGTTATTATTGGTAGTGCCCCTGAGCCGGTGCCGCCGGCGGAACTGGCGACTATTAAAAAGGCGTCGGTCTCAAAGAAATGCCGGGCGGTTCTTATAGCATCGATGACCTTATCGCCGTCTTCTCTAGCTACCTCGGCACCCAGCTCGTTTATCTTGCCAACTCCGTGACCGCTGGTCTTGCGGCCTCCGATGAGGATTCTATGCTGGTAATCAGATTTTACGCTGGCTAGCCCGCTTAGGTCAGCAGCGTCGGTGTTTACGGCGAAGACGCCGGTAATTATCTCAATGCCGCGCTGAACCTGTGCCCTTCTATTCAGTCGGGCAAACTCATCGGCAATTCGGCTGCCGCATTGTCCCAAGCCTAAGACTACTAATTTCATTTCCCACCTCGGTATTAATTAATTTATGCTATTTTAACCATACCTAGATGAATATGTCAATTTTATAAAAGGGAACGCCTCGGGCAG
The DNA here is from genome assembly GCA_030640255.1 of Dehalococcoidales bacterium. GTDB lineage: Bacteria > Chloroflexota > Dehalococcoidia > Dehalococcoidales. Next base: position 3,169 of record DAOWJS010000022.1, on the reverse strand, counting down.
GCTATAGCCCTTTATCAGCAACATAGGCCGCCAGGTCGGCTAAGCGGCAGCTATAGCCCCACTCATTATCATACCAGGCAAGCACCTTGACCATATTTCCGGCTATGACCATAGTGCTCGGCGCATCAACAATGGAACTGGCTGGATTACCCTTAAAATCCATGCTGACCAGCTCATCCTGGCAATACTCCAGGATTCCGGCTAAAGGTCCCTCAGCCGCTGCCTGGAAAGTCTGGTTGACTTGTTCCACGGTAACCTCTTGGTCTAGGTCAGCGACAAGGTCAACGACGGAGACGATAGCTACTGGAACCCTGAAGGCTAGTCCGTGAAGTCGACCTTTGAGTTCAGGGATAACCCGGGTTACTGCCTTGGCAGCGCCGGTAGTGGTGGGAACAATGTTCATGGTTGCGGCTCGAGCCCGGCGCAGGTCCTTATGATACATATCCTGGAGCCTTTGGTCATTGGTGTAGGCATGGATAGTGGTCATTAACCCCTTACTTACTCCGAAGCTCTGGTGCAACACCTTGACCACGGGGGCAATGCAGTTGGTAGTGCACGAGGCATTGGATATGATGTTATGTCGGTCCGGGTCATACCGGTCTTCATTGACACCGAGGACGATGGTTATGTCCTCATTCTTCGCCGGGGCAGAAATGAGCACCTTCTTAGCACCACCCTGTCGGTGAGCCGCTGCCTTGGTGGCGTCGGTAAATAGCCCGGTTGACTCTATTACTATATCTACGCCATAATCCTGCCACGGGATGTTACCCGGGTCGCGTTCTGAGAGCACCTTTACCTCTTTACCGTCAACGATAATTGAATCTTCGGTGGCTTTTACTTCACCCGGATATAGACCGTAGATGCTGTCCCATTTTAGTAGGTGAGCGTTGGTTTTAGTATCGGTGAGGTCATTAATGGCTGCCACCTCCAGTTTATCGCCCTGGCATTGGTTGATTGCCTTTAGGGTTAATCTGCCGATACGCCCAAAGCCATTAATCCCGATTTTGGTTGCCATTTTTATACCTCCTCAGCGATTTTTGCCTTTCTATCGCTTCAAATTATAGAATGCCTGCATTCCAGCAAAGCGGGCACTTTCCCCCAGCTCGTCTTCAATCTTGAGGAGGCGGTTATACTTGGCGGTGCGTTCGGAGCGGCAGGGGGCGCCGGCTTTAATCAGACCGGTATTTTGTCCCACCGCTAGGTCGGCAATAGTGGTATCTTCGGTCTCCCCTGAGCGGTGGCTTACTATTGCTGTCCAGCCGGCTTGCTGTGCCATCTTAATGGCAGCTATGGTCTCGGTGAGGGTGCCTATTTGGTTGGGTTTAATGAGAATGGAATTAGATGCTTTTAATTTGATGCCCTGGCTGAGGCGATTTACATTGGTAACATACAGGTCATCACCAACGAGCTGAATTTTGTCACCCAGTTTTTCAGTTAGGAGCTGCCAGCCATCCCAGTCTTCCTCGGCCAGTCCATCTTCAATACTGATAATGGGGTAATCCGATGCCCAGTTGACATAATAATCAATCATTTCCTTGGTGCTGAGGGAAACGCCCTCCCGGGACAGGATATATCTACCATCTTTATAGAATTCGCTAGCTGCCGGGTCTAAGGCAATAAAGCAGTCCTTACCTGGCTTGTAGCCGGCTTTTTCAATAGCTGACAGGACTGCCTCTATTGCCTGTTTATTTGACGGTAAAGACGGGGCAAAGCCGCCCTCGTCACCGACATTGCTGTCCAGTCCTTTATCCGTAAGCACCCCTTTCAGGCAGTGGTAGACCTCGGTGCCCATTTGAAGGGCGTGGCTGAAGCTGCTGGCTCCGGCGGGCACTGTCATAAACTCCTGGAAATCGGTTGAATTGGCGGCATGCCTGCCCCCATTTAGGATATTGAGCATGGGTACCGGTAAGGTATAGTTGGTTACCCCTCCCAGGTAATGGTATAGAGGCACACCGAGGAAATTAGCTGCCGCCTTAGCCACTGCTAGCGAAGTCCCCAGAATGGCATTAGCCCCAAGGTGTGATTTGTTGGCGGTGCCATCCAGCTCTATTAGTTTCTGGTCAATGGCGGTTTGGTCAGCAGCTGGCATCCCGATTATAGCCGCAGCGATGGGTTTATTAACGTTGCTTACCGCCTTGAGTACCCCCCGTCCATTAAACCGGGAATTATCCCCGTCACGGAGTTCTACTGCCTCATACTTTCCAGTGCTGGCTCCCGAGGGCACAGCAGCTCGACCAAGCGTGCCGTCAGATAGCTCTACTTCAACCTCCAGCGTTGGGTTACCTCTGGAGTCCAGAATTTCTCTGGCTCTAATATTATCAATGGTTGACATTTTCCCTCGGTAACCTTTATTCTTCTCACCCGCCCTGGTTAAGTTTGGGGGCTTTGCCCCGTACCGCCTAGGCCTGTGAGCGAGACTCTATGGGTGGGTGGGAACAACAGGCGTTAGTAAACAATCTCAAGCTATTAGTTTATAGCCAAATTAAGGGCTTTATCTACTGCCTCGGTAGGGTCTTGAGCTAGAATAATTGAGTTATCCTGCTGACCATTCTTGGATAGTACCCAGGTATTTAAGCCGATAACCGGGATGCCGTTTTGTAAAGCGTGGCTTATCTCGGAGAGGGTGCCATAGTTGCCATCAATAGCGATAACTGCCTGAGCTGATTTGACTACAATGACATTTCTAGCATAGCCTATAGTGGTAACTATGGGAATTTGGACGTAGGGGTTGGCTGCCTGACGACTGTCCCCGGGGAGAATGCCGATGGTTATTCCGCCCTCTGATTGAGTGCCCTTGCAGGCTGCCTCCATAACCCCGCTTAAGCCCCCGCAGACCAGAATAGCCCCCCGCCTGGCTAGCTCACGACCTACCTCTTCAGCCAGTTTAGCTTCCTCTTTTGAACACTGACTGCCACCGATAACGGCAATGAATTTCTTTTTGTTTATCATCTTATAGATACCTTAATTTTAATGAATATGCGAATTATATCACCTGCGCCTAAGCCTTGGCAAAGAACTAGTTATGAGGTTATTTGTCAACCTCACCCCCTTTAGATTTTTATTAGGTAACCCTATCCCCTTTATCCTTGCCAAAGCAGGCAAGGACTTTATCCCCTTCCCCTTGATAAGGGGAAGGGGAAGATGTTTTCTCTAGAGGGGCTACGCCCCT
>DAOWJS010000055.1 GCA_030640255.1 Dehalococcoidales bacterium | reverse complement strand
GATACCGCAAATGGCTATGCCTACTTCGGAACCGACGACGCCCCAGGAAAAGTGGTCAAGATAGACTTGAGCGACTTTACCATAGCAGACACCCTCACCTTCTCTGAAGGAATAAAAACCAGGGCTGCGGTAATTGATACCAACAATGGCTATGCCTACTTCGGAACCGACGACGCCCCAGGAAAAGTGGTCAAGATAGACTTGAGCGACTTTACCGTGGTAGATACCTCGCCGCTCACCACTGTAAGAGAGCGCTTACGACCCACTGTGGTCGAAGAACCTACGGAGCCTGTCTCAGAGACCGCTATTATTGAAGAACCTACAGAGCCCTTCTCAGGTGCTGTAGTCGAGATACTTCCAGAGCCTATCTCAGAGGCTGCTATAGTTGAAGAACCTACTGAGCCTGTCCCAGAAGCTGCTATAGTTGAAGAACCTCTGGAGCCAGTCCCAGGCCTGTCTCGTTTCACTAAAATCATCTCGGCTATGGCATCGATAGCCACCTCGCCGTTCACCACTGTAAGAAAACGCCTGCAACATCCCCCTGCAGTTGAGGAGCCTGCAATAGTTGCCCCAAGCCCCTTCCGTGTCGATAACTTGAAGATTACCCCGAACCCTGTCAGACCAAATGGGCTTATTACTGTTTTTGCCGAGGCAACTAATACCGGCTCTGTCACCAGTAGCTTTAGCCTGGTATTGAAGATAAAAGGCATAGCTGAAGCGGTTAAAGAGATAACCCTCACCCCGGGGCAGAGCCAGAAGGTAGCCTTCATGATAATCAAGGCCAAGCCGGGCGTCTACGATGTAGATTTGGAGGACTTGAAAGGCAGCTTTACTGTTGAGGGCTAGCTGCGCCACCTGATTCCTCATCGCAATAGTCCGAAGTTGAGGGTCTAAAACTTAATCGCTAAGTATAAACTGCCATAAATGCTACTTATTTGCGTTATGCTCATCTTCATCAATCCTCTTGAGCACTCTAATCTCGCCATCAAGCCGTAGCAGCTCCTGTATGATTTCCTGCCTCTCCTGGTCTAACCGGTTTAGTTTTTGTGTGAGCTCCCGTTGTTTGACTCTTAAACAGCTTTCATCAGGGAAAGGTGCTGGAGCCAGTAACGTTCTGTTTATTTAGGCTTTGCTAAAGGGATAGAGATAATTGGTGTGCTCTAGAGGTCACTCGTGCCGTAATCGATACTTGTTTTTATCAACGATTACTAGCGATCGGGAGAGCAACGAGGGGTCAAGCTCCTCCAACGCTTTCAACAGTACTGAATAGACAGGCCTCTCTGTGGCGGCTGAAATCTTTAGCACGATGATGCCGCAATGAGAGCCTGGCGGGTATATAAGGATGTTGCTGAAGTCTAAGTCGCAAGTGAGGAGAAGCGCTTCGTTGGTCCTGGCAAGATACAACACCTCACTATTAGAAGCGGATGATTTCCCCAGTTCTTTCAGGGTGATTATGGAAAACCCAGCTTCCTGGAGAAGCTTCCCAGTCTTTCCTGGAATGCAGTTATCAAGGAGAATTTTCATTGGGTGAGGACAGTTTTCTTCAGCTCCTCAAAGAAGTGGACATCTTCATTTTTGACCAGTTGATTAGCAAAGGCTATACAGGCTTTGACATCTTCAGGGGTGATGTCGGGAAAATACTCTTCGGAGGCGATTCCCTCCGGGGAGACACCAGCGGAGAGGAGGTCAAGGACCTGCCACACCATAATCCTGGTGCCCTTAATACAGGGCTTGCCATGACAGATATCGGGGTTGATAGATATTCGTTCCAGCATTCTGGCTACCTCCAAACAGTATATTATACCGCTACAAGGAATTCGACTGGTAACTTATACCTTTTCATACCAGCAATATTATAGCATGAAGGGCTTTTGAGGACAACAAAAAATGCAATGCTTTCTGCTTATCCCCTTCCCCTTTTCCCCTGTCATTGCGAGCGACCATAGGGAGCGTGGCAATCTCGGCGGCGGGGCACCCCCGGAGATTACTGAAATTGTGCAATTATGCAATCCACGGATTAAGGCTCAAATCGCCTTTAGTTGGGGTCTGGGGGCTTCGCCCCCAGATACAATTCTAGGGTGGGTGGGTGGGAAGAAAATGGGCTGACTCCCCGATAAAGTTGAGGGTCTAAAACTTAATCGCTAACTATAAACGGCAATAAATGCTACTTACTTGCGTTATGCTCATCTTCATCAATCCTCTTGAGCACTCTAATCTCGCCGTCGAGCCGTAGCAGCTCCTGTAGAATTAGCTGTCTCTCCTGCTCAAGCTGATTTGCTTTTTCTACGAGCTCACGCTGTTTAGCCTGGGCTTCCTCTAGTGCCTTTTTAGTGTCCATCTTATCTAGCCTCCAATGCCTCAATTCTGGATAGAAGCTCGGTGATAGACGAAAGCAGCAAGCCGTTAAGAGCGTTCGAGTTTATCGAGGGCGTGGGTTCGAGTCCCTTCTCGTCCCCCTCTTTCGCATTATCGTAATCCTCTTTGGTAGGGTATTCCTTTAGCTCCTCGGGTATAGTCTCGTCGTCGAACTCCCATTGACTCCGACCGGTTAGCTTCCCTTTTATCTTTTCTTCCTTAAAGATGATACCAATACCTTTGACCTTTTGGAGGGCATCGTCAACTTTTCGGAAGCCAAGCCTGCCAGGGCTATGGTAATTGATTTGGTGGCAGTGAACGGTATACCAATAATAAGTAGCATCACCTAAATCACAGACTGGACTGACACGGGATGGTTTGACGTGCCCGACGACCTGAACATAATCATAGGGAGTCAGTCGGAGGTGATTGCCAGATGGTTCAATCCAGCCTGCATTGTAACCCGTTTGTTGAATACACAGACCGTAACCACCTTTTATCTTTATGCCGGTCGTGGCGTCTATTGTTAGATAGGTTTCGTTATACCACAGACCGTCTTTCTCAGTAGTTGAGAGTTTGATGTGCCCTGCCGATATGTCGGTGCTCTTAACCAGGCCGTATGTGCCGACTGAGACATTATCCAGGATAACCAGGCCGGCAGCGGTTAGAGACGACGACTTTGCCCGTCTATAGGAGACGCCGTTGGGTATATCGTCGAGGGTGTCGTGGGCGGGGTCGAACTTGGCGGTGGGGTCATAGTCATTGGCGTAAAAGATATTCTCATCTAGCTTAATCTGTCCAGCGTCCAGGTGCAGGGTTTTTACACGGCTATAGACCGAGCCATCGGGTAGATTGTCGAGGTTATCGCCGATTTTAGACAGGTCAATGTTACTATCGGGGTCTAGCCATTCGGCGTCAATCTCACCGATGCTGAGGTTCTCGATGTGGGCGTTCTTGGCGTATAACCTCTGAAAACTAGAGCCACGCCTCTCGGCTTCCCGTTTGATAGTCTGGTATAGCTCCTTAATATACTGGACGACTGGTGGGTCGCCGATGCTGAAGGTCATGGTGTATTTACCCTGGAGATACTTCCTGGTGATGGACCCGATATTACCGGTGCGGTAGTCGTCTTCCCTCTGGTCGGTGACCTTGATATAGTCAAAGATTTCAGCGCCGCAGTTCAAAGGGACGTCGGCTGAGCCTATTTCGGCGTCCAGTTTATACCGAGCTAAAACCGCCTGGGCTATAGAAGTAGCCTCAGCATCGCTCTGTAGCCTGGTGGCTTTATATTGGCGCTTGGGCATAAGGGCGTAGGACTCGGCATCGGAGGCGTAGCCTGAGTATTGGGGGTCATCATCGGCATTAGATTTGACCACGATGTAATTAGGTATGACCAAAGTTTTGCGATAGGCCTTGCTGAAGAATGTATGACCGCTCTCCAGGCTATACTGGTAATCGTAGCTTTCGCCTGATATGGTGGGCTGTAGAATGTGAACCTTGCCGTCGTCACCATAGCGGCTTACACACTTGGTAAAATCCAGTAGCCGTTTTATGGCGGCTAGCCGTGAGCCGCCGGTGTAGATACGGAAGCCGTCCTTTGGCTGGTAGCTGTCAATGAGACTGTCCTCACTATCAAAGACGACCTCATACGCCTGACAGTGGCTATAGCAGGATAGAGTGGCGGTGATTATCTCAGTGAGCAAGGTCTTGACGGTCTTGGTATCGGCTTCGGTGGGGATATAGCTATCGCTGGCGTCGTCATCATCCATAAGGTCGGGTATGCCGAGCATAGTTAGTTGACAGGTTAGTTTACCCTGGGCTGAGTAAAGCTGCTGCCAGATTACCCACAGAGGGGCGGTGTCGGAGTACTTCGTCCCGGAAGCGGTTACCAGACCATAGCTGATAACGGCTTTATACCCCTTCAAGTCCTTGTCGGTGAAGTAGCCGTCGCTATTATCGAGCTCAACCTCTTTGGCATTAGCACGATAGGGCTCCTCTAAATGGTTGAGCTTCTTAAGCCTGTCCAGTTCCAGGACGACAGTATCCTCGCCGTGCGTCAAGGTAATCTTGATAGCCGGCTCAAGCGTGGCTGACTGTTGGGCTGCGGTTAAATCACTATCTAACGTTCTCATTTCGACTGAAACTCCAATTTACCCTGGTCTGGGATATACTCCTTGCCCCAGAAAAGATGACCAAGGATATAGCCGACGACAAAGACGCCGAGCCCGATAAGGACACTGGCTACCCCGAAGTAGTGGCATGCCACGGCGCCGCAGGCTACCAGGCCGATAATCCATAGTCCCTCAAACTTATGCCACCAATCCCTGATAATGAAAGTCCAGGGGCGCCCGCCTATTCTGGACCAAAGCCACTTATAGAGGTTCATCCCGTTAGATACCTCCTTTCTATCCCGCTAGAAATTTCATAACTAGCTATCTAACGGGATTCATATCTACCTCACCCCCTTAGGTTTTTTATTAGGTAACCCTATCCCCTGTATCCCCATCCCCTTCCCCTTGGTAAGAGGAAGGGGAAGTATTTTTTAAAGAGGGGCTTCGCCCCTCTTAGACCCCCCCTAAAACCACCCCTAAACCACAGGGAAAATCTGGTAAAGATGGGACGTAACCCTCAGATACCCCCATAGGGCGGGTAGGTGGGAAGAAAGAGACTGCTAAACAATCTCTAAATCTTTTACCTCACCCCCCTGTCACTTCAAGCCTCTTTTCTCCTGTCATTGCGAGCCCCGTTAGATGTTTACTATCTAACGGGTCGAGCCGAAGGCGTGGCAATCTCCTTTCCTACGCCATCACCGCCAGGGTATCGGGCAAAGGCTTTTCAGCTTTGAAGTAGTGGGTAGCCAGGTGTTTAGCTGCCTTCAAGATGTCCTCGGGTGGTGACTGGACTCTCTCGCCTCTATACCCCCCTGGGGAAAGTGAGGCAACGGCTGCCGGCATACTGTCCCAATCAACCGTCTTTTCAATGCCTAGCTTATAGTTCAAGGCTCGGTAGATGGCTTTGGTGTGGTGTGGCAGCTTCCATGTCTCCGGGTCGTCGGGGTCACCGACGATAGCGAACGCCTGCCAGGGTAAGCCTTCTTTGGTGGGGGGTAATCCTTCCTCTATTTTGCTGTCTGTCATTTCAACCTCCTTCATCTAGTCATTAGTCAATAGTCACTAGTCGTTAGTCATTGTAGAGTTGGCTTGTTCTAATCCTCTGTCTCCTGCCTAGCCGTTTGAGTGCGTCGGTAAATACCTTGAGCCTCTCGTTACCCCAAAGGCGGTATTCCCTGGGGGTCACAGTTCCACCGACGCTAACCTTATTGACGGAGTAGGCGGCATAGCTTATCGCGGCGTAGCCACAGGCACCGGTGGCTATCAGGTCCTCATACCTGGGGGGTATGGTAGAAGTGTCGGCGTCAAGGGTATGGAGCTTGCCGTAGTAAATATAGCAGTTAGAGCCGTCGGGCTCATTGCCACTTATTATAACCAGGGTGTCCCCCCATAGAGCAAAGCGCTGAAATTTCTGAGGGGTATAGTCAATGGGGTATTCAACCGCCTGCACCATAACACGATTACTAAGCGGTGTTAGGCTAACCTCCCTGGAGCCGTCGGTGGTGGCAAGGGTAGCCTTTGCTGGCAAGGGCACCCGTTCCGATAGCTGCTTTAGAGCTCGGTTGATATGCCTGGTAAGCTCATCATCCGACCACTGGTAAGGGCTACTTTCGTCTCTAAGGTCTCTCCTGACCAGGGTAATCATATCAGTTAGGTTCATCCCGTTAGATACCTCCTTTCTCCCCCGTTAGAAATTTCAGCTAGCTGGATATCTAACGGGACTCATTCGTGGAAGATAGATGCTTGACCTTTATCGGTACGCAGCTTCATGCCGTCCCCACTGGATAGAACAACGAAAAGTAGGGGGGTACCAAAGAGCTCTGCGGAAGCTATAGACGATGGTAGTAAAAACAGTTGCCACAAGATTTGGGGGGTGCCAAAGGCTTCTGCACTGGCGATACTGGACGGGAGAAGATATAACAGAAGTTTAGCCGTGCCAAAGGCTTCGGCCGAGGCAATACCTGTGATAAAGAGCGTTAAGTTTAGCTGTGGTGAACCAAAAGCCTCAAGGCTGGCGATGCCTGACGGCAGAAGATATAAACCAAGTTTTGGCATGCCAAAGGCTTCGGCACTAGCTATAGCCGATGGTAAAATGATTATTTCGCCAGGGATGACAGTTAAAGCACCAAACGCCTCACCGGTAACGATACCTGTGGGGGTGATAGTAAGGTTCAGTTGGGGGGTACCGAATAGCTCACCGGATGCTATGCCAGTCGGCGTGATAAAGAGATTTAGCTTGGGTGTCCCGAAGGCTTCACCACTGGCGATAGCTGATGGTATAAGATATAAACCGAGCCTGGGTGTCCCAAAGGCTTCGGCTGATGCGATACTGGATGGGTTTAGATATTGTAGATTTCTTAAGACAGTTGCAATACCAAAGGCTTCGGCTGAGGCTATGCTGGTAACTATTATCGGGCCGGCAACAACTGGACTGCCAAAGGCTTCCAGGCTGGCTATAGCTGATGGCTCTAGCTTGAGGTTCAGTTTAGCCGTGCCAAAGGCTTCGGCTGAGGTTATAGCCGATGGACCGATAAATGAGTCAAAGCCAAACGGAAATGTGTAAGGAAAACCCATTTAATTTAACTCCCTATGGTGCAGTCTGCTTCTTTTCTAGTGTCTCAATCCTTAACTTCAGCTCATCCATTTCAGAGGCTAAATCCCTCACCGGTTCTGGCTCCGGGGTGGGTAGAGAAGCTATAAAGTCGTTAAACTCTTGCTCTGTAATCTCTATAGCCCCTTCAACATCAAGACTATGAGAGTAGCTTTCAACTGTCCAGGTTGAGCCATCTGGATTAGTTCGTTTCCAATATCTCATAATTCCCCCCCTATCCTATAGCTACCCAGCAATAAAGTTCTGTTATGCCATTAGCCGTGTTGCTACCACCACCCACATAGAAGTTGGTAGCAGTCCAAACAGTTACCACAGTGCCTACCAAAGCACCTCCAGTTGGTGGCGCAAAGGTAATATGAGTGCCTTTGATTATGCGAAACCATCCCTGTTGGGTAATAGTGCTATAGTAACCGTAAATAAATACTGCTTTTGGGACTACACCTAATCCGTGTGCTATGGCTCTATCACCAGAGCCATTGCCAGTGTAAGTGCCACTAGCTATCTTCGTTCCACCAGAAGGAGTAGCCCAGGCAGGCACACCTGACACTACTGTCAAAACCTGGTCATTAGAGCCAATGGGCAATCTGCTTAACTGAGTGGCTGAGGTAGCCTTTATAAGGTCGCCAATGGCTTGAAGGTCGAGTTGGTGCAGAGTAACATCCTCAAACTCGGCTTTAGTTAGCTCAGAGCCTATGTCTTTGTGCTTTAGCTCATTAGCCATTATTTCCTCCCGGAGGGGGGCGAACCCCCCTCCTTACTCAACGAAAGCCTTATAGCTTAAACATTTTCGAGGCTCCCGAATCCCACTGAACGGTGATGTCTCCGCCGTTGGGGGTTACTGGAAGTCCGGTAGCGGAGTCAATATAGGCAATCAGACGGGAAGTTGACTCTACGCCAGTGTGCTTATAGATGACGATTGCCTCACACTGGTCACCTGTAACCGACGAAAAGGTTACATCGGCAGCATCGGCTACACCGGCATCAACGGTTTTGCTGGCAAGGGCGCCACTGACAGCCACCCTGGCTGCTGCAGGTATATCATCCAGGTTATCGTGAGCTGCCAGGTCGACGGTGTAGTCGGCGGCATCAATCAAGATACAGCGTATGTCATCGGTATCAAAGTCAATACTCCCGTCCAGGAACCCCTCTCTACCGTGGTCGTATAGTGCGTTGGCCATATTTTACCTCCTTTTCCCCTGTGCCCCCTTCCCCTTATCAAGGGGAAGGGGGTGGGGATTACTTTTAAGCGTGGGTATGGTCGACACGGCTGTTCAAGAAGAACATCACCTCGGTAGCCGATAGAGCTACCCCGATGATGACATCACAGTCGCCACTGGTGTCGGGTGCGGTCTCGGTGATCTTGCCGTTGTCCGTGCCTTCGGCTACATAGACATAATTGCCTGGGGTAGCGCCTGTGTAACCGCCGACAACGGGGTTGGCTGATACGGGAATCACATCACCGCTCGCTCCGCCTTGCAGAGCAACCACTCGTCCCTGAATTGCCGTGCCGGTGGTGGCTAGTGCTCGCTTCCAGCCTGAGTCATAGCCGAGCACGTCACCAACCTTGCAAGCCTCAGCCAGCGTAACCCTTCCGGGCTCGGTGCCTCGGCCAGCATCGATTATCTTTCTACCTGTCGCTGGATCTGCAAATGCCATTTTCGCATACCTCCTTATTTAGTCTTTAGTCACTAGTCTTTAGTCACTAGTCTTGACTCTTGACTAGTCTAGTCCTGGACGCCGATTAAAGCGGCTGCCTTGATAGCGCTGAAAAGAGCTAATGAGACATACCACTTTATTCTAGTTCGGCTGGCGTCCTTAGTCTCCAGAGAGCCGATAGGCTCAACGGTGATATGACCGGGTGCGGTTAAGCCGACAAGGGCTCCCTCGCCCATCTGAAAGGCGTAGATAGTGGAGTTAGCTGCACCGGTGGTAAGCGTCTCAAGACTATCAACCAGGGTGTGGGTGTCGAGTATCCAGTCGTTAATCCCGATGGGTATGCCATTCCACAACTGGATGAAGTTACCCCACTTGTCCCTATCGGTCTCAAGCATGCCTGAACCGGCGGCTCTGACCAGAGCATTTATCTTACGCCTTGACCTTCGGCTCATAAGCAGAAGGTCGGGCTTACCCCCCTTAATGGCGTCGATAAGCTCATCAATCTTCGCCAGGGTAAGGGTAGCTCCGGTGGCTGCCATAGCAATCACCTGGTCGCTGGCGGAAGCAGTATCAATCAGCTTTTTCAAGCCGTCGAACTGCTTGGCGTTGACCGCTGAGTCGCCGTAGATAAAGGTATCCTCAAACTTATGCTGAGTAGCCTTCGCCTTCAGCTCCAGGACAGCCACCTCCAGGTCCTGAAGATTGCTGCGGGTAGCCTTAAGGAAGTTATCGATGTCGGCGTCACCGCCCATAATCTTGAGGGT
>DAOWJS010000047.1 GCA_030640255.1 Dehalococcoidales bacterium | reverse complement strand
CCCTTTATCCCCCTCATTCGTGAAATTATAAACTCTAATTTCTAATCCTTCACAGGTGAAGGACTAAACAAATTCAAAATTCAAATCCCTAAAGTCTAGAATTTAGAATTTAGTATTTTTATTAAATAGGGGCTACGCCCCTCTAAGACTCCCCTTTGGCTATCACTTAGACCTTGCTTCGCCCCTCTAAAACTCCCCCTGGCTATCACTTAGACCTTGCTTCGCCTCTCTTTGACTCTCCTTTATATTTTCTCCTTCAAAGGGGAAGGGGAACCGGTTATGTAAGAGAGGCGGAGCCTCCCTTTAACTCTCCTCTAGTATCGCCTCCCTTTGCCTCCCTTTTTGAGGAGAGGGGGAAGTCCTTCCTATGGAAGGATTAGAGAGGGGCGAAGCCCCTCTCTTCCCTACACTCCCCCTTCCCTTAACCAAGGGAAGGGGGACAGGGGGATAGGTCACCAAACAATATTTAACTTTATCAGAAGGGGCGAAGCCTCTTCAAACTTTCTCTGATAAACGACTTCTATAATAATTATGCTTGCCAATTATAGCACCCGTATTTGAGTATCCGCAACGGGAGCCATCCTGCTATAATGGAGGAGATAGAGGCAAATTCTAAATACTATCCTTCAAAGAAGGACTAAGCTCTAAACAAATTCAAATGCTCAAAATCCAAAAACTCAAAACAGTTTGTCATTTTGAAATTAGATATTGTTTAGGATTTAGTATTTAGATATTAGTATTTCACAATTAGGATTTAATCCTTGTGTGGATGAGGCGCAATTATTTAAGACACTAGATATAGCTCCTTAAGTTTTTTTGATTGGTGATAGATAGAGAAGATGTTGGCTAGACTTATATTAGCTATTATTAGCACCTTGCTGGAGGAGGTAGCCCTGGTGGTGATTGTGCTCTGGGGTTTGCCCCAGTTAGACATTCATATACCTCTGGCTGGTCTTATCGCTATGATGGTAGCCTGGGGGGCGATTTCGGTTATTACTTACCGGATGGGTAGCCGTGCCCTGAGGAGGAAGCCGGTAACCGGACTGCCGGCTATGATTGGCAGCCGGGGTGAGGTGGTAAGCCCGTTAGCCCCCAAGGGTGTTATCAGAATCAAAAGTGAGCTGTGGGAGGCGACCTCAGCCGGTAGGAGGATAAATGCTGGTGAGGAGGTTACGGTGATGGGACAGGAGGGACTTAAGCTTGTGGTGCGCAAGAGTAGCCCTGGTGATGTAGAGGGGACGGAATGATACATATTGATGGCTCTCAGAAATCGGGGAGTGGTACCATAGTTCGCTTTGCTGTCGGCTTAGCCACCTTGCTTGATGAGGAGCTTCACCTTACCAATATCCGAGCCAAGAGAGAAAAACCGGGGTTAAGGCCCCAGCACCTCAAAGCGGTGGAGGCATTGCAGCAGATATGCCGGGGCACCCTGGATGGTGGTGAGGTTGGTTCTAATGAGATAAGGTTCAAACCCGGGGGAGGGGTTAAAGGTGGCGACTATGAGTGGAACATAGGAACCGCCGGCTCAACTACTTTGCTGGCGATGACCCTTTTACCCGCTGCCTGTTTCTCTCGGGGGGCGATGAGCTTTAGGATATCGGGAGGGCTGTTTCAAGACTTTGCCCCTTCTGCCTACCACATACAAAATGTCCTCTTTCCAATGTTGAACCAGATGGGCATAACTGTCGAGCTTAGTATTATTCGTCCCGGCTATGTCCCCCGTGGTGATGGAGTCATAGAGGTTAGGGTGGAACCGGTGGCGGGGAGAATAAAGCCAATCAGTCTACTTAGCCAGGGGGATGTGGTCAAGATTGACGGGATGGCTATTTCCTCTCATCTTAAGCAGAGGAGGGTGAGTGAGCGAATGGTGGAGAAATGTAATCGGGTGCTCAGGTCACACGGATACCAGACACAAATAGAAGTTGTCAATGACACGCTGGCTCTACAACGAGGGGCAGCTTTGGCTGTATATGCCAAGACTAGTTCCGGGGGCATTATTGGTGCCGACCGGGCGGGTGCCCCGAGACGAACCTCAGAAGATATTGGTAAATATGTAGCCGGGAATCTGGTAGAGGATTTGGCCACCGGGGCTACGGTTGACCGCTATTTAGCTGACCAGCTTATATTCTATGCGGCTTTAGCTGATGGGATTAGCCAGTACCGGATACCAAGGCTTACCGAGCATGTGGAGACCAATCTATGGCTGGTGGAGACTATACTGGGGGCTAAGACCGAGGTTAACCATAATCTAGTGAAGATTCAGGGCGTAGGCTACTTCCGCCGTTCATAATGAAGGTTCTCGCCGTTTATAGACAAAAGAGGCTACGAGTAGAGCTACCCCGCCAATCAGAATACCAAGGCTGAACATTTCCAGCGGAGCTAAAAAGTCATCAACGAGTTGTGGTAGCCCCGCCTGGAGTGAGGCGGGGAAACCAAGCTGGGTCGTAAGCTGGGTCAGTTGTGCCCCGGCAAAGTATTTGGCGACAAAAATGCCCACATACCCGGGGACTCCGTAGGTTAGGAAGGTGATGCCTAGCCGGCGGGTAGCGCCCCTTACCTGGCGATGTATCAGGATAATCCCGGCGATTAGTATCAGAATGAAGGCAATTAGAGCCTGGTAACCGATTTGGAAATAACCGATATATTGCCTTACCTGCTCAAGGGTGGTCATAACCTCAGGGCTTATTATGCTTTCACTAAGATCAATAGTTGTTGGAATCTGCTCGGAAAGTTGCTGATAGTATTGATTAAAATACGCATCTATCTCAGACGGGGAGGCTCCGGCAAGCTCGGGTGGTATTGACTGATAGAAGACTGACCTCAGGTTGTCTCTCAAAGTTTCCTTTAGCTGCTCGGTGGATATTACCAGGCTCAGGCTCTGGCTCTCTCCCATGAGGTAGTCATAGCCAGAGTAAATGATGGCGCTTGCCTGCTCTTTTATCCAGGGCTCAAGGTCGGCAATGGTATCATCTAGAACCCCAGCCACAAGTTCTTGCTCTCCCTCTAGGGGGATTTGCTCGCTAAGAAATTCTTCGGCCAGTGAGGACATATCCAGCTTATCCACTTGAGAGGCAACGAAGTCCGGATTGAGGATGGTTTGATTTATCATCAGCGCCAGACCGAAAACGGATAGAGACAGGAAGAGGAGGAAGCTTAGAAGACCGAGAGTCAAGCCCCTGAGGAACTTCATTTAAATAATATCCCCCCTAGTGTGTGGTGTAATAGTAATTTCTATAGATGTTACTATTGAGGCTCCCTTAATGTCAACCCTTGAGCCCAAACAAAAAGGGCTCCTGCGCGCAGCAGAAGCCCTGAAAATTCTTGGTGGAGACGGGGGAGAGTCGAACTCCCCGTCCAAGAGAAGCTGCCCAGAATATGCTACAAGCTTAGTCAGCTCTTTGGTCTTACTAGGCTAGCCTCTGCTGACCGAGTTTAGCCCAGCCAGCCAATAATTCTTTCACCGCTCTTATCGGCGTCGGGGCGGTGGCACCTCAACTTTTCGGCACCCAATCCCAACCCATTGAGGCGAGGTCGGGGTGGGTGTGCAACCTATTTAATTAGGCTGCAAAAGCGAATTCAGGTTCGCCAGTTATTTTTTGCCACTTGTTTTACGAGGTTAGCGGCACCTCGGCTTGCCATCCTGTAGTTTACTTCCCCTGTCGAAACCACGCGTCCCCACTTACTACGGATACTTGGATTTAAACTACCTCCTTTGCCTTTTCATGGCTCGTCCCATTTCTCTTTCTGTCTCGCGGCGAGCTATAGACTCTCGCTTGTCGTATAACTTTTTACCCTTGGCCAAGGCTACCTCTACCTTGGCAATACTGTCCTTAATATACAATTTTAGTGGAACCAGGGTAAAGCCCTTTTCCACCACTTTGCTGGTGAGACTATCAATCTGCTTACGATGTAGCAAAAGCTTCCGAGGTCGGGTTGGCTCATGGCTTAAATAACTACCTGCTTCATAGCGGGCAATATGAGCATTCAGTAACCATAATTCCCCACCCTCAGGCCTGATATAGGCATCACCTAAATTCACTCTGCCGGCTCGGATTGATTTTATCTCGGTGCCGGTAAGCGTAATGCCGGCTTCTACACTCTCCTGTATATGATAGTGGTGATAAGCCTTGCGGTTGGTAGCTACCGTCTTTATAGCCACGACTTTAAATAAATTATACCATAAATTTGCCAGTTAAAGTTAGTCGTAGCTGGCTGACTTCTTGGAGATTTGTCCAAAGTTACCGCAAAGGGATTGACAAAGCCTTTACCATTAGAGTATAAGTTAGCCCGATTTTCCTGACTAAAGAGGGAGATTTGCGTTTGTAGATAGACATGGTGGGCAGTAGAGGACTCGAACCTCTGACCCCCTGCGTGTAAAGCAGGTGCTCTAACCAACTGAGCTAACCGCCCATGAGTGGCGCGCTTGGCGGGGCTTGAACCCACGACCTCAGCCT
>DAOWJS010000065.1 GCA_030640255.1 Dehalococcoidales bacterium | reverse complement strand
GCCGCTCAGGAGCCCCAGATGGTAGAGCTGGCTAAATCCAAGGGGGCTAAAGGGATAAACCTAGCTGGGATGTGCTGCACTGCTAACGAGATATTAATGCGCCACGGGCTACCACTAGCCGGGAATTTCCTGCAGCAAGAGCTGGCTATAGTTACCGGGGCAGTGGATGCCATGGTAGTAGATATCCAGTGTATTATGCAATCCATACAGACGGTAGCTGAGTGCTATCATACCAAGATTATCACTACCTCACCCAAGGCTAAGATTCTTAATGCTACTCATATTGAGTTTGACGAGCATAAGGCGATGGAGTCAGCCCGGGAGATAGTTAAGACGGCTATTGAGAACTTCCCCAACCGAGGGGCGAACATTAATATTCCTGATGGGCAAACTGACCTCATTGCCGGGTTCAGCCATGAAACCATTAACTACCTATTGGGCGGTATGTTCCGTGCCTCCTACCGACCACTAAACGACAATATCATTAATGGCCGAATCAGGGGGGTAGCTGGCGTTGTCGGCTGCAATAATGCCCGGGTTAAGCACAATGAGGGTCATGTTACTATGGTTAAGGAGCTAATAAAGAATGACGTGCTGGTGCTTACCACCGGTTGTAATGCCATTGCCTGTGCCGAGGCCGGGCTGATGGTTCCCGAAGCCGCTGCTGAGTTTGCCGGCGAGGGACTGGCTTCGGTATGTGAAGCCGTAGGTATTCCCCCAGTGCTACATCTGGGTTCCTGCGTTGATAACAGCCGTATCCTGATAGCAGCTACCGCTATGGTAAAGGACGGCGGCTTGGGTGATGACATCAGTGACCTGCCGGTAGCCGGGGCTGCCCCGGAGTGGATGAGCGAGAAGGCAATTTCTATTGGTCAGTACTTCGTTGGTTCCGGGGTATTCACCGTCTTCGGGGTTAACTGGCCGACCCTGGGCAGTAAAGAGGTAACTGACTTCTTGTTCAAGGATTTTGAGGAGTTGTATGGGGGGATGTGGGCCTTTGAACCCGACCCGATTAAGGCCGCCCACCTTATGATTGAGCATATTGACCAGAAGCGTAAAGCCTTAGGCATTGATAAAGCTAGAGAAAGAGTGCTCTATGATATGACGATGAGACGGGAGTTGGAAGGAGAGTAAACCCTGGAATAATAAAGTAAGGTAACGGAGGGCTCTAGAAATATGTCTAAGATTATTGCCTCAGCGGCTATTAGAGGAGCTTATAAGATTGTTGACCAAGCTGAGAAGAAGTGGCAGGAGGCAATGGAAAGGTGGGGAGCCAATGAGCCAGTGGGCTTCCCTAACACTGCTTATTATCTACCGGTAGTCTACGGGATTTTAGGGATTAAGGTTGAGAAATTGGGTGATATGGAGCCGGTACTAAAGAGGTGTAAATCCCTGCTTCCACCCCCGGTAAGAGAAGAGCACCCCTTGCCCTATCTAGCCCCGGCACTTGATGCTGGGATGGCAACCTTCTTCGCTGAGGAAATCATTGAAGCCATAAGGTATCTGGAGCGGCCAGATTTTTATACCCAACAGGAAGACCCCACTGATGACAATATCTGGCTGGGTGCTGCCGATGATGTAATTCTCAGGAAGAGGGGGATTGAGTTTGTTGATGGCACTGCCCCTGGCTTTGCTGCCATTCTCGGTGCTGCCCCTAGCCCAGAGATAGCAGTAAAAATGGCCCATGAACTCCAACAGAAGAACCTCTATGTGTTTATGTGTGCTGAGCATAATGGCAAGAGGTTCTCTGAGCAGCTTTTAGAAGCCGGGGTGCAGATTGGTTGGCCCACCCGTCTGGTCTCCTTTGGTCCTGATATCACCGCCGCTGTATTTGCTGCTGGCTTCGCCATCAGGGTAGGCTTTACCTTCGGTGGCATTGGTCCTGGAGAATATAGAAAACACCTTATCTACCAAAAGGACCGCACCTTTGCCTTCGCTATGCCCCTGGGCTATATTACCGATGAGTGGTATGCCAACGCCCTGGGCTGTGTTAACTTTGGCTTCCCTACTATTGCCGATACCCCAATACCTGAGATTTTGCCTACTGGGGTTTGCACCTATGAGCATGTTGTCTCCAATGTCCCCCACGATGAGATTGTAGCCAAAGCCATAGAGGTAAGGGGGCTGAAGGTTACTGTGGCTGAGGTACCCGTTCCGGTAGCCTTTGGTCCTGCCTTTGAGGGGGAGAGGGTGAGGAAGGGAGAGCGGTATTTGGAGTGTGGCGGGGGGAGAACACCTATGGTGGAGTGGGTTACCAGTAAGCGGATGGATGAGGTAGAGGATGGAAAGATTGAGGTGATTGGTCCTGAGATAACCGATGTTCCCCCTGAATCCACTTTACCTATGGCTATAGCCGTTGAGGTCGCCGGAAGAGAGATGGAGCCCGACTATGAGCCTATCCTGGAGCGTCAAATTCACCATTCCATAAACTATGCTCAAGGGGTATGGCACATAGGGCAAAGGGATATTCCCTGGTTAAGAATCACCAAATCAGCTTTTGAAAAAGGCTTCAGACTATACCATATTGGTGCTCTCTACCATGCTAAAATGCACCAGGATTTTGGTCGGATATTTGATAAGATGCAGATAAAGCTTTATACCGAGGAGGATAAAGTAAGAGAGGTAATAGGAAAGGCGAGAGCGGTATATGGGGCTAGGGATGCCCGGATTGAAGGGATGACCGATGAAACTACCGATACCTTTTACTCATGCACCCTGTGCCAGTCCTTTGCCCCGAACCATGTTTGTGTCATTACCCCGGAAAAAACTGGTCTTTGTGGTTCCTATAACTGGATGGACTGCAAGGCGGCTTACGAGATTAACCCTACCGGACCTAATCAACCAGTGCCTAAGGGAGAAATCATTGATGCCAAGCTCGGGCAGTGGAAGGGGGTAAATGAGTTTATTTGTAAGGCTTCGCGTGGAAACCTAGACCATTATAATATGTACAGCATAGTAAATGACCCCTGGACTACCTGCGGTTGCTGTGAGTGTGTTGCCGCTGTCCTTCCCCTGTGCAACGGTATAATGACGGTAAACCGTGAATATACCGGAGAGACCCCTTGCGGGATGAGGTTCACCACCCTGGCGGGTACCGTCGGTGGTGGACTGAGTACACCCGGTTTCGTTGGTCATGGAAAGTATAATATTTGCCAGAGGAAGTTCATTCAGGCTGATGGCGGTTTGCTAAGGATGGTCTGGATGCCCAAGATGCTGAAGGAGGAGATTGCCGAGCGGCTTAAAGCTAGAGCCGAGGAGATGGGTGTCCCCGACCTTCCCGATATGATTGCTGATGAGACGGTGGGTATCACTGAGGAGGAGATTCTCCCCTTCTTGCAGGAGAAGGGGCATCCGGCTCTGACTATGGAGCCAATATTAGGAGAGTAAAGGGGATTAGCTGTGGCACTTACCGGAATACAGATATTTAAACTACTTCCCAAGACGAACTGTGGTGAATGCGGGCAGCCTACCTGTCTTGCCTTTGCTATGAGACTAGCGGCGGGGAAGGCAGAACTTGCCGCCTGCCCCTATGTTTCCGAGGAGGCGAAAGCCCAGTTAGCTGAGGCATCGGCACTGCCGATAAGAGTGGTTACTATCGGCGTTGGTGACCGGGCATTAAAAATTGGTGGCGAGACAGTTGCATTCCGCCACGAAAAAAGGTTTGAGAACCCTAACGGTTTTGCCCTTCTTATCACCGATACCATGGACGAGTCTGAGGTCGGCGCCAGGCTGGAGAGGTTCAAACAGCTTGAATATGAGAGGATAGGTCTCACCCTTCGTCCTGAGCTGATAGCGGTAAAGGATGAGTCGGGAGATGCCAGTAAGTTTGAGGCTCTGGTTAATAAAGTCAAGCAGGCTAGCGATGGCAGCATTATCCTGATGAGCAGTAATCCCGATATCCTGGCGGCGGGCTTAAAGGCCTGTGCCGACCGGAAACCGCTTATCTATGCGGCTACTAAAGATAACTTGGAGGCGGTAGCCAGTCTGGCTAAGGGGGATTCGTGTCCGGTAGCAGTAAAAGCCTCAAGCCTGGAGGAACTGGCCGAGCTAACTACTAAGTTAACCGAGGCCGGGGTAAAGGACATTGTTCTTGATTCCGGGTCAAGAACTCTCCGCCAGGCATTTGAAGACCAGATAATCATCAGGAGTGCCGCCTTAAATAAAAAGTTTCGCCCTTTGGGTTTTCCTACTATCGTTTTCCCCGGTGAGATGACCGATGACCCGATGAAGGAAGCCGTAATCGCCTCTATGTTTGTGGCTAAATATGGTAGCATCATCGTTCTCTCCGATTTTCAGGGAGAAAGCCTGTTTCCTCTGCTGGTGGAGAGGCTGAATATCTATACTGACCCCCAGCGACCACTGGCGACCAAGGAGGGAATCTACGAGATTGGTAATCCTGATGAAAACTCCCCGGTGCTTATTACCACCAACTTCTCTCTTACCTATTTTATTGTCTCTGGTGAAATAGAGGCGAGCCGGGTTCCCAGTTACCTCTTAGTCAAGGACACTGAGGGGCTTTCGGTGCTGACTGCCTGGGCAGCCGGGAAATTTGTCTCTGATGCTATCGCCCCCTTCGTTAAGAAGTGTGGCATTGAGGATAAGGTTAAAAATCACAAGTTGGTAATCCCAGGCTATGCTGCCTCGGAAAGTGGTGGTTTGGAAGAGGAACTGCCCGGCTGGGAGGTTCTGGTTGGTCCCAGGGATGGGTCTCAAATTCCAGCCTACCTTAAGATGTGGAAACCATAAGGAGGAAGCGATGATCCTTATCGGGGAAAGTATAAATATTATGTCCCGAACTATTGGTCCAGCAATGAAGGAGAGAAACCCTAAGCCTATTCAGCAACTGGCCAAGGCTCAGGTTGAGGCCGGGATAGACTATCTTGACATCAACATCGGTCCCGCCCGGAAGGCAGGGGACGAATTGATGAAATGGATAGTTAACGTGGTGCAAGAGGTTACCGATAAGCTTTTATCTCTGGATACAACCAACCCGGTGGCTATGGAAGCCGGGCTGAAGGTGCATAAAGGTAGGGCATTAATTAATTCCATCTCCCTGCAACCGGACCGGTTAGAGCAGGGACTGCCCCTGGTCACAAAATACAATGCTGAGATGGTAGGGCTATTGTGGGGAAAAGAGGGAATGCCCCGAGATGCTAACGAAAGGGGTATGCTAGTCGCTGACCTTCTTCATAGGACTGGTGAGATGGGTATTCCCAGTGAGGATATCTGGGTTGACCCCATCGTCAGCCCGGTGTCTGTGGAAATCAATCAGGTTAAGGCCTGCCTGGAATTTATGAGCATGCTCGGCGAGATTGTTCCCGGATGTAAATCTACGCTGGGCTTATCTAATATCTCCAATGGCACCCCCAGACATCTTAGGCCCTATCTTAACCGGACCTATATGATAATGCTGATGAAGTACGGATTATATTCAGCCATTGTTGATGCCTTTGATTCGGAGCTGGTAAAGATAGCCCGAGGCGAGATGCCAGAGATTGTTGACTTGGTGCATCGGGTAATGGATGGTGAGAAACCTGACCTCTCCTCCTTGAGTCAAAAGGAAGTGGAGTATGTAAAAACAGTCAGGGTTCTTACCGGTGAATCACTTTACTCTCACTCCTGGCTTGAGATATAGTAGGAGGTTGCTGAAGGGCTGATGCCGCCGAAATCAAAGCGGTATTAGATGCGCTGGACTCTAAAATTGCCCAGCCAAAAGTTTATTGATTAGTTTAGTCGTAAATGGAAAACAGTCGTTTGTTGTTGTCGACTCACAAAGATTATGAATACGGCTATGAGTCTGCCTATAAACTTGCCTGTGAACAGCTAGCCAAGATTGAAGATATAAAGCAGCAGTGCCTCAACAGCGGTGCTCAATATCTAGCCGTAGATTCTAAGAAAGTAATTACCATTGAATATTTAGACCAATCATATCAAATTGCCTTGCCTGAGGTTGAGATTTCGTTAATGGATGGGTATTGCTGATGGCGAGATGGTAAAGGTCATTTCCCGGCGGGGGTGGTCTCAATAAGCTTTCACTTCGCCGAAAGCCCGACCAATATGCTGACTAACCCGGCTCTTGACCCGGTGGCTAAAATACCTGAGTATAAAGTCTGCGCAGTAAGAATGGAGAGGAATGGTAAGCCGGCTCGTCGTCCATAACCGACCTGATAGCCAGCCATTGAGTTGTAGACAT
>DAOWJS010000092.1 GCA_030640255.1 Dehalococcoidales bacterium | reverse complement strand
ATCAATCTCACCAACGTCGTCGCCTATCTCCTCAGAGCGGGCGGAGATGGTTACCTTGCCCGGGGTTAGCTCCACACCGGGGGCGATGACCAAGCGGACAATGCCGCTGCCGTCACGGGCAAAGATAGCCGCGGTCTTGGTTGCCCTCAAGAATTCGTCAACATTAACTACCACCCGGGTATTGTAGCTCTGGGGAATAAGCTGAGCATATTGGGGGAAGGTGCCCTGGACAAGCTGGGATACCAGTTCAATATTCTTCAAACAGAATAGAATCTGGCTCTTATTGGGATTTACCGTTATCTTAATCGCCTCTTCCTGGTCAGCTATAAGCCGATTCAGTTCCGCCAGAGTCCGGGCGGGAATAATGACCTCGGTCTTCTGGCTAACCGGAGTGGCAATGGGTAGCTTGTATACGGCTAATCTAAAGCCATCGGCTGCGGCCAGTGTCAGTAAGTTACCATCAAAGTCGGTATCAACACCGGTGAGCACCGGGCGGGACTCCTCGGTAGCGGCGGCAAATACAACCTGCGTCATTCCCTGACGAAGGGCTTCTACCTCAACCTCGGTGTTAATGCCCTCCTCAACCTTGGGTATAGGTGGGAAGTCTTTGGCGTCAACCCCGCTGATACGCGCCTCAAATCGGGCACACTTTAGCTCCAGGGTCTTGGTTCGAGGGGAAAGGTTAATATCAACCCTATCGTTGGGCAGGGAGTTAATAAACTCAATGAGAAGTCGGGCGGGAACAGTAATGGCTCCTTCTTCCTCTACCTTGGCACCAATCCAGCAACTAATAGCCATTTCCAGATTGGTGGCAACAAGTTTAAGTCGGGACTGGTCGGTGGATAAGAGGACATTATTGGTTATGGGCAGGGTGGTTCTGGTAGCTACTGCCCTCCCCACAATACTAAGTCCCCGATTTAGATTTTCCTGAAGACATGATAACTTCATGACGCACCCCCAAAGGTATATTACTGGTAATGGAGTAGTATATACTAATAATAAACTTTACTCAAGGTTAACTACCCCGCTTTTGCCACCACTTTTTCTAATTAGTCGAATACTCTCTATTCTCAGGCTTTGGTCTATTGTTTTACACATATCGTAGATAGTCAAGGCAGTCACTGCGGTAGCGGTAAGAGCCTCCATCTCCACCCCGGTCTTCCCCACATTTTTTACCGTAGTGGTAATCTCCACCGTGCTATTTTCCTCATCCAGATTGAACTCAACCTTAATATCTCCGATGGGAATTGGGTGGCACAGGGGTATTATATGGGGCGTTTGCTTGGCGGCCATAATGCCGGCTAGCTGGGCTGCCGCCAGAACATCCCCTTTTGGGAGCTTATCCTTCGTTAACTGGTCAAGAGTGGAAGCTTGCATCCTGACCATGCCCTTGGCTACTGCCTCACGCTGGGTATCAGGCTTCTGGGTAACATCTATCATTCGGAGTCGACTCAGGGCATACTTACTGGTTAGCTTTTTCATAATTAATCCCTCACCCCCTTAATCCCCTTCTCCTTCAAAGGAGAGGGGGAAACATGTTTTTGAAGGGGCTTTGCCCCTTCAATCTACCCCTGGTAAACGAACTTCTAACCCCCCACTTGAGAAAATGGTCGGTTTTTAGGTGTATAACCCTCAGCCAGGTGATGGCGCAGTGGCTTATTGGTAACTGCCTCTTTAATCAGTTGCTTTAGCCCGGCGGAAGATATACCGCGGCGCAGGGGCAGCTTGAGGTCTATCTCATAATCAGTCAGTAAACAGGGGCGGAGCTTACCATCGGCGGTAAGCCGCAGCCGATTACAGTGGAAACAGAAATGCTCACTAATCGGAGTAATAAAGCCGATGGTGCCGCGGGCATGAGGCAGGCGAAAATACTTGGCGGGTCCATTACCTACACTAGGCAGGCAAGGCTCTAATTCTCCCAATAGTTCAAGGCGCTTTCTCATATCACTGACCGGGACGAATTGTGAGGCTCTAGTGCTTACTCCAGCCGAGGGCATAAGCTCAATAAAGCGCACATGCCACTCATCAGTAATGGTTTTAGTAGCCAAATCCAGGAGTTCGTCATCATTAATACCCGACATGACCACCATATTAAGCTTAACCGGGTTAAGCCCTGCCGACCTAGCCACCTCAATACCGTCTAGCACATCACCGAGGCTAGTAGTACGCCGGGTAATGAACTCAAACTTGTCCTGCTTAAGGGTATCCAGGCTTACATTGACGCGCCGCAAGCCGGCTGATTTTAGCTCGGCAGCATAGCCACTAAGCAGGGTTCCATTTGTGGTCAGCGAAATATCATCTATGGCGTCTATTTGGGCTAGCATCTGTATTAATTTAGGTAACCCTGACCTCACCAGCGGCTCACCGCCAGTAATTCTTATCTTATTTATCCCCAGCTCGGCGGCTGCCTTAGCTACAGTATAGATTTCTTCGTAGGTAAGGAGAGCCTGGCGGGGCATCAAGCCAATACCCTCGGCGGGCAGGCAGTAGATACAGCGCAGATTACAGCGGTCAGTTACCGATATCCGCAGATAATTTATCGGACGCTGGAAGGAATCAGAGAGTCCAGTCATAAATAGTATTTCCTTTTAGCCAGCATATTTACTGCCGGTCAACCTCTCCAGCAGTTGGGATACTTTTCTGGCTGCCTGCCCCCGATGACTAACCTGGTTTTTTATTTCCAGAGGCAGTTCAGCCATCGTCTTATCTAGCTCGGGAAGGTAAAAGACCGGGTCATAGCCAAAGCCCTGCTCGCCTCTGGGCTCAAAGGTTATAAATCCCGGACACTCGCCGGAGCTAAATTCTACCTTCCCATCGGGCGCAGCTATAGCAATAACACACCGGAACCGGGCCGACCGCTTGTGCCACGGCACGCCCTTGAGCCGTGCCAGTAAGTAGCTAACCCTATCCCTATCTGAAGCATTTTCACCAGCATAGCGAGCTGATAGTCTACCCGGTTCACCACCTAAAGCATCAACCTCCAGCCCCGAATCATCAGCCAGAGCTAGTAGCTGGCTCTCGGCAGCTAAAACCGTTGCCTTTAGTCCCGCATTCTCTTCCAGGCTCTCCCCCATCTCATTAACTACAGTAGTAATACCTAGTTCCGCCGGAGTAACTAGCTCAAAGGGGAGCTTCTGGAGTAGGCTTCTATACTCGCCTACCTTGTCTTGATTATTTGTCGCCAGGAGGAGCTTAGACATACCCCCTTCTATCCCAGCTTTAACCTTGGCTGGAAAACGCGGTTTTTATAGGTCAGTAAACCTTCCCTCTAGTTTTTTGGCTACTTCAGGCATGGTGGTGTATTCCATCTCCTCTAAGGGCAGGCGGTGCGGTTCAAAGGGACCGTGACGACGCATCAGGTCAGCCATCTCATTTGCTTGGTGGCGGGCTAGGTCATATGACTTGTCAGCAAACATATCGCGGGGACCTATCAGCATGCCTCCGGAAAGCTGAAAGCCAACCGCCACCACCCGCGGCGGTCCGTCAAAACGGGTCGGGGTGCTATCAGGGATAGATACTGGCATAAGGGGACCCTGGTGGGAACCTCGCATCCACCCCTCCACCAGGATGGGAGAGGAGAATGGTTCCAGCACTTCACCTACTGCGGGAACCTCCCCTTGAGCGCGGATAATGCACACCGGGTCATCCTTGCCTATATATCGGCCGGCAATCAACGACAGACGCTGAGTGGAGGATACCGCGGCTATATTCTTAGTTTCCCGATGATAGACTGCCTTTATCATGTAGCGTGACGGGGCGCCTATGAACACCAGCATATCATAAATCTCCTCAGGGGTATTGAAGGTTATCTTCTTATGTTCTTTGACATCATGCACCTCAAAGGCAAAACCACTGTGCATATTGGGAGCGATAACCAGTCCGATGGTATTAAATGGGTCAGCAAACATCTTATATAGCGGCATATTCCATGCCCCAGATGAGGTCTTATCGGCCATAAGGATAATAATGGTCTCAGCCACCCGCTCCTCAAATTCCATCTCAGCTACCCCGGGACCCATCCCCCGGACATTGCCTGAGAAAGCATCAGATAGCAAGTCCTGTCCAGCACCATGAAGCTTTAATTTTTTAGCCACCTGGGTGCAGTCGACAAAGGTATCCCAGGCTAACTTATGAATTTTTTCATTGTCTTCGCCTTGTTGGTGAGTCATAATCAGTTGCAGGTCATCACCGCACTTGGTTACATGATAGTCAACCAGTAACCCGTCCTTTTTAGCTCTGGCCAGGCACTCGCCAGCCTTAGCTAAAACATCGGGGTGAGACTCAGAATGCCCCACATAGCCACCAACATCAGCCTTGATTACGCTTAGGGTAATACTCATAAATCTCCTCCTTCGTTTAAGCTAATAATCAATCCCCTTCCGCGTCTTTATCCCCTTATCATAAGGATGCTTAATCTTCACCATCTCGGTGACCAGGTCGGCCAGCTCAATTAACCTGGCATCAGCCCCACGACCGGTAAGGATAAGCTCCACATTCGGCGGCTTATCACTAATAAGCTTAACCACATCATCCAGTTCAATGAGCTTCCAGGCTACGGCTATATTTATCTCGTCCAGAACTACAAGGTCGTAGTTACTGCTGAGTGTGGCTTCACGGGCGGTGGCTAAAGCCAGCCTGGCCTGCTCTTTTTCCTCTGGCTTAATATTGGCTGGGTCAACGAATCCTTTTTGCCCAAAGCTAGCCATCTTGACGTTAGGTAACCTGGACAGGATACGCCGTTCACCATAGGGGTAATTACCCTTCATAAAGAAAACAATGTATACTCTCAGCCCGTGACCCAGGGCTCGGATTACTGTCCCCAATGCGGCTGAGGTCTTCCCCTTACCATTGCCGGTGAAAAGCTGAACCAGACCCTTGGTGAAGGGTTCTGACGACGAAGGGCTAGGTGATGATATCTTCTCTCTCAATAAAACTCCTAACCAAAAATGGAAACAAGATAGCCACGGACTAAACTAATTAGCCACCACAGTCTAACAGCCTGCCCCAGCCATGTCAAGAAACAAGCCGAGAGGGGATATTGTTATCACCGTAACAATAGTGATATGATAGATTACCTAATGATACCAGAAAATTCGTAAGCGGGAAGGGAGTAAGACTACAATAGAGATAATTCCTGCCATTGACCTTAGATATGGTAAGTGTGTTCGTCTTTATCAGGGTGACTATAACCAGGAAACGATATTCTCTGATGACCCGGTAGAGGTAGCTCTTGAGTGGCAATCGCTGGGGGCATCCAGACTGCATATTGTTGACCTAGATGGTGCCGCTAGCGGCGGGCTCTATAATCTGGACATTATTAAAGAGATAGCCAGTTCCCTATTAATTCCTACCCAGCTGGGTGGTGGCATCCGCCGCCTGGAAACAGTAGAGCAGATGCTTAAAGCTGGTATTGAGCGTATCATCCTGGGCACAGCCGCCGTGGAAGCCCCCGAGCTGGTGGAAGAAGCTTGCCGAAGCTATAGCGACCGTATTATTGTTGGTGTTGATGCCAGGGAGGGACATATTGCCATACATGGCTGGCAGCAGCAGACAGGGCTGGAGGCGATAAAATTTGCCAAATCTATGGTAAGGCTGGGGGTAAGGCGTTTTATCTACACCGATATTAGTCGTGATGGCACTCTCACCGAGCCAGATTTTACCACTATTTTTGAGCTGGTTAATACCATCAAGTTACCTATCATCGCCGCCGGTGGTATTTCATCGCTGGGTCAGCTTAAAGTGCTGAAGCAACTCGGCGTAGAGGCGGCTATAGTAGGCAAGGCACTTTACACCGGGGACATCAACCTAAAACAAGCCCTAGCCACCATTAGCTAAATGTAAGGGGGTAATATGAATGAACGAGAATTGGGCAGCAGTCTGAAAGGGAAGATAGCGGTGACCCTTATAGGTATGGCTTGTGCACAGGGGTCTAACGGACAAATTAACTTCGCCTCTCCGTTTGTGGATGATGAAGGCGTTGACCTTATATTCTTCAGAAGAGGTGGTAGTGGCAAAGCCATTTTGGCACAAGTAAAGAGCAGGACGATGCAGTCCAAGTTGTTGAGTCAGGGCACATATAGAACCCATGTTAGAAGAGCGAGTTTCAAACCTAGAGAGGGCTACTACTTTATTTTTGTTGCCTTCGACCAATCGGAGAAAGGACTATTTGATATTCTTTGGTTTATTCCTTCAATAGACTTAGAGAAGAAATTAGTGGGTCAGAAAGGCGAAAAGGTGCTTGTATTCCAATCGAGGTTTAATTCCAAAGATATGTGGGAAGAATACAGGATGAGCCTTGATGAACTCCCCCAACGAATTGTCCAAATTTTATAAACTTGACAAAAAGTAATCCTCCCCTCTCCTTCGAAGCGGAGAGTCAAAGAGAGGCGAAGCCTCTCTTACAAATCAATTCCCCCTCTCCTTTGAAGGAGAGGGATTAAAAAAAGGAGAGTCAAAGAGAGGCGAAGCCTCTCTTATATAAATTTCCCCTTCCCCTTATCAAGGGGAAGGGGACAAAGGGGATGGGGTTACCATATAACAGCTTAAAGGGGGAGAGGTTGATAAGCAATCTAAAGTTTAATGAAAAAGGGCTTATCCCGGCTATAGCTCAGGACGCCGATACCGGTGAGGTGCTGATGCTGGCCTATATGAATGAGGAAGCACTGCGCCGAACTTTATCCAGTGGTGAAGTCTGGTTTTACAGTCGTAGCCGGCAGGAGCTATGGCACAAGGGAGCCACCTCAGGCAACCGCATCAAGGTGCGCTCGGTGTGGAAGGATTGTGATAGCGATACCATTCTGGTTACAGGCAAGCCGATGGGTCCAGTATGTCACACCGGCAATAAGACCTGCTTCTTCCAGAAGCTGACCCAGCAAGACATAGAGACCAGCCATCAAGAGGACGCCTGAACCGCCTCCTCATTTTGGTCAACCTCCACTACCTTGCTCAATGCCGCCAGGGCAACCTCTAGCTGACTATCGTCGGGTTCTCGGGTAGTCAGTGATTGTAGCCACATTCCAGGGGCGAGAATAGCCCTGACCAAACTATTTTTAGTATGGCTAGCGCCAAAATAGGTAACTTCATAGCTAATGGCGGCAATAACCGGGATGAGGATAATTCGCGACAACACCATCAACCATAGTGATGGTAGACCAATAAGGGCAAAGACTATGATAGCGATAATCAAAACGGCAAACATAAAGCTGGTGCCACAACGCCGGTGAGCCGTATTATATTTTCTGACCGCCTCAACTTCCAGTGGAGCGCCATCTTCATAGGCATTTACCGCCTTGTGCTCAGCACCATGATAAGCGAATGTTTGCTTGATGTCAGGCATTAGGGTTATTAACTTGAGGAAAAGGATGAAAATAGCCACCCGGATAAAGCCCTCTACCAGGTTAAACACCAGAGGCGAATTTATATTGAGCAACCTGGTGAGGAAGAGGGGGGCGATGAAGAACAGGACAACTGCTAAAGCTAGCGAAATAGTAACCATAAGCCAAACTGACCCCCTAGAAACCTCCTCCTCTTCTTCCTCCAGGGACACTCTAGCCGAAAAAAGTAAGGTCTTAATACCTAAAACCAGGGTCTCAATTAGGACAGTGATACCTCGTATTAATGGAGCATTCCTTATCCAGCCAGTATAGATAGGCGCCAGGGGCTGGGTGTCCATGGCTAGCTCTCCGCTAGGGCGGCGGACTACGGTTACCATAGTCTTCTGTCCTCGCATCATTACCCCCTCAATAACCGCCTGACCCCCATAATAGAATCTCTTTGACATAATAAAAACCTCTAATGAAAAAGGAGCGGCTTCCTAACTCCGCTCCTGCCTCTACAATATGTCGGTTTAACCCTTCAGTTTGTAGCGCCGTTTAAACCGCTCTACCCGCCCTCCGGTATCTATTATTCTCTGCTCACCGGTGAAAAATGGGTGACACTTACTGCATAGCTCAACCTTTAGTACCTTCTGGGTGGAGCCGGTGGTAAAAGTATTGCCACAGGCACAAATTACCTTGGCATCAGTATAATACTGGGGGTGAATCTTAGCCTTCATACCATTTAGCTAGCGTGAACGCTAACCTTTCTCCTATCCTTGCTGGTAGGCTCGAATTTCACAATGCCATCAATAAGGGCATAGAGGGTGTAATCCTTACCGACACCTACATTGTTGCCCGGTTTAATGCGCGTACCCCGTTGACGAACCAATATCGTCCCAGCATTAACCTGCTGTCCAGCAAATCTCTTCACTCCCAGCCGCTTGGACTGACTATCCCGACCGTAGCGGGTGGAGCCGCCTCCCTTTTTATGCGCCACTTTCAGTCACCTCTTTTTTGCGTCGGCGAACCTTCTTGGTCGGCTCGCCTTGACTGGCTTTTGGCTCAACTATCTTATCTATAGCTAACCTGGTGTAGAGTTGACGGTGTCCTGTCTTCTTGCGGTAACGCACCTTTGGCTTATACTTAAAGACAATAATCTTCTTGCCCTTGCCCTCTCCCTGTGAGGTGGCAATTACCTTGGCTCCGTCAACAGTGGGGGTGCCTACGGTTACCTTGTCACCGTCAGCAATAAGTAATACCCCGTCCAGCTCAACGGTATCGCCCTCGGCTACCTCCAGCCGTTCCACGTCAATAGTCTGACCCGGCGTCACCTTATATTGCTTGCCACCGGTTTCAATAATAGCGTAAATCTCTGACCTCCCAAACTAGCTATTCTACCAATTACTACGACTGGGTGTCAAATGATAGTTCCTGCTGGTAGTGGATCAATTTGAAAATAATTAGTAAAATGTGGGGTCATCCCACTTGACAAATAATCCCACCTGTGTTATTATCGCACCATGATGACTATAATAAAGGATACAGAGTTCAAAAGGGTAGCTGATGGCGTGAAGCCAGATGCTAAAAAGCGAGTGGTTCTGCCCAAGATTGCAGTGCAGGAAGGTATCACATATCATATATATAGCAACAGCATGGGGCAAATTGTACTAGACCCACAGGTAACCATCCCGGCTTCAGAAGTATGGCTATTCAATAACCCGGATGCCCTTGCATCAGTCCGCCGGGGTCTTTCCGATGCTGCACAAGGCAAAGTGTCAAAAGTTGGTCTTGATGCTCTGTAAGGTTAAAAGTTTTGTTTGGGTTAGAATGGACTGATGAAGCAAAAGAGACTTATCGCCTACTTAAGGGTAACGCATCCCAAAAGACACGCTACAAAGCCGTCAAGAAGACCATTAGATTCTTGGCAACGGATCCTCGGCACAATAGCCTTCAAACTCACGAATATTTGAGTTTGAAAGGTCCAAATGGGGAGAAGGTTTTTGAGGCATATGCAGAGCAGAATACACCAGCAGCCTACAGAGTCTTTTGGTATTACGGTCATTCTAGGGGTATAATCACGATTTTCGCAATTACTTCTCACCCATAGTCACAACTTAACAAAGAGAAACTACTTCTTCAATAGTCCAGATATGATTGCTTAACCCCTCCGCCATAGCTCCTTTACCTTCACCTTCAACTCATCAAGGCGGCAATCGGTGTTGATTACCACATCAGCCTGCTTTATCCGTTCCTCATTTGACATCTGGGAGCGGATGCGAGCCAGAGACTGCGGCTCAGACAGCCCGGACTTTTCCTTGAGTCGTCTCAAGACCGTGGACTCAGCGGCTACCGTAACCCAGACCTCGTCTGCCAGTGACGTCCAGTTAGCTTCCAGCAGTAGAGCCGCTTCCAGCACCACCACCCCCACTCCCTGCCGCCGATACTCCTCCAGCTGAGACTTTACCATATCATACATCCGGGGGTGCATTATCTGATTAAGTCGTGACAATAGCTTAGGATTGCTAAATACTATCTCCCCCAGTTTTTCACGGTTAATCTCGCCGGTGGGGGTAAGAATTTTCCTGCCGAAGGCAGCCACTACCTCTCGCCACGGCTCGGTATCGGGCTTGAAGGCTTCATGCCCTACCTTATCCGCCTCCAGAATGACCGCTCCCAATT
Organism: Dehalococcoidales bacterium; assembly: GCA_030640255.1. GTDB lineage: Bacteria > Chloroflexota > Dehalococcoidia > Dehalococcoidales. The sequence goes on along the minus strand of DAOWJS010000092.1, from coordinate 337 downwards.
CAGCCAGAAACCGGGATACCGTGCTCTTGCCGCTACCTATACCCCCGGTAAGACCAATAATTTTCATTATCCATCCTCTTACCCAAGTCTACCTACTGGCAGCTAGGCAGTCAAGAGATTCTTTATCTACCTCTCCCCTTAGGTTTTTATTAGGTAACCCTATCCCCTTTATCCTTGCCAAAGCAGGCAAGGACTTTATCCCCTTCCCCTTATCAAGGGGAAGGGGAAATTTATATAAGAGAGGCTTCGCCTCTCTTTGACTCTCCTTTAGCACTTACTCCTTTAAGGAGAGGGGGAGGGATTGGTTTTGAAGTGGCTTTGTCTGTCTTTGACTCCT
>DAOWJS010000050.1 GCA_030640255.1 Dehalococcoidales bacterium | reverse complement strand
TGAAATGCCTGATGAAGCGATAGCCAAGTTTAGAGATTTCACAACCTACTGGTGGTGGTGGGGGAGGCTAAAGGAGGATATAGCGCTCATGGACTATCTAGACAAGCCAGAGGAGTTTGTCTCCACCATAAAAGAGTTTGATACTACCCCTGAGCAGATTGAGAAGCTCAAAGCCGCTGGGGTAAATCCCTTGGTTGAGCTTGGCATTATGCCTGAATAGTAGCCAAACATAAAAAAGAAAGGGAAAAGCTTGACAAAACCAGCGCATTATGGTAATATGTTAGTTGCAATTAGTTGCAATAATCTTCAAAAGTAAGAAAGGAGGGAACGAGAAATGTGTGCTCCGTTAACAGTAACTACTGGTGGGGTTAGTGGTGGCTGCATTGGAATATGCCAGGTGATGCCTCAGATTCTAGCTTCGGCGGGCATCCTCGGCATAGTGATTTGGAATTTTCGGGGCTTAGTAAGGAGACACGTGGGCTTTAGGAAGATTAATGCCTAACGGTGGTTACTCTTCCCTTTTCCTTACTTGCTGATAGTTGGGTCGCAAAGCCTTGTCATTCGTGGCAGGGCTTTGTGGTTATTATCGGCATAGACATATCTTGCCCTAGGCGAGAGTTGTTAATAAGATGTTCAGGTTATTTCGGTATTTAACACTGCAGATTGAACCCGCCACTGCCTGCAACTTGGATTGCAAGATATGTATGAGGCGTAACCTGGAAAGACCTATCACCTTCCTCTCCTTTGATAATTTTAAGAGGATATTTGATTCGGGCAATTTCGGCTATGTTGGCTTGCACGGATGGGGTGAACCTCTGTTAAACCAGCAGTTGTTTGAAATGGTAAGGTATGCTGAGTTGGAGGGAGTCTCTACTAATCTTACTACTAACGGAACATTAGTCAGGGAAAACATAGACAATATCTTCAATAGCGGTTTAAGGGAAATTGCCTTCGGTGTATACGACAGGGAACTTTTTATGCAGTGCCTACCGCAAGTCAATGACCTGATAATGGAGAAGAAAAGGCGCCACAGTAAAATACCCAAGACATATCTTGACATCACCATCTATAAAGAAAACCTCTTCCAAATTACAGACCTTCTCAGGCTTGCCTCGGGGTTAGCCGTAGATGCCATAATCCTTCACCGGCTGTTTAATGTGTATAAGGTAGACCCCTCTATAGAGTATATTTCAGGTAAGGAAGAGGAGGAACTATTTGCCGAGGTAAGGCGGTTGACAAGACGGTTGAAATTAGAGACATACCTGCCTCCGAAGCATTCCTTTCCCTGCCGAATCGTTAAGCGCAGCATTTTTGTTACTGCTGAGGGCAAGATTACCCCTTGCTGCTTCCTTCCCGAATTCTATGTAGGCAACACATTTGAGCAAGGGGTAGAAGAGAGTATGCATTCAAAGGCATACACTGAGTTTGTCAGGAATATGAAGCAACATCCAATATGTAGTAAGTGTTGGTGGTAGCTGATGGAGAGAAAGTCTTATTTTACACTTCGGGAATGGATAATAATCATTTTGCTGGCGGTAGCCAGTGGCTTAATTAATGGTTATCTACCCATAAAAAGTATCACCGAGCATTTTGGCATTCCGGGACCAGCGGCAGGGATGGCATTGTTTGGCGGGGTTATCTTTGTGTTATGGATTTCGCTGGCTGGTCAAGTTACTAAGAAGAGATACAGCGGAATTATTACTTCTGTTTTCATAGCTTCTTTCTGCTTGCTCATACGTCCCTGGTATGGAGTCGTAGAACCATCTTATTTCAGTATCTATGGCATTGTTGGGCTCCTCAGCATGGGGGTAATTGTTGAGCTAACCGGGTTTAGGTCTTCTTGGTTGGGGATACTGGGTGGGGGATTAGGGAATTTATCCTGTCTGGTAATAACCTGGCTGGCTATTGGAGGGCACACCGGCATATGGATACCCCCGGAGTTTGCCCCATCTCTTATCTTAGGCGCTATCGTTTCGGGGAGTGTCGGGGTATTGTTAGCCCGTGGCATCAGCCGAGTGGTAAAGTCAGATTAGTTTGAGTTTTAATGTCTGTGGCTCAAGCTCAAGGCTGATGTCCAGGGCTTTGGGGGAGTGGGTGAGGGCTCCCACTGAGATGAGGTTAACACCGGTTTCGGCAACAGCGCGGACATTAGCCAGGGTGATACCTCCTGAGGCTTCAACCTTAACCTGACTTGGGACTAGGCTCACCACGCGGCGCATTTCATCGGGACTCATATTATCCAGCATGATTATATCAGCCCCAGCCTCAACGGCATCCAGGGCTTCCTCGGCAGTATTGACCTCTACCTCCACCGTTAAGCCCCGGGGGGCATTCTGTTTAGCCTTGGCGACAATTTCCTCCAGGCTCATACCCAGGGTACGTAGCGCCGCCAGGTGATTATCCTTAATCAGGATGCCATCACCGAGGTGGAGGCGGTGGTTTTGTCCGCCACCTACGCGCACCGCATACTTTTCCAATAACCTCAGACCCGGGGTAGTCTTGCGAGTATCGGTAATAATGACGGGCAAGTCCTGGGTTTTGGCTACATATTGGGCCGTCTGGGAAGCAATGCCACTGAGCCGGTTTAGGAAATTGAGCGCTACCCGCTCGGCTTTGAGGATGCTGACGACGCTGCCGAAAATAGTGGCTACAATGTCCCCGGGTTTAACCTTGGCGCCGTCTTTAATGAGCACTTTAACCTTGAGTGACGGGTCAACCCGGAGAAATACCTTTCTGGCTACCTCACCACCAGCCGCTACCCCCTTTGCCTTAACCAGTAGAGATGCCTTCCCCTGGAGCTCGGGTGGTATTAGTGTTTCACTGGTAACATCACCGTGGCTTATATCCTCAGCTAGGGCGAGGTCTATAATGTTATTAATTTGTTCTTCGGATAGTTGGAATTTATTCACCTACCTCACCCCCTTCTAAACAAATTCAAAATCCTAATTTCTAAAGTCTAGTATTTAGTATTTAGTATTTAGGGTTTTACAAGAGGGGCTTTGCCCCTTAAACCCCTATTGATTAACAACCTTTTGCAACAGCCCCTTCAATCTACCTGCACAATAAGTAATCTATGAATACTGTTTAGCTTTTTGGGAATTACTATTTTTGTCTCTCTGTTTTTTCTTCAACATAGGGCTTTTATTCTTACTTTGTAAATACGATGTGGCGTTGCCATTGAGGAGAGCTCTGGGGGAAGTCGGAACGGAAGTGGGCGCCGCGGCTTTCCTCTCGGAGAAGGGCGGCCTCAGTTACCAGTCGACCGGTCAGCACCAGGTTGTTCAGCTCGTAGGAGGGGCGGTCTGTAGGCGGGGCTAATGATTTTTGCCAGGCAGCCATTATATCTGCCGCCTGGGTCAGGCTTTGCTGGTGGCGTATAATGCCTACTTTATCCCAGAGCAGTTGTTGCAGAGCCGAGAGGCTGGGTGCCGGCACCGCCTTAGGCACCTGCCTTTGGCTCAGCGAGTGGTGAACCTCGGTGCCTCGGCTGGCAGTAGGTGCCCTTTTCTTGGCTCTCTTTTTGGTTTTTTCAATAATTCTTTTACTAAATACCAGGGCTTCAATCAATGAGTTTGAGGCTAGCCGGTTTGCCCCGTGGACTCCGGTACAGGCGGTTTCACCAACGGCGAATAATCCGGCTATATTGGTTTCCCCCCAGTTATCAGTCTTGACGCCACCCATCATATAGTGGGCAGCCGGTGCCACTGGTATTAGGTCTCGGGTAATATCTAGGCCATGGTCAAGGCAAAAACGGTATATATGAGGAAACCGGGTGGTAGTAATATGGAGTGGTAAGTGAGTAGCGTCAATAAAAACCCGGTCTGAGCCCGTTTTTTTCATCTCGTATAGTATACTGCGAGCTACTATGTCTCGTGGTGCCAGGTCAGCCTCGGGAGCATAGTCAGGCATAAAGCGGTAGCCATTTACATTGCGCAGTACCCCGCCTTCACCCCTGACGGCTTCGGATATAAGAAATGGGGTTACCCCGGGCAGGTGTAGAGCAGTGGGGTGGAACTGAAAAAACTCCATGTCAACTATCTCCGCCCCGGCACTGAAGGCTAGGGCGATACCATCGCCAGTAACTACATCAGAGTTAGTATTGAACTTGAATAGTTGCCCAGCGCCGCCAGTAGCTAGAATCAGGGAGCGGCAGCTGAACTCCACAGTAGAGCCGGTGCGGTAATCAAGGGCTTTTATTCCCTTGACTATTCCCTTTTCTACCATAATCTCGGTAGCCAGGCAATCTTCCAGTACCCGGATTTTAGATGAGCGTGCCTGTTTACTGAGAGTGACTTCAATATGTTCGCCGGTGGCATCACCCCCAGCATGCAGGATGCGGGGCACACTGTGAGCTGCCTCTGTAGTCAGGGCAATCTCTCCGTCAAGGGTGTCAAAGGGCACCTCAAAATTGACCAGGTCGGTAATGCGGTCGGGGGCTTCGTTGACCAAGATACGCACTGCCTCTTGGTCACATAAGCCGTCTCCGGCGGCTATGGTATCCTGGAAGTGAAGCTGGGTGGAATCATTCTTACCTACGGCAGCCGCGATACCCCCCTGGGCAAATTTGGTATTGCAATCGTCAATACTGCCTTTGGTTATAACCAGCACGCTCCCTTGCCCCTTTGCCCGCAGGGCAATATACAGCCCGGCAATACCACTCCCCACTATGATATAGTCATACTGGTTCAATTGACAACCTCTAGGACTTTAATCTTTAAAACTAACCGCCAGCATTCGGTCAACCGCCTGTTTTGCCTTTATCCGTATGGCTTCGGGTACAGTTACTATATTCTGCCTCGACTGCATCGTCTGGGCAACCTTTTCCAGGGTCGTTTGCTTCATATCGGTGCAGATTTGACTGTTTGAGATTAGG
>DAOWJS010000097.1 GCA_030640255.1 Dehalococcoidales bacterium | reverse complement strand
TAAGAGGGGCGTAGCCCCTCTTTTCTATTCCTTCCCCTTCCCCTTATCAAGGGGAAGGGGATAAAGTCCTTGCCTGCTTTGGCAAGGATAAAGGGGATAGGGTTACCTAATTAAAATCTGTGTTGTTTCTTGAGATTGCTTCGGCACTTTGTGCCTCGCCATGACATGAGGCTAATCTAAAGGGGGTGAGGTTGATAAACAATCTCAACAAACAGAAAACTTTGCATTTAACCTGACATAGTGTATGCTATAGTGTTGATTATTTCCCTAGAAGTGAGTGCCAATACTATTGAGCTGGGTTAACACCGCATTACTGGGTGCAGCTATCCTCGGGGTAGTGAACATAATTGACAGCCACCTCCTCTCCAAACGAATGCCAAGCTTAAGGGCGTTCTTGCTGCCGGTGGGCATTGTTCATCTAACTTATGGCTGGATATTATTTACTCTATTTCCATTACCCGAGGGCACTGCCCTATGGCCGGTACTGGCAGGGGTAGTCTCAGGCATACTCCGCACTGCTGCCGCCACCATCATGCTCTACACTATGATGAGAGAGGAGGTATCACGGGTTATACCCGTAGTCTACACCTACCCCATTTTCGTAGCCATCATGGCGGTACCGTTACTGGGAGAGAGCCTTAGTTACCTAAGGTGGCTAGCGATAATTATGGTAGTCGCCGGGGCAGTAATGATATCGGTTAAACAGAGCCCATCCGGCGCTACTATCTGGCTGAGCAAGCCCCTCCTCCTTCTTTTCGGTTCCAGCCTGTTTTTTGCCATAGCCAACATAGCCAGCAAGTATGCCCTGGCCTACATCTCATTCTGGAATATGGCCTGGCTCGGCGGATTTTGCCTGTCGGGCATCTTCCTGCTCATCTCAATACGTCCCCACATCCTCAGCCAGCTGAGTAACATGAAACAAAAGAATTCAGCTATAGGTCTGCTTGCTTTCAATGAGACCTTAGCCTTCGTGGGAATATTACTGTTACTCTGGTCGATAGAGAGGGGGGCAGTGTCTCTGGTTTCAACTATCATTGGCAGTCGTCCTATCTTCGTGGTTATATTCGCCCTTATCCTGAGCCGCGTCTCGCCTATGTTTCTCGAATGGCAGCCCGGTAAAGGGATGCTGGCCTTGCGGCTCGCGGCTACCACCATGATTGTCGGCGGCATAACCATTATCTATCTAACGTAAACAGCCTGCCACCCACCAATGAACCCGATAACAAGCTATGTTATAATTCTGGCTAGCCGGTAACAGACGAAAATGACCGAAACTATTAATCTAGCCAAGAGAATCGAAAAACAGCTACCCGCCGAGCTGGTCAACTTTATGCTTGTAGCCGGTAAGGTTGCTGTCAGTCAGGGGCAGAACCTATACCTTGTCGGCGGTGTGGTTCGTGACCTGCTCCTGGGAAAACCTAATTTTGACCTCGACCTGGTGGTGGAGGGCGATGCCATAGACCTGGCACATCAGCTAATCCAGATTAATCAGGGAAAAATCACCACCCACCCCCGCTTCAAAACCGCTAAACTCCAATGGGATAAGTGGAGTGTTGACCTAGCCACTGCCCGCTCCGAAACCTACGCCAGGCCCGGAGCCCTGCCCAGCGTCAAGCCCGGCTCCCTAACCAGCGACCTGTTTCGCCGCGACTTCACTATCAACGCTATGGCTATTTGCCTCAACCCCGGCCGCTACGGCGAATTGATTGACCTGTATGGGGGCAGGGATGACCTTGAGCATAAACTCGTCCGCATTCTACATGAGCAGAGCTTTACTGATGATGCCACCCGTATCTGGCGGGGGCTCCGCTACGAGCAGCGGCTCAACTTCCATCTGGAAAGGGAGACCCTTGAGCTACTTAAACGGGATATACCGATGCTGGATACCATCAGCGGCGACCGAATACGCTATGAGCTGGAATGTATATTTGGGGAGGAACGCCCGGAGAAAGTCCTGCGCCGTGCCGAAGAACTCGGTGTTCTGCTAAGGTTACACCCCGCCCTCAGAGGCAATGGCTGGCTGGCGGAAAAATTTAAGCAGGCTCGGCAGCTAACCTCCCCTAATCTACCACCGATTGGGCTTTACCTGGCTCTGCTGGCTTACCGCCTGAGTGACAAAGAAAGCGAGCACCTGATTTCATACCTTAGATTATCCAAGCCGATAGCCCAAACGCTCAGGGATTCTCTTAGCCTCAAAGCCAAACTTAAGTCACTGGCCGACCCCGAACTTACCCCGAGCCGTATTCACCATCTCCTTGATGGTTACTCCTCGCCAGCCATTACGGCTAATTTGTTAGCCAGCGATTCCCCGGTGGCTCGCCAGCACATCCAGCTATTCCTCGGCAAACTTCGTTATATCAAGCCAGCCCTTACCGGCAACGACCTATTAAGACTGGGCATAGCCCCCGGCCCCCAAATCAAAGAACTACTAGAGCGGTTACACGAAGCCAGACTGGACGGAAAAGTAAGAAGTAAGCAGGGCGAGAAGGAGCTGGTTAAGGGGTGGTTAACCCAAAAAGACATAAGTTAGCCAGGGCATTCACTCTATCTCCTCTATAGCTCCCAATGTCTCAGTTAAATAAGACTCCAAACCTTCTTTTTGAAGATTTCCGTATATCTTCTCCGCCTGAGCTTTATCCTTTACCAGGGTGAATAGAGCCGGGCCTGAGCCGGCAAGGTGAACCTCTTCGACTCCAGCTTTCAAAAATTGCTGCCAATACCCCTCAAGCCCGGGAAAACTCTCCCCAGCCACACTGTCAAACACATTAAAGACATTGCTTATCAACCTCTCCCCCTCTATCCCCCTCTCCTTCAAGCTTCTCCCGGTTAATAATGCCACCAACCTGTCCGTAATTTGCCCTTCGGTATACTGGCTAACTTTCACGCTGGCATAAAGTCGTTCCGTTTTCCGCTGAAGCTTAGGCACCAACGGCATCATCACCACCACCCACATAGGAGGCAACGGCGGTAGCGGCGTTACCCTCTCTCCTCTACCCTCAGCCAAAGCCGTGCCACCATAAAGAAAGAAGGCTACATCCGAGCCTAACTGCCCGGCTAACCTGAGCAACTCTTCCAGCGATAAGCCCAATCCCCAGAGCTTATTAAGTCCACGCAGGACAGCGGCGGCATCACTGCTATCACCACCCAGCCCTGACACTAAAGGGATACGATTCCTGACCTCAATTGTTACCCCCCTACGGCACCCGGTAGCCTCCTGAAGTAAACCGACCGCCTTAGATACCAGGCTCTCTCCTGGCACCCAGTCGGGCACACTGGACTTAAGCCCAATATTTTCACTTAACTGCAAGTTAAGGCTATCACATAGATTGAGCGCCTGGATAACACTGCGGATTTCGTGAAAACCATCGGGGCGCTTAGCCAAGACCTCAAGGGTCAAATTTATCTTAGCTGGCGCCAGAACAGTCAGCATGCTAATTCCCCTGCTTGATAAATATTCGCCACAATTGTGCCCACTCGTCAAGGCTCAAGGTCTCCGCCCGCCGCTGGGGCACTATACCTGCCTTTTCCAATAGGGATAAGACTTCAGTCTTGGGCACTCCCAGACCTTGAGCTAAAGAGTTACCTATCTGCTTGCGGGAGGCGCTAAAACCAGCCCGCACCAGCTCAAAAAAGCTCCCGGTGTCGGTTACCGCCGCCGCCGGCTGAGGGTATAGAGTAACCCGCAGTATCGCCGAGTCAACCTCCGGCGGCGGGTAAAAACACCGAGCCGGCACATAGCTGATTATTTTTGGTTCCCCATAAAGTTGCACACTAATACTCAGCACACTCATCTGACCCGGCTCAGCCACAATCGCCTCAGCTACCTCCTTCTGCACCATTACTACCATTAGTTGCGGCTTAACCGAAGCCTCCAGAAAATGGCGCAGGACGGGAGAGGTAATATAATAGGGAAGGTTAGCCACCACCTTATAGCCTTTTTTTACCGAAGGAAACCTCGCCTCTGGTTCCCGAAGCAGGGCTGCCGGGTCAATCTTAAGTATATCCTCATTGACAATAGTAACGTTATTAACAGAAGCTAATGTCTGTTTCAGGATGGCAGCCAGCTTACTATCCAGCTCAACGGTAATCACCCAGCCGGCTTGCCGGGCTAGCTCCCTGGTCAGCACACCAAGACCGGGTCCTATTTCCATAACGACATCGCCAGGGGTAAGCTCAGCGGCTGAAGTAATAAGCTTGAGCACCTCCTCATCAACAAGGAAATGCTGCCCCAAGCTCTTTCTGGCTTGAAGGTCAAAGTGGCGCAGCCACCCCTTAGTCTGAGCTAAAAGTGACCTTGTCTTCAGGTAATGCCTCCCTATAGGCTACCTGCCGTAGCTCAAGCGAGCCACCAAGCGCATCGGCAGGTTATGCTTCACCATTTTGTTTTGAGTGGCGTAAATATCATAGGAAACTCGGTAAAGCCTGACCATCCTGGCTTCACTATCATAGATAGCATAACTGGCTCGAGGGTCACCATCCCGGGGCTGCCCCACGCCACCGGGATTGATAATCAATCTATCCTTACTTAGAAAAAGCCCGACATTAACTAAAAATGGGCTAAAGGAACAATCACCAGTTTCACTACACCTAAATATTAAGGGCACATGAGAATGACCCACCAGGCAAAACGGTGACTTAAAGTAAGCAAAATTTTCCTTAGCACTGCTGATTGATAGGATATACTCCCAGATAGGCTCCCTGGGACTACCATGCACCAGAGTAAAATCATCCTTCTCAATAACCGATGGCAAGCTTTCCAGATACTTTACATCCTCCAGGTTTAATTGCCGAGTTGTCCAACGACAGGCGATGGCGGCATCGTGGTTAAAATCGGAGGTTTTTAGCTTACCTATGGCTGCCCAGTCGTGATTCCCAGACACACAGACATGATTATACTGGCGCAGAAGCTCAATGCACTCATGGGGGTCGGGACCATAGCCGACCACATCCCCCAAACACCACAGCTCCTCCACCCCACCCCGGTGCTCAATGTCATTCAGCACTGCGGTAAAAGCATCTAGATTAGAGTGAATGTCAGCAATAATGGCGTAACGCATCTATAAAAATATAACAGCTTTTGCCCGATATGGCTAGAGGAGATTGTTGTCCAAGCACAAGCCTTGTATAGTGCTTTAAATAATCAAGTGTTTGCTATTAGACAATGCGTATATGCGAGATAATCCATATCTATTTCGTGATACACTTCTCAGACTCATTCAGTCTGAGAACCTTCCTTATGAGAAGCTGATTGATGCGGTTTAACCCAAACAAGGTCATCAGCGGTATTCCCAACTATAAATTCCCTAAACTTTGTCTGTGGGTCTCCGTCCACTACAAAAATAACTTCTAGGCGATAAATACCAGCAGAAAGTTCTACCGCTTGTCTCAGTCTATCGCCTGGCACGACAGCCCTCTTTTTCACTGCATCCCACATAGCTATCATCACACATGTCTCGAAGCTAAGGGTGGGAGGTAAGGCTATTCGGTTGCTACCAACACCTGTGGGGTCATCATCAGAATAAATCCTAGCCTGCACAATAGGTATAATTACTTTACCAGCCCCAGCTTCCGATATGCGGAATGACGCAATAAGGCTTTGTATTGTAGCTCGCCTAATTCCCAATTTTCTCCAAACAGATTTTTTCTCCAACTGGGGGTTTTTAAGAAATATCGCCAAAGACCTCTCTTGGTCTTTTACCACCCTATCAAAATCAATCATTAGTTTAGGGCGACCCATTGTCATTTGAAGCACACTCGGAACGCCCATTGCTATTCCCACCCCCGCAAGAACAAGCCCAGTCCACTCCCAACTGTCGGGGAATACACCAAAGAAACCCCTAAGAGCGAACACCAAAAGCCCCAATATGACAAGGATGATAGCCAATAAAAGCCACATGCCCCTATTCTATCACTTCTGAGGAGTTTCGCAACAAGCTCTATATAGTCTGTCCTATCAAATATATGCTATAAAAACCGAAAAAGCGGGTGTCTAAGAGGGGCGAAGCCCCTCTTTTTAATATCTTCCCCCTCCCTTATCAAGGGAGGGGGATAAAGGGGGTGAGGTTTATAAATAGCCCATTATTAACCGCCCACTTGTTTTCTCCCCTCGCAGTAGTTATAATGAGTGATTATAATGGACTAAAAAAGGAGACCTGCCAATGCCTTCATATGCCTTCTTCAAAAATGCGT
>DAOWJS010000043.1 GCA_030640255.1 Dehalococcoidales bacterium | reverse complement strand
TAGCTTCAAATGGACCCAGATGTATCCAAAAATAAACCCAGCCAAAATAACAACGCTCGATAATAGCCACCAGTTTCTAGATAGCCATCGCCGTTTCATTTTTGCCTCCTAAAACAAAAATCCAGCTTCCCTAGAAATTTCCGAAGACTCGGGAACGATTACCCAAAAAACTTCAGTTGATAGTCTGCCTCAGGCACCACGCTGTCCCTACCTTGTTTCAGATTGCCTCCCGCCGCCAGATGGGCAAGTCGGGTGGGCTCGGGTAAGCGATAACCCCGGCAGCAGTTCATTACCCAGTAAATGGCAGTTTGCAGGTCAATCTTATGACCGATGGAAACATAAACCGGCTTCACGCCCAGCTTGGTTCGCAGAGCGGCGCCTATAGTCTCACCATTATCTATTATTTCAGCGTAGCTACCCGGCTTCTCGCCCGGCATTTCATGACTGCCGCACAGCCGGGACTTAGCGCAACCAATAGTTGGCGTATTCAAAAAAAGCCCTAAGTGAGAGGCGAGCCCTATTCGTCGAGGATGGGCAATTCCCTGACCATCAACCAGGATAAGGTCAGGGGTAATAGTCAGTCGCTGACAGGCATCCAGTATCAAGGGCGACTCCCTGAAGGATAAAAGCCCCGGGATATAAGGAAAATTAAGCTTCCCCCGGGCTACTTTCGTTTCCACCAGTCTAAGTTCGGGATAGTTTAACACAACCACCGCCCCGGTAGCCATCTCCGGTGTTTTCCCCGCTGATACATCAACACCAGCTATAAAGCGGGGAGTAATGACCTGGCTGCTTCTAGACACCTGGGCTGCCAGTCTCAGCTGCGTATCTAATGCCTCAGCGTAGCTAATCTGCCAGCTATGCAGCCTATTTACTTTCACACTACCGATTATAGCGACAATGAAAGCTGTTAGCAACAACAGCTAAGCGAGATTAGGAAAGGAATAATTAGAAATCTCGGCGGGGCGGTTGCTCCCCGTAAGCTAATAGTGTAAACTGAGCCTAAAAGAGAAGGTCAGTGTCCTTAACAAGTATATTCAGCGATACAGGAAAGGGACTTTCAGTCATCCATAAATGATTAGCACAATTCTCGCTTTTTTTAAAGACGTCGGGCTAAGTTTTATCCCCCTTTTTATAGCCATTGATTCTATCGGCATCCTCCCTTTCATCTTAGCGATGACTCAGAATATGAGCCCTACAGAACGACCGAGGATAATCCGTTATGCCATGCTGACCGCCTTCGCTCTGGGGTTAACATTTGTTGGAATTGGAAAAGCCATATTTTTCTTGCTCAACATTGAAATCGCCGACTTCTTAATAGCTGGCGGCGTGGTTCTCTTAGTCCTAGCCATCAGGCATTTGATAACTGGTAAATTGGTGGAGCTCCAGCCAACTATTTCCAAAAACATGATAGGAGTGGTACCCATAGGAACACCCCTAATAGTAGGACCAGCCGTCCTGACCACACTACTTCTGCTCAGCGAACAGTTTCCTCTTTCGGCGGTCGTGGTCTCTTTAGTACTCAATTTGGCATTTGCCTGGCTTGTATTTGCCCAGGCTAACAGAGTAGCTCGCTTACTGCGGGAGCAAGGGCTCCGGGCATCATCCCAGATAGCCAGCCTGCTTCTGGCAGCCATAGCCGTGATGATGATTCGCCGGGGTATTGTTTCAATCCTGATATGAAAACTTAAAAGCTTACCAATTTTAAACACTATTGACAGCCACATCGGTTATAGCGCATAATAGTTTGTAATGAGGTGACTAAGGTATGGTAAAGATTAGATTACGCCGGGTAGGCGCCAAAAAAAAGCCAAGCTACCGACTAGTAGCTGCCGATAGTCGAGCCCCCCGTGACGGGGCGTTCATAGACATTATGGGGCACTATAATCCCCTAACCGACCCAGAAACAGTAGTTATCAATGAAGAAAAAGCCCTATACTGGTTGAGGCAAGGGGCTCAGCCGACAGCTACTGCCGCCAGATTACTATCAAAGGTAGGTATTATGGAAAAGTTCAAAATAATCAAGGAGAAAACATGAAAGAACTAATAGAATACATCGCCAAATCAATTGTTGATGCGCCTGATGAAGTAGTAGTTACTGAGGAAACCGATGACGAGGGCGTAACGCTTAAATTGCAGGTTGCCGATGATGATAAGGGGAGAGTTATTGGTAAGCAGGGTCGGATAGCCGCCGCTATGCGCACCTTGATTAGGGTAAAAGCAGCCAAGCAAGGCACCAGAGCTACTCTCCAAATTCTCTAAGCAATAACAGTCTATAAGCAAGATAAAATAGACTTAGAGTTACCAAATCAACCACCCAGAATGGGGAATGGAATCTTCCGAGCTGGAATTTATAGCTATTGGTCAAATCCTGGCCCCCTGGGGTGTTAAGGGTAAACTAAAGGTAAAGGTAGTCACCGATTTCCCGCAACGCTTCGCCCCCTCCTCAAAGATTTATATTAACCGACAGCCGATGACCATTGACAGCGCTGAGTGGCATAAGGGCAAGGTAATCATCAAGCTTAACCAAATTGATACTATTGAAGCTGCGCAAAGGCTGCGGGGGCAACCAATAGAAATACATCACCGCCAACTCTATCCTCTACCTGAAGGGCAATACTACCATTTTCAACTCATCGGGCTAGAGGTATGGACAACCCAGGGAGAACTACTGGGAAATATCACCGAAATTTTAACCGCCGAGGGTAATGATAACTATGTGGTTAGCGGAGACAAAGGAGAGATTCTTATTCCTGCCATTGAGGATGTAGTGAAATCGATTGACCTTGACAGCCGACGAATAACCATTGAGCCCATTAAGGGATTACTAGCTTAAATAAGAAACGCTAACCGGACTGGTATTAGCTAGCTTCTCAGGTTCCAGGCTTTCTTTTTCTCCTTCTCTGCACCACCTCAAGGCGGGCCAGGGCGCGGCGCAGCCCTGCCTCGGCTCGAGCCAAATCCAAATCAGGGGGGCGCTGGCTGAGCCGTTCCTGAGCCCGACGCTTCGCCTCTTCCGCCCGGGCAACATCAATTTCCTCAACCCTTTCCGCAGCATCGGCCAGAACTATTACCCGGTCAGGACGCACCTCAAGAAAGCCACCAGAAATGGCTAAGAAGAACTCCTCACCACCCTTCCTCACCCGCAGCTCACCCGGCTGTAACATGGTCATCAGAGGGGTATGGTGGGGCAGGATTCCCAGCTGACCTTCAACACCCGGGGCAACCACCACATCCACATCCTCGGAGAAAACCACCCCTTCTGCGGTAACAATATCAAGCTTGATACTAGACACCAACCTATACCCTATGCCTCTAGCTTCTTTGCCGCCTCCACCGCTTCATCTATAGTACCTACCATATAAAAGGCTTGCTCGGGTAAGGTATCATAATCTCCTGCCAGAATCTCCTTAAAGCCGCGCACCGTCTCGGCTATGGGCACATACCTGCCCTCTCTACCGGTAAAAACTTCGGTAACAAACATTGGTTGAGATAAGAACCTCTGGATACGACGAGCCCGAGCCACGGTAAGCTTATCTTCCTCACTAAGTTCCTCAATACCCAGTATGGCGATTATATCCTGGAGGTCTTTATAGCGTTGCAGCACCTGCTGTACGCCGCGAGCTACCTGATAGTGCTCCTCGCCAACAACACGAGGGTCAAGAATACGAGAGGTTGAGGTTAGTGGGTCGACCGCCGGATACAACCCCTGCTCAGCGATAGACCTCTCCAGAGCGATAACCGCATCCAGATGGCCGAAGGTGGTAACTACTCCGGGGTCAGTATAATCATCAGCGGGAACATAGATAGCCTGAAAGGAGGTAATTGAGCCCCGCTTGGTGGAGGTAATCCTCTCCTCCAAATCGCCCATCTCCGTAGCCAGTGTAGGCTGATAGCCCACCGCCGACGGCATACGTCCCAGTAGAGCTGATACTTCCATACCGGCCAAGGTATAGCGATAGATATTATCAATAAACAGCAAAACGTCCTGACTCTCAACGTCACGGAAATACTCAGCCATAGTCAGCCCGGTTAACCCCACGCGAAGACGAACCGCTGGCGGTTCATTCATCTGACCAAAGACCATGACCGTCTTATCAATCACCCCTGAAGACTTCATTTCATTCCACAGGTCATTGCCCTCGCGAGACCTCTCTCCAATACCCGAGAAAACAGAAAAGCCTCCATGCTCAGTGGCAATATTGCGGATAAGCTCCATAATAATAACTGTCTTACCCACCCCGGCACCCCCGTAGGCACCTACCTTTCCCCCTTTAGTAAACGGGGTAATCAGGTCAATAACCTTAAGCCCGGTTTCCAACATTTGGGTAGTTGTCTCCTGCTCCTCAAACGAAGGCGGTGGGCGATGAATCGGCCAGTGCTCCTCAGCCTCAACTGGACCAAGGTTATCTATGGGCTCCCCGGTAACATTAAACAGGCGCCCCAGGGTGGCTCTTCCCACCGGCACCTTAAGAACTTCCCCGGTATCTACAGCCTCGGCGCCCCGCTCCAACCCGTCGGTAGGCGATAGAGCCAAACATCGCACCCAGTTATTCCCGATATGCTCCTGAGCTTCAAGTATAATCTTGTTGCTATCTACGGTAATCTCAATAGCATGGTGAAGCGCCGGGAGTTCATCAGGCGGGAACTCAATATCAACCACTGTCCCGATTACCTGAGCTACTTTCCCTTTGGCCATAATAACCTCCTTTGCCTAAGCCACAGCCGCAGCACCACCGACAATGTCAAGAAGTTCCTTAGTAATTGACTCCTGGCGGGCTTTATTATACGTGAGGGTTAAATCTTGAATAAGCTCATTATCATTATCGGTGGCATTCCGCATTGCTACCATCCTAGCTGACTGCTCGCTGGCAATGGATTCCAG
>DAOWJS010000040.1 GCA_030640255.1 Dehalococcoidales bacterium | reverse complement strand
GTTTCACATACTGAAGCCAGTCCTTCACCAGCATACTCAGCAGCGGCTTCGGGAACCATCAGTCCGGCTTCGGCACAGGCGATGGCATTACAGCCGGTCGTGAGCACCAATACATCATTCTTTATTAGTTCCTTAACCATCGTAACATGAGCCTCATTGTGCTTAACCCGAGCATTATTGCAGCCAACAACCCCAGCTACCCCTCTGATTCTGCCATTAATGATATTGTCATTTAGTGGCCGGTAGGAAGCCCGAAACATACCGCCCAGTAGATAGTTAATGGTTTCATGGCTAAATCCAGCCACTAGGTCAGTCTGTTCCTCAGGGATATCAATATTATTTCCCCTATTGGGGAAATTCTCAATTGCCATCCTAAGTATAGTCCTAGCCGACTCCATAGCATTATGCTCATCAAATTCAATATGTGTAGCACCCGGAATCTTAGCCTTGGGTGAAGTGGTGATAATCTTGGTATGGTAGCACTCAGCTACGGTAGCTATGGATTGCATAATACACTGGACATCTACTACCATGGCATCTACCGCCCCGGTTACTATAGCCAGCTCCTGCTGCAGGAAGTTACCGGCTATTGGCACCCCGTGGCGCATCAATATCTCGTTGGCGGTGCAGCACATACCAGCCAGGTTTATCCCCTTAGCCCCTTTAGACTTAGCCAGCTCTCTCATCTTGGGCTCTTGAGCTACAGCCATAATCATCTCGGAGAGTAGCGGCTCATGACCGTGAATGATGAGGTTTACCTCGTCCTCTTTGAGCACTCCCAGGTTTACTTTACCCAAAACCGGAGCTGGGGTACCGAACAGGATGTCCTGGAGTTCAGTGGCAATCATACTGCCTCCCCAGCCATCACCTATAGCTGCCCTGACCCCTTGTATAAGCAAGTTTCGGTAGTCCTGGTCAACCCCGATATGGGTTCGGTGCATTATCTCCACAATCTCTCTATCTATGCCTCGGGGGGCAACCCCTTGCTTACGCCATAGCTCCTGACGCTTCAGGGGTGCCTTCCTCAGGGTTACAAGTTCACCCTTCTGTTTACCAAACTCCCCCAGAGCCTTTTCACCAATATCAATGGCTATTTCATTGTTACCGCGGTCTCCAATTTCAATGCCCCAATCCAGAGCCACCTGCAGCAGTTTCTGCTCATCCTTAATCTCATAGCCTGGGGCTTCTCCCTTGGCTACCGCCAGGAAGAGCTCAGCTACCCCCCGACCGTGGTCAGAGTGGGCAGCCGCCCCACCAGCTATCATACGGATAAAGTTACGGGCAGCGATAGTCTCAGCAGTGGCGCCGCAGATGCCCCGTCTCTTCTGCTTCTCCTCGGGTGTCTCTTCTTTCCCCTTAGGTAGAGGCACCCGGCACGGTCCCATCCCGCAGTGCTTACAGCAATTACCCACCATCCCTATGGGGCAGGGCTTCATGGCTTCAGCTCTATCAAAGGCGGTATTAACCCCATCACTAGCCGCCTTCTCTATCATCTTAATACTGGCTTGGTCAAAACTCTTGCTTTCTGCTTCTGCCATTTCTCATCACCTTCCCATCTGTAATTATTTTGCCGTCAGTTCAGCCATTATCTCCCGAACCAACTTTATTGCTTCTGGGTGTCGCATAATCATCACATCCCCTCCCGCCAAAAGCAAAACCATGGCTGACATTGCCTCCCACAGAATACCCCTCTTTTTGGCATCACCCAGCTTGGGGTCTTCCTCGGTTGGAATATGAACTTCCTTAATCTTCCACGCTTCCTTAGATATATTACAAATGAGAGGGAACTGGAGCTTATCATCCTGCTGGGTTAATCCTGCCATCCTGTCCCTCTCCATTACCGAGTAGCAATACTCAATACCATAGCCTATGCCACTGACGGTCGGGTCCATTACAATCAGGTCATCGGGCACCCCGAGGTTACCCAACAGAATATTAAGCTGCTTAGCCAGGTTTATATCTATAGGCGTTGATGAAATTACGGTGTGGTGGTAACCAATGGCGGCGGCGCCAATCCGCTTATGGTCTCCTTCCTCAAGCGGTCCGACAATCAAGTTCTTCCCCTGGCAAACCTCACAAACCTTCTTTAGAACCTCGGTATCTTTATCATGATCAGCCGTTCCCCAAACGATTAAGGGGACATCAATAGCATCGGCTACCCTCTTAACCACCTCGGCGGCTTCATCAGCCCCCCGGTCAAGCCCATTGGGGTCAGCGCTTATCAGTTGCAGACAAATCATCTCCGCCCCATAATCATCAATGCATTTCTTCGCCCAGGCAACCGGGTCATCGGTTACCCCGGCAAAAGGCTCTAAGGCAGCTTCAGCCCAATCCTCGGGGGGGCAGTCCCAAACCTCCATAGCTATTTGGGGCAGATGTGGCATCTCGCCCTCAAATAAGTAGAATGGATAGCATGTCTCCCCGCCCACCGTTACCGCTTTGTCCCCTTTGCCCAGTATTACCTCTCTAATCTTGCCACTATATAGTGTTTTTGGGATTTCAAACGTCATTTTCACCTTCCTTAACTCTTAAGCTGGATTTTTTCTCTTTTCACTGCCATACCATTCTTTTCCGTACCAATACCTCTCACCAGTTTGTAAATATTTAAGCTTTTCCTCTCTAGCGTCCAGCTTCTGCCTCCAGCGCCCTAACTCCTCACCTTCAGGCTTACCCTCTTCAAAGGTTGCCCCCAGCACCTGCACCTCGTCCCGACCGGGTGCCTTCCTTTTCTCAACTTTATATTCCATTCCTCTCCCCCTCCTCCCTAAGCTAGTCCAGCGGCTAACTTCGCCGCTCTTACTGTATTCAGCATAAGCATGGTTATCGTCATCGGTCCCACCCCACCAGGCACCGGGGTAATGGCTTTAGCCTTTTCCTTAACCGCATCAAAGTCAACATCCCCACATAAAATAGCTTTACCCTCGGCAGTTTTCCCTATTCGGTTAACACCAACATCAATCACCACCACCCCTTCCTTAACCATATCAGCGGTGATTGCCTTTGGTTTTCCTGCGGCCACAATCAATATATCAGCCCGCTTAGTATGGAAGGATATATCTTTGGTTCCAGTGTGGCATATAGTAACCGTAGCATTAGCCCCCTCTTTCTTCTGGAGGAGGATATTGGCTATAGGTTTACCCACGATATTGCTTCTACCCACCACCACTACTTCAGCCCCAGCAATCTCAACCCCAGACCTAATCAGAAGCTGCTGGATTCCGTGGGGGGTGCAGGGTAAATAATCTGGCTTCCCGATCATTAATCTGCCCACATTCACCGGGTGAAAGCCATCGACATCCTTTTTGGGGTCAATGGCATAAAGGACCTCGGTCTCATTAAGATGTTTGGGCAATGGTAGTTGCACCAGAATCCCGTGAATCTTGGGGTCTTTATTCAATCTATCAATTACCGCCAGCAGTT
>DAOWJS010000037.1 GCA_030640255.1 Dehalococcoidales bacterium | reverse complement strand
ATCTTATTTGCTCTAGCCATGATAACCGTGTTTATGACCGCCTTTTATATGTTCCGAGTGGTGTTTCTTACCTTCGGTGGTGAGTATCATGGTGGCAGCCCTGAAGCTCACGGTAAGCCTCACGAATCGCCCTCGGTAATGGTTACGCCGATGGTGATTCTGGCTATCCTGGCCGTGGTTTCCGGTTTGTGGAATGTTACCGGGCAGTTCGGTGCCTTTATGGGTCACGGCGAAGTCCATAGCTTTACTCAGGGCTTTTTCGGTATTTTAACTCATCCTTTACCCTGGCTCTCACTAATACTGGCTGGTCTGGGTATTCTTTTAGCCTATGCCATGTATAGCGCTAAATGGCTTTCTCCGGAACGGATAGTCGGCATATTTTCCCCGGTGCATACTCTATTCTCTCGGAAATACTGGTTTGACGAGCTTTACGAAAATATCATTGTGGGTATGGTTTTAATCAAAGGACTTTTTGCTGGCTTACAGCTATTTGACAGTAAGGGGGTGGATGGGGCAGTAAACGGGGTCGCTGACACCACTATAGCTGGGGGCAGGGCTATCCGGAGGGCACAGACCGGGCAGCTGCAGCTCTACGGCATAGCTATTGGGGTAGGTGTTTTAGCGATTATTCTCTGTGTGTATTTGTTTTAGGGTAAAACTATGAAGAAGCTATCACCATCAATCAAAATTTACATCGGACTTATCATAGCTCTTGCTATCTTGGCAGCGATTAATGTCTTTTTGCCTCAAGGTTCCTTCTTACCAATTTTGCCAGAACAAGAACTTCCGGCTTCAAAACCGGTGCTTGCCCTGGCGAACGTAGGCATCATGCTTGTCGTCTATGGAGGCTTTGGTTTTCTTGGATTAAAGCTTTCGCAAAAACTTGGCTTTGCTGACCTTTGGGATTCAAAAATTTCCAACCGACAAAGGTTGTTAATCCCTGCCCTGATTGGGGTAGGCATTGGTATATTTCTTATTCTCGCCGATGCCATTTTTAGCCAATTTCATACCCTGGGAGCACTTCCTCACCCGCCATTTCCTACTTCTCTTGTTGCCTCAGCCATCGCTGGCATTGGTGAGGAATTAATATTTCGCTTGTTTTTTATCTCGTTTTGGGTATGGCTTATTTCCTATGTCATCCTGAAAAAGAGATGGCAAAATCAGATTTTTTGGATTGTCGCTATCTTTTCGGCTCTTGCATTTGCTCTGGGGCATATCCCTTCACTAATGATTCTTTTTGATTTAAAGGCAGTCGGTGAGATTCCACTTGCTCTTATGACTGAGATTATTCTTCTTAACGGAGTGGTTTCACTTTTTGCTGCCTATTACTTTAGAAAATTTGGATTTCTAGCTCCAGTGGGCATACACTTTTGGACAGACGTGGTTTGGCATGTTATTTGGGGAGTAGTTTAATCTTGACAGGAGAAGTTTGAAGGGGCAAAGCCCCTTCAAGAACAATCCCTCCCCCTCTCCTTTGAAGGAGAGGGGGATTAAGGGGGAGAGTTGATAAAGAATCTTTATAGGAGTCAGCACAGTTGAGCTTTCCTTATCTGACAACGATAATCTTCCTCCCAGTAGCGGGGGCGATTTTAATCGCTTTTGTGCCCGGTCTTCAGGATAGGGTGATTAGGCGTATCGCTGCCATTTTTACCTTCGTCCCTCTGGCTTTATCTATCTTTCTCTTTGCCATTTTTGACAAGTCAGCCGGGGCGGTGGGGGTCTTTCAGTTTGAGGAAATGGTATCCTGGATTCCAGCCATTAACGCTCATTACCACCTGGGTGTTGATGGCTTGAGCTTACCCCTGGTGGTGCTGATGACCTTTCTTGGTTTTCTGGTTGTCCTCATCTCGTGGAAGATTAACCTCAGAGTTCGTGAGTATTTTGCCTGGCTCCTGCTTTTGGAAACAAGCATTCTCGGGGTATTTTGTTCCCTTGACCTCCTGCTCTTCTTTGTCTTCTGGGAGATAGAGGTTATTCCGATGTATTTCCTAATCTCTATCTGGGGGTCGGGCAGGAAAGAGTATTCGGCGATAAAGTATGTGGTTTATACTTTATTTGGCAGCGCTATGATGCTGGCGGGCATCCTCAGCCTGTATTTCACTACCGGTAGCCTCAGCATGGTGGAGTTAGCCCAGGGTGGGCTGGCCATGATTCAGTCAATTATGCCAGCAACCCCTATCTTCTTCCTCCTCTTAATTGGCTTTGCTGTCAAGCTGCCCGTCGTCCCGTTGCATACCTGGTTGCCTGACGCCCATACCGATGCCCCAACCGCAGGGAGCGTGGTGTTAGCCGGGGCACTGATTAAGATGGGTGGCTACGGCATGATTCGGGTGTGTGTCAGCATCTTTCCCCAGGTTGCCCACCAGTATGCCCCGCTTCTGGTGGCGTTTGCGGTAATCAGTGTGCTGTACGGAGCCGCCGTAACCTTGAGGCAGACCGACCTGAAGCGGCTAATCGCATATAGTAGTATCAGCCATATGGGATATGTGCTTCTGGGTGTCTTTGCCTTGAGTCAGGTGAGCCTGACTGGGGCTGCCTTGCAGATGTTCAGTCATGGTCTTATTACCGGGCTCCTGTTTGCTATGGCCGGGTTGGTGATGCATAACGCCGAGGAGCGTGACCTCAGACAGCTTGGGGGTCTGGCTCGGCAGATGCCGATTATCGCCGTTGTCTTCTCAATAGCTGGATTGGGTTCTCTGGGTCTGCCGACTACCAGTGGCTTTGCGGCTGAGTTTATAACTTTTGTGGGCTGTTTTTCCAGCACTGCCGTGGCTGGCATTCGGGTGTACACCATTCTGGCGGTGTTTGGCATTGTTATCACTGCCGGCTATATATTGTGGATGCTGCAGCGGGTATTTTTTGGCCCGGTGCTGGAGAAGTTTAACCGGGTGAAGGATGCCGATAATCTGGAAAAGGGGTATATGTTTGCCTTTGTCGCTGTGATTATGCTGGTCGGTATCTATCCGGCAATTTTGACTGATGTTATTAAACTGGGCATTCTGCCCATAATGGGCTTATTAGGTGGGTAAAGGAGTCGGTTTTTGAATCTCGGGTTATTTATACCAGAACTGAGCCTAGTTACCTTTGCTATAGCGGTAGTCTTGCTTGACCTCTTTATCCAGCGCAAGGGGTGGCTGGTAGTGGTCAGTATAGCTGGCTTGGCAGTATCCGCCGGCTTTTCTATAGCTATGTGGGGGGGCAGTTCTCAGGCTATCTTCAACAATATGCTGGCGGTAGATAACTTTGCCCTCTTCTTCAAGCTACTGTTCCTGGGTATTGCTGCCCTGGTTATTCTGGCCTCTACAGACTATGTGTCCAAGTTTGCCCGTTTTCAGGGTGAATACTATGCCCTGGTGCTTTTATCTACTTTGGGCATGATGCTGATGGCGGCTACGGTAGAGTTAATCTCCATCTACATTGCCCTAGAGCTGACCAGCATCTCCCTCTATATCCTGGTCGGTTTCCTAAAAGACTCCAAATCCAGTGAAGCCTCTCTTAAATACTTGCTGCTGGGGGCAGTAGCCTCGGCAGTGCTGCTCTTCGGCATGGCGCTGGTTTTTGGCTTTACCGGTAAAACACAGCTAGGCGAGATTGCTCAGGCGATTCAGGCTATGTCTCCACAGACGGTCTTAGCCAGCCCCGGGCTTATTTTAGGTATGGTGTTACTGGTAGCTGGATTTGGCTTTAAGATTGCGGCGGTCCCCTTCCATATGTGGGTGCCTGACGTTTACGAGGGGGCGCCGACGCCAATAACTGCCTATCTTTCCGTGGCTAGTAAGGCGGCTGGCTTTGCCATTATCCTGCGGGTTTTCTATTCCGCCTTTGGTCTTCCTCAGTGGTTGAGCCTGGATTGGGGATTAATCTTCGCTGTGCTCAGCGCTATCGGTATGACCCTAGGCAATATTGTCGCTATTCCCCAGACCAATATTAAGCGAATGTTGGGTTACTCCAGCATAGCTCAGGCGGGCTACCTTATGGTGGGCTTGGCGGTGGTGGGGTTCTCCCCGGCGGCGGATATTGTGGGTCGGAGCAGTCTTCTCTTCTTCCTCGTCGCCTATGCTTTGACTAACCTGGGGGCGTTTATTGCCATTATTGCCATCTCCAACAAGCTTAATAGTGACCTTATTGACGACTATTCGGGCATGGGGAAGCGGGCACCACTGCTGGCTTTAGCTTTGACGCTGTGTCTCATTTCTCTTACCGGCATACCACCAGCCGCTGGGTTTATGGCAAAATTCTATATCTTTAGCGGGGCGGTAAACCACGGCTTATTGTGGCTGGTGATTATCGCCGTAATAAATAGTGTTATCTCTGCTTACTACTATCTCCGAGTGGTTAAGGTAATGTGGCTGGGTGAGCCAGTCTCGGCGGAGAAAGTGCCCTCTTCCGGAGCCCTGAGGGTGGCTCTATCCCTCTCCTGTCTCGGCGTCCTGCTCCTGGGTATTGTCCCCGGCTTAATGATGAGGCTAGCCGAAATAGCCGCTAAGATGTTCGTTTTCTAGTTGGGATCATCCTCTATCGATTCTGTAACTTCCTATCGTTCTCGTTAACTGTGCTTAGAAAAATCTGGAGCGCGATGTCTGCTAATTCTGGCGAACATTGAGCTAAAGCAAATTCCTGTCTCCGAGCCAATTCTTTCCATTCAGGTGGCAGATATTCAAACCTCTGAACCATACCACCATCTTTGTCAATGGCCGCATAATATACCTTTTCAACTCCAGAAACAATTAGTCGTAAGAAACACATTGGGCAAGGTTCCAACGAAGTGAACAAAACGAATCCTTTCATGCTCTCAATGTCTCTGAAGTGCTCTTCAAATTTCGTCATAACGTCCATCTCAGCATGTAAATCACTACGGAAGTAAGGGTTAAATACATGGTTGTGACCTCTTTGGATAATCTCGCCATTTTCACGGACAAGAACGGCACCAACTCCAAAATTGCCTTCCTTTGCTGCAGCAATAGCTTCATGGAGCGTAATTATTACGAACTTATCGTGAGGGTACTGGGGATTGGGGACTAAAGACTTAATTTTCCTTTCTAATTCATCCAATAATTTCTGAGTTGGATTACCCATTTCACAAGTCCTTTCAAAATTAGACTTCCCAGCCAAAGAAAGGAGTTAGTACCAAATATACTAGTAGTGCAAACTCTATCACGTAAAATGCCATTATACCTATTTTGAAAATGATTTCCCCCTTCATCCCAGCATACTCAACATTTTTTTCAATTCGTTTGGTGATCTTAATGCCGGTATACCTATCTTTTTCTTCAATTGGTTTAATGGCCTTAATGCTATCATCTGAAAGCAACAAATCCTCCATGTCTTCAGCTACCGCGACTTGTTGGGTTAACATGTCTGAGTAAAGCTTTACCCTTCTATGTGAACCCCAAGTAAGGATGAGTGCAACGACTGTGATAATGCCGAGAAAAACTCTGCCCCAAGGATCCGCAATTATCGGCGCAAGCACCACACCCAAGACCAAAGCACCAGTAATAATTGTCACACTATGATGTATAGTTGTTACAATTAGATTATCAAGTCCATGAATGGTTTCCCTAATCATAACGTAATAAGACATATCTTCGGGACTACAAGACTCGGTTGTGATTGCTGGTTTTTGCATCAGACGACTCCTACTTTAATGGAAATATGTATTCTACAGTGAATCCACGTTTGACAGTCAGTATAGCACAATTTCGCCTAACTGTTACAGACTTTGCGGCTCTCTTCATCTGCTCAAACTGCCTGCGGCGGCTTCCGGAGCCCTGAGGGTAGCCCTATCCCTCTCCTGTCTCGGCGTCCTGCTCCTGGGTATTGTCCCCGGCTTAATGATGAGGCTAGCCGAGCTCGCCGCTAAGATGTTCGTTTTCTAATTAGGATTGTTTATCAACCTTACCCCCCTAGATTCCTTATTTGGTAACCCTCCCCCTGTATCCCCCTCTCCTTTGAAGGAGAAAATAATAAGGGAGAGTGAAAGGGAGGCGAAGCCTCTCTTAAACTTTCCTTATCCCCCCGAAATATTGGGGGAGTTTTAGAGGGGCGCTAGCCCCTCTAAAAACAAATCTTCCCCTTCCCCTTATTAAGGGGAAGGGGATAAAGTCCTTGCCTACTTTGGCAAGGATAAAGGGGATGGGGTTACCTAATAAGAATCTAAAGGGGGTGAGGTTGATAAAGGCTCTCGTCTTTGAATGGTGCCTGCTTAGTTGATTTATAGTGTATAATGGGGTTGAGTAGTTACTGTTAGCTAGTCTAGATGGGCACAATTAGAGGTGAACATGGAAATCGTGATTATTATTCTCCTAGCCATTCTAGTCGTTTTCTTCCTCTGGGATAGGTTTCGGCAAGAGCAGAGATGGAGAGAGCAAAGTGACATCCTATCGAAAACAGTGGGCGAGAGAATAGCTGATACTACCAAAGTCTTCGGAGATGTTAAAGAAAGATTAGGAGAACTTACCCAAAGAGCGGAGCAAATCCAGGAAGTCGGCAAGGATATATCAAGTTTACAAGAGATTCTACGGGCACCCAAGTTTAGAGGCGGTTTTGGTGAACTCCTGCTGGAGAGATTGCTGGCTGATATTCTACCGCGCCATAACTACTCACTCCAATATAGGTTTCGAGATGGCGAGACGGTAGATGCCGTTATTCGAATTGGTGGAAATCTAGTCCCCATTGATTCTAAGTTCCCTTTAGAAGATTTTGAGCGAATACTTGCCTCAGAATCTGAAGAGGAGCAGAAAACGTTACGACGGCAATTCACCCGCACTATTAAGAAGCACATTGATAATGTAGCCAAATATATTCTACCCGATGAAAATACGTTTGACTTTGCCCTTATGTATATCCCGGCAGAAAATGTCTATTATGAGACCATACTCCGTGGTCAACATGAAGAAAGTGAGATATATTCTTACTCTCTTGAGAAGAGGGTTATCCCGGTGTCACCGAATAGCTTTTATGCCTATTTACAGGTTATTATTCTGGGACTAAAAGGGTTACATATTGAGAGAGACGCACGCGAAATCCTGGGGCATCTGGGACGCTTGCAGGGTGAGTTCACCGATTTTCAAGATGACTATACCACATTGGGTACGCATATTGGGCACGCTGCGCACAAGTATGATGACGCTACCAGGAAGTTGACCAGACTTGGTGATAAGCTGCGGCTTGCCGGCGAAACTCCCGTGGAAAAACTACCGGAAGCAAGCACTGAACCGCATAGCGAGGACGAATAGCCGATGAATAGAACCAGAGGCTTTGTTAATCTGAATAGATTTAAATCAGGCCGGGCGATAAAAAGGCTGAGCAAGGCTATATATGATAGGCGTCAAAATAGGCAGAAGAAAGGGAAGGAGTAAGATAACGGGTGAGAATCGTATCCTGTACATCTTGTTGGGGGTAGGTATCGTTGTTCTCCTATTGGTGTGATGATACCGGAGGTGAACCAGAGAAGGGGGTAAGTCATGAGCTGGATTGGTGATAAGACGGAGAGGTTTAGAGGGGTGCCGAACCCCTACTTCACGATGCACATCACCGGCAAGTTCCTGTTTGGTGTCGGGTTAGGTGTGCTGTTAGCTACCTGGCTGCCAATATGGACGGGCTGGATATTCATCATTGCCGCCTTGCTAATAGCCATACCAAGTGTCAGGATTGTTCTTGGAGGTGAGAGGAAGTGAAGGGGAAATTAAGCTGGTCAATATTTTGGGCATTAGTAGGAGTTTTTGTGGTAATAGTAAGTGCAATGGCAATTCCAGCAGTGAGAGAATTGCTCAGGGGTTTTCTTTTTGTTGCCATCTCTGGGGCGGTTTTATTTTTATTAGGTGCGGGATTGATATTTTTAACGGTGAAGGAAAAAGTAGGCGGGCTGTTTAAAAAGTTTCTATTATTAACCGGGGCTTCCGCTGTAGGGATTGTTGTTAGCGCCGTTTTGCACAATGTCATTTATGGTCTGTTTATTCTTTGGTTTGGCGCCGACTTTTGGGACCGAATTGGTCTAGCCGACGAGCCTGTCTTCTTCATCATGGCAGTCGTTGTATGCCCAATAGGGTTTCTGGTGGGAGCGGTGGGTAGTATAGTTCTCGCCATCAAAAGGTTTAGGGTGGCGAAAAAATCACCATCTAGCCCACAGTAGCCAGTAACTGCTCAAATTCTTATCCTTGACACCCCAGATGGCCAATGTTACACTTCACTTGCCCTCGGCAGGATGTTTTTCATTATTATCGGGAAGTGGTTATAGTTATGAATAAAATTGGCATTCTCTATCACCCGATGATTGAGGCGGCTTATAGTCTGGCTAAAAAACTAGACGAGTTTTTAACCTCAGAGGGGGTTTCGGTGTGGCTATGCTCGGCCTGGGAAGGGGAGAAATCTAGGGCTCAGGTGAGTGGTACCGATTTAATTCTCAGTATTGGTGGCGATGGCACCATCCTGCGAGCGGTTCAGGCGGTGGTTCCCCATCCCATCCCTATTACCGGGGTAAATCTAGGCAAGCTAGGATTTATGACTGAACTTGCTGCTGATGAGGCAGTGGCTAAGCTACCTGCCTTGCTGGCTGGGGAGGGTTGGATTGATGAGCGGGCGACACTTGAGGCGGAGCTTCTTCCCACGGAGAAGGAGCCGTCTCGTATATTTTATGCCTTAAACGATGCCGTCGTGTCACGGGGGGCAATAGCCCGGGTGGTTTATATAGACGCCAGCATTAATGGTGAGCCATTGACTACCTATAAGGCTGATGGCGTTATTGTGGCTACCGCCACCGGCAGCACCGGTTATTCACTGGCGGCTGGTGGTTCTATCCTCCATCCGCAAGCCAAGGAGTTCCTATTATTACCCATAGTGCCTCATCTTAGTTCAGCCTATACTCTGGTATTACCCGCTACCGCCGCAGTGAAGCTGCGCATTAGCAGCGCTCATCAGGCGATATTGAGTGTTGATGGTCATATCAATTTGCCATTGGCAAGCGGCGCCGTGGTTACGGTGAAGCTTGGCTCAAATAGAGCAAGGTTTTTAAGAATTCGTCCCCGGAATTCTTTTTACCGCTCTCTGGAACAAAAGTTGAAAGGGAAGGGCTAGGTTGAATCAGGTAGAAAAAGCCAGAATCAGAGATGTAGACCAGATGCAAAAGTTGATTAACTACTATGCTGACAAGGGTGAGATGCTGGCTCGCTCGCTGAGCGAGATATACGAAAATATCCGGGATTATTTTGTCGTCAGGCAGGGAGAGCGAGTAATTGCCTGTGCGGCCCTGCATGTTAGCTGGTTAGACCTGGCTGAGATAAAATCGATGGCGGTGGCTGAGGATAGCCAGCAGCAGAGAATCGGCGCTCAACTGGCAAAAGCCTGTCTCAAGGAGGCTAACGAGCTTGGTATTGCCACCGTTTTTTGCCTGACCTATAAACCGGCCTTTTTTGAGAAATTTGGCTTTTCCCAAGTAGATAAAGCGGAGCTGCCCCGCAAGGTCTGGACTGAATGTTATCGCTGCCCTAAATTCCCCAATTGTGACGAGGTAGCTCTTGTCCGTAACTTAGAGGCGGGGGATTAACTTGGTCGAGGAAAAGACGCTATCCAGTCAACTAATCTATGAAGGACGTGCGGTGAAGCTGAGGGTAGATACGGTGCAGATGCCCGGTGGCCGAGAAACCACCCGAGAGATTGTGGAGCACGGTGATTGTGTGGCTATTATAGCTATTGATACTGATGATAATGTGCTACTGGTTAGTCAATTTCGGAAACCGGTAGAGAAGGAGCTACTGGAAATACCAGCCGGTGGCATTGAACCTAGTGAAGACCCGGTGGATTGCGTTTGCCGTGAGTTGCGTGAGGAGACCGGCTACCTGCCCGGGAAAGTGGAGAGGTTAGGCGGCTTCTACTCTACGCCGGGCTATTGCACTGAATACCTTCACCTTTATCTGGCTACCGACCTTACCCCCAGTCCACTTCAGGCTGAGGATACTGAGAATATTAGATTAGTCAGGGTGCCGCTTAGTCAGATTTCCCGCCTTATTACCTCAGACAGCATCTGTGATGCCAAGAGCATTGCTGGACTGTTTACCTTCCTTGAGTATCAGAAAGGGCACTAAGAGTCTAACCGCCGACTAGTTAGCCTAACTCATCTGAGATTTTTCTCCCGCCGAGAAGATGCATATGGAGATGAGGCACTACCTGTCCGCCTCCCTTACCGCAGTTTATTACCAGGCGATACCCCCGTTCCGAAATGCCTTCCTTTTTGGCTAGCTGATTGGCAATGTTTATCATATGTCCCATAAGGGGTAATTGCTCTTCAGAGAGATGGGCTAAGGAAGGGATATGCTCTTTGGGGATGATAATTATATGGGTGGGTGCCACCGGATGGATGTCGCGGAAGGCAACGGCGTCTTCATCATGGTAAATGATTTCGGTGGGTATTTTGCCGGCTACTATCTGACAAAAAATACAATCCATTTTTCCTCAATTAACCTCCCCTTTGGTATTGTTTATCTACCTCACCCCCTTAGATTTTTATTAGGTAACCCCATCCCCTTTATCCTTGCCAAAGTAGGCAAGGACTTTATCCCCTTCCCCTTGATAAGGGGATGGGGAAATGGTTTTAAAAGAGGGGCTACGCCCCTCTTAGACTCCCCTTACTAGGGGCTAACCTGTTAAACTCTTCTTTAGTATAGCCTCCCTTTGCCTCTCTTTTTAAGGAGAGGGGGAAGTCCTTCCTATGGAAGGATTAGAGAGGGGCTCCGCCCCTTAAACCCCTATTTAGGAAGAGATTTTAGAGAGGGGCTTCACCCCTCTCTTCCCTACACTCCCCCTTCCCTTAACCAAGGGAAGGGGGTCGGGGGGATAGGTCACCAAACAATCTCTTAACTTTATTAGAAGGGGTTTCGTCTTTTTCCCTTACCCGCTTCCCTAAAATCATTAGCTGCAATCTATCCTGATAGATACCCTCAATTTGGTTTGGTGTTACTTGACTCCTCTAGTTTCTTAATCACGGCGTCGGCTACCTGTGAGGTGCCTACTACCTGGGCATTGGCTACATTGAGCTTCAGGTCATAGGTGACATTCTTGCCCTCAGCGATAACCTCGGCTATAGCTCTCTCTAACCTGTCAGCGGTTTTGGTCTCACCAAGGTGGCGGAGCATCATCACTCCTGAGAGCATCATAGCTATCGGATTGACCTTATTTTGTCCGGCATATTTGGGAGCACTGCCGTGTATCGGCTCAAAGACGGCTATGTCATTGCCTAGATTAGCCCCGGGGGCTACCCCCAGTCCCCCAACCAAGCCGGCACATAAATCGGAGATGATGTCGCCATAAAGATTGGGCAGAACCAGCACGTCAAATCGTGATGGGTTTCGCACCAGCTGCATACACAGGGCATCCACAATTACATCCTCAAATTCAATATCGGGGTAGTCCTTAGCGACCTCTCTGGCGGTGGCTAAAAACAGCCCATCGGAGAATTTCATAATGTTGGCTTTGTGCACAGCGGTAACTTTTTTCCTCTGGTGGGCACGGGCATAATTAAGGGCGAACCTGACAATCCGCCGGCTGCACGTCTCAGAAATCACTTTCAGGCTGACGCCTGAGTCCGCTCTAACTACCTCTCCGGTTGTTTCTGAGACTAACTCCAGTAGTCTTTTTGTCTCGGGTTTCCCTTTCTCAAACTCAATGCCACTGTAGAGGTCTTCGGTATTCTCCCTCACTACCACAATATTCACATCTTTAAACCGGGTGGGGGCTCCGGGGTAGATTTTACACGGACGGAGACAGGCATAAAGGTCTAGCTCCTTACGTAGAGCGACATTAACGCTCCTGAAACCTGAGCCTATCGGTGTGGTAACTGGCCCCTTAAGGGCAACCTTATTTTTCCTGATAGACTCAAATAAATCATCAGGGGTGGGTGTACCAAACCTATCCTGGGCAGCGGCGCCAGCATAGGCTAACTCCCAGTGGAAAGTAACCCCGGTCGCTTCCAGAACCCTTCTAGTAGCTTCGGTGACTTCAGGTCCTATTCCATCACCAGGGATAAGGGTAATATTATAAGCATTCACCTCGTCTCTCCCTCTATCAATTCAAAGCTATACTTTAAAATCGCCGTACTTTTTAATATACGGGATAAGCCCGCCTTCATCAAGGATACGAAGCATCACCTCGGGAATCTTGCTGAAGGTGAGCTGGTTACCATTGGTTGCATCCTTGACGGTGCCGGCTGCCAGGTCTACCTCCAGCTCATCCCCGTCATCAATTAGAGCCGTATTGCATATTAGTACCGGCAGTCCTAGGTTAATAGCATTTCTGAAGAATATTCGGGCTACTGATTTAGCCAGTATAGCCCTTACCCCGGCCATTTTGATAACCAGGGGGGCGTGCTCTCGACTGGAGCCAAGTCCGAAGTTATTACCGGCCACTATGAAATCTCCCGCCTTTACCCGGGAGGCAAAGGTAGGGTCGGCATCTTCCATAACATGCTTGGCTAGCTCAGGCAGGTTACTCCTCAGGTGAGCCAGCCGCCCGGGAATAATATGGTCGGTAGAGATATTATCGCCGAATTTGAAGGCTCGCCCGGTGAGCATCTACATTACCTCCCTGGGGTCGGTAATTTCGCCGGTGATAGCGGTAGCCGCCGCCGTAGCCGGGCTGCCCAGATAGATGAAGGCGTTAGGATTACCCATCCGCCCCTTAAAATTCCGGTTAGCGGTAGATAGGCAGGATTCCCCATCCCCCAGCACTCCCTGATGGAGACCAATGCAGGGTCCGCATCCTGGCGGTAAGACGACGGCTCCGGCTTCAATCAGGGTCTGGATATAGCCCGCCTTGATTGCCGCTAGCATAATCTGTCGTGAAGCCGGGGCAACTATTAGCCTGGTTTCAGGGTGGCATTTCTTTCCCTTCAAAATATTAGCCGCTACTGCCAGGTCTTCCAGGCGTCCGTTAGTGCAGGTGCCAATAAACACCTGCTGGATTTTGGCTCCTTTAAGCTCTCTGGCTAGAGCAATATTATCCACAGTGTGGGGCTGGGATACTGTAGGTTCAAGATTAGCTACATCAATATTGATGGTCTGTTCATAGATGGCGTCGGTATCAGGGAAGAGCGACTGGTAGTGGTTGCCTCGCCCCAGTGAGGCGAGATAATCCTGAGTAGTCTTATCGGCGGCGAAAAGTCCTGCCTTGGCTCCGGCTTCTACCGCCATGTTAGCTATAGTGAGACGCGGTGACATTGTCATGTTATCTACGGTATCACCACTGAACTCCAGTGCTTGGTAGGTAGCCCCATCGGCTCCAATCTGCCCAATAAGGTGTAGGATGAGGTCTTTGGCACCGACGCCTTCAGGGAAATTACCCGAGACCACTATCATAATACTTTTTGGGACTTGGAACCAGGTCTTACCTAGTCCCAAGGCAATAGCGGTGTCAGTGGAGCCCATTCCAGTGGCGAAGGCACCCAGTCCGCCAGCAGTTACCGTATGTGAATCAGCACCGATGATGACATCGCCCGGCTTAGCCAGAGATTCGGCTACTATTTGATGGCAAATACCATTGCCAACATCGTAGATAAGGCAGCCGGTCTGTCGGGCAAACTGGCGTAGGAGCTTGTGGTCATTAGATAGCCCATAATTAGGACTGGGAGCAGCGTGGTCGAGGAATAAGGCAGTTTTTGGCGGGTTTGCCAGGCGCTCGAATCCGCTTGTCTGAAACTGCCTTACTGTTAGTGGTCCGGTAGTATCCTGGGCGAAAACCAGGTCAACCTTAGCGATAACAATATCTCCTGCCCTGGCCTCACTCCCGGACTTCTGGCTCAGTATCTTCTCAGCTAATGTCTTGCCCATGCTGTCGGGTGCTCACTCAGTTAGATTGGTGGTTGGTTATCTATTTGGCTTTTACTTCGGGGGGTGGGGTCTCCAAGCCATACTTCCACTTCAGGAAGCGCATCCCGGTGGTGGGGAAGAGGGCATAGATGAGCACGTCACCGATATCCCGAGCAATACCTTCGGTAGCTTGTTTAGCTTTGTCTAATTCTGGCTCAAGCACATCAGCGGCGCGACAGGTAATGGGGGTCTCTCCCCGTTCATAGTTTTTGAGCACTATCTTCTGAACCTCTGGGTCGATGGGGGCGGGGGGTTTACCGTATAGCCCGTAAACATAATCCTTCACCTGGCGCGATACCATTTTATATCTACCGGCAAGAACATTCTGAACGGCTTGAACCCCCACAATCTGACTGGTCGGGGTAACCAGAGGCGGATAGCCCAGCTCTTTTCTAACTCTTGGTAGTTCCTCGTATACCTCATCAAGTCTATTCAGGGCATTAATCTCTCGGAGTTGGGCTACCAGGTTGGTGATCATACCACCGGGAATCTGGTGCATCAATACGCTGGTGTCAATAACTGCCATCCGGGTATCATCTAGAAACTCCCGATACTTAGGGGCTATAGACTCAATATACTGCCCCAACTTGAATAGGTGAGCTAAATCCAGCCCGGTGTCTCTGGGGGTTCCCTGAAGAGCGACTACGATAGGTTCAATGGCTGGCTGCGAGGAGCGCAGGGCGAAGGGAGCTAGAGCGGTATCAATAATGTCTACCCCGGCTTCAGTAGCCTTTAGGCAGCTCATAGAACCCATACCGCTGGTGTAGTGGGTGTGTAGCTGCACCGGTATCTTTAGCGCCTGCTTAAGGGCTTTAATCAGCTTATAGGCATCATCAGGGGCGATAAGTCCCGCCATATCCTTGATGCACAGACTATCAGCTCCCATATCTTGGAGGATGAGCGCTTTGTTGATATAATAATCAAGGTCATATACCGGGCCACCCATTTTGGGTTCGGTGAGCGAGTAGCATATGGAAAGCTGGGCGTGCTTGCCACATTTCTTGATTACTTTCAGAGAGGTTTCAAAGTTGCGCTCATCATTCACGGCATCAAATACCCTGAAGATATCAATGCCCACCTCAGCGGCGTGGTGGACAAAGGCAGTAACCACATCATCAGGGTAGTGGCGATAACCGACCAGGTTCTGTCCTCTAAGCAGCATTTGTAGCCGGGTATCGGGCATCAACCGTTTCAGGATGCGTGGTCTTTCCCACGGGTCCTCGTTCAGGAATCTGGTAGCGACGTCAAAGGTAGCCCCACCCCAGACCTCCATAGAATAGAACCCGGCATGGTTCATCTCCGGGGCGATGCCTTCCATATCCTCGGTTCGCATTCGTGTCGCCAAGGAGGATTGATGTCCGTCACGGAAGGTGGTGTCGGTGATTTTTAAGGGGTTCTTTGTCGTCACCGTTTACCCTCTTCACTGCTTATAGTGGGATATTGCCGTGTTTCTTCCACGGGATTTGGTCCTTCTTATTCTTTAAGGCTTCCAGAGCCTTGATAACCTCGTAGCGGGTGTCCCTGGCTCTGATTATCATGTCGACAAAGCCGCTAGCGGCGGCAACATATGGGTTGTTAAATGTCTTACGGAAGAGTTCAGACACTTCCTGACGCTTGGCCTCAGGGTCAGGGGCCTCAGCGATATCGCGGCGGAAGATGATAGCGGCGGCACCTTCGGCACCCATCACGGCTAGCTCGGCACATGGCCAGGCCATGTAGATGTCGGCCCCCATTGACCTTGAACACATGGAAATCTCGGAACCGCCATAAGCCTTGTGGGTGCAGATGGCAACCTTGGGCACGGTGGCTTCCGAGTAAGCGTAAACCACTTTGGCACCGTGGCGGATGATTCCGCCAAACTCCTGATGAGTGCCGGGCATATAGCCGGGGACATCAACCAGGGTGAGCATAGGGATGTTGAACGCATCACAGAAGCGGATGAATCTGGCGGCTTTGTCTGAGGCATTAATGTCAAGAACCCCCGCTATATAGCTGGGCTGGTTAGCGATGATGCCCACCACATGCCCGTTAAAGCGGGCAAAACAGACAATCATATTCGGGGCGTAGTGCTTCTGGACTTCAAAAAACTCACCGTCATCGACAATGGGCTTAATTACCTGCTTCATGTCGTAGACCTTGCGCGGGTCCTCGGGGACGATGGTATCGAGCTCAGGGCAGGTGCGGTCAGGGGAGTCGGTTGGTTCTTGGTAGGTAGAATCTGGCTCATCGTAGACGCTCTGGGGGAGGTAGCTCAGGAGATGTTTGCAACCTTCAATGGCCTCGGCGTCGCTGTCATACATAAAGTGGGCTACGCCGCTCTTGATATTATGTGTCTTGGCTCCCCCCAGCTCCTCATGGGTGACTTCCTCACTCATGACTGCCTTGCACACATCGGGGCCGGTGACATACATATAGCTTGTGCCCTTGACCATGAATATCCAGTCGCAGAGGGCCGGGTGATATACGGCACCACCGGCACTGGGTCCCATACTTATTATTATCTGTGGGATGACCCCTGAATAAAGGGTATTGCGGCGGAAGATTTGACCATAGCCGTCCAGGGCGTTGACTCCCTCCTGAATACGGGCACCACCAGTATCTACCATGCCAACCATCGGCACCCTCATCTTGGCCGCCAGGTCATAAGTTTTGGCTATCTTCCAGGCGTGCATCTCGCCCAGGCTGCCGCCACGCGAGGTGAAGTCTGAGGCATAGCAGCAGGTGGTATGTCCATTCACCTTGCCATAGCCGGTTACTACTCCGTCAGCGGCAATGTCAATCTTATCCATGCCAAAGTAGTGGCAGTGATGTTTGACATGCATGCCGGTTTCCACAAAGGTGCCGGGGTCAAAAAACAGGTCAATCCTTTCCCTTGCCGTCAGCTTGCCTAGGTCGTGCTGCTTTTTGACTGCCGCTGGTCCACCCATCTCTTTAATCTCGGCTTCTTTTGCCTCTAGTTCGGCAATAAGCTCCTCATTAGTCGGCATTATCAGATTTCCCCTTTCCCGTGTCTGGCTATTCTTTCCTTGAATTATGATATATAATTGTAGGTGATTATTAAAAGATTCTTAACTTCAGAATACTAGCATAAACCATTTTCTGTTTCAAGGCAGACTCCTTAAATGTTCCTATAGCCCTTTAAGTGTGCTACAATGGGTGGGACTATTAAAGCGGCGCTTGGCTGCTGAGGGAATAGATATTATATTATTGAATAAAGATATAGGTGGTGAATCTACCATCGGGAGGATACCAGGTGAGGAATGAACCGGTAGCAGTATATCTTGGTCTTGGCTCAAACCTGGGCGATCGCCAGGAGAATCTGGATAGGGCGTTAGGCCTGCTATCACAAAGGTTGGGGTCGCTGCAGATTTCATCGGTGTATGATACTGAGCCGACAGGCAATATTAATCAGCCCCGTTTTCTCAACATGGTGTGTCAGGCTTATACCGGGCTAGCTCCGATGGAGTTGCTTACTTTAGTTAAAGGTATTGAGTTGAAGATAGGTAGAGCCCCGGGTAAACCTAATGCCCCTCGCCCTATTGATATTGATATTCT
This sequence comes from Dehalococcoidales bacterium, assembly GCA_030640255.1. Lineage (GTDB taxonomy): Bacteria > Chloroflexota > Dehalococcoidia > Dehalococcoidales. The sequence goes on along the minus strand of DAOWJS010000037.1, from coordinate 9,398 downwards.
CTTCTATGACGACCGGGTTATTGAAGCCCCGGAGCTGGTTATTCCCCACCCTAAGCTAACTGAGAGAGCCTTTGTTCTGGTTCCCTTGGATGAGATTGCTCCCGATTTGGTGCATCCAGTAAATGGCAAGACGGTTAAGGAGTTGTTGGAAAGAGTAAAAGAGAAACAGGGTGTGTTTAAGTGGGAGAGTAGTTGAGGGAGAATGTATCAGGTATCTGTGGAACAGCACTTTGATGCTGCCCATTTCTTGCGAGGCTATCAGGGCAAGTGTGAGGCGTTGCACGGGCACCGTTTCCGGGTAGTGGTCAAGGCGAGAGCTTCCCGGGTTGATGATATCGGCATAGCCTATGATTTTACCCAGCTGAAGCGGCACTTAGGCGATATTCTATCCCGGTTTGACCATACCTGTCTTAATGATGTGCCGCCATTTGATAAAATAAACCCGTCTTCAGAGAATATTGCTTCTACCATCTACAATGAACTCCAGCCCAAGCTGGCCGGAGCCCCGGTTGAAATTTCCTGTGTAGAGGCATGGGAGTCCCCCCAGACGGGAGTAGCCTATAGCCCGGACTAACGGCGTTGCTCCGGGGGCAGCAGATTGGGGATGGTATCCACAATAGGGTAGCGCACATCGCACTTCCGGCAGTATAGGGAGCCGGTAACTACCTCCGTCTCGTTCTCCTCCTCCACTTTTAGTTCAAGCTCCCCCTTGCACACCGGACACGCCAGAATATTCATCAACTCCTTTTTCATAGCTCGTATTATATCACTAATCCTTTTCTACTGTAGTCTTTTAGATTGTAGAGGTTGTTTATCAACCTCACCCCCTGTGTCCCCCTCTCCTTCAAAGGAGAGGGGGAGAAATAAGTTTTGAAGGGGCGAAGCCCCTTCAACTTCCCCTAATAATCGACCTCTTACTTTGCTAAATTAAAAGAGGACCAGGTTTGCGGTTGCCTGGTCCTCTCTATATTGCCAGTTTCTTATCTCTCATATCCTTCACCATCTTGACCAATTGTATGGAATCGAGGTTGAATACACCTTTAGCCATCGGATGGTTGCCGAATTTTTGGTGGTCACCGGTGAGACACAAGATGTTATTTATACCTAATGCGGCTATGCCTAGTATATCCATTGCAGGGCAATGCGATTCCGGTCCCGACAAGTCATCTGGAAGTAGGCTCCAAACCCTCTTCCTTACCTATAAGACAGGCCGCCCAACTTGACATGCGCACTACCGCCGTTTGACCATCGGTAACATTAAACGCATCAACGTAGCCTTTTAAGTTTTTCGCTTTTTCCCTGATCACCTCTGGGTCGGCACTTGGAGGTGGTCCTATTTCACCAGTAACCGCAAAATGCCCGGCTTCGAGCACCCGCTCCAGATTGCTCTTTGACTTCATGCTGAATCCTCCTTAACGGCTACCATTTACTGCCAAAAGGTTATATTTGGTAGCGCATACCGGATTCGAACCGGTGATCTCCTCCTTGAGAGGGAGGTGTCCTAACCGCTAGACGAATGCGCCACCTGAAAACCTAAAAATTAACTTGCCCAAGTTGCAAGAATTACTTGATAAGTTTGATAAAGTCCTCGACCGATAGGTCGGCTCCGTCAAGGATTGAAGATAAGGTTCCCATGTCAATACTCTTGTGGTCTGGGACTACAACTTGAGCGAAGGGATTATCCCTTCTCAATACAATATGGCTTCCCTTTCGCCGTTTAATATAGAAGCCTGCTCTCTCTAGTGCCTTGACTACCTCTTTGCCAGAAAGCCCCCGAGGCAGCTTGCTCACTTGGCTGCGACCTCAAGCTCCACGGTGTCCTTCCCTACCTCGGTTGGGACAGGAAGCCCATCCCCAACCAAAGCCTCTATATAAACTTCCATAGCCTCCTTAATATTCTTCAGGGCATCCGCTTTAGTCTCACCCTGAGAGATGCAGCCCTTCAGGGCAGGGCAGTAAGCTACATATCCCGATTCACGACCTTGCTCAATAATAACCGTGTATTTCATTTTCTTGTACCCAAATTACGAGAGCTGCTAACTCCTTTGCCAAAACCGCTGCAAAATCCACCAAATTGCTACGCCAATAAAAAACGCAAAGCCAAACCTGAAGGCAGCATCAACAAAAGATGTAGTATATCCTCCAGCGATAAGCTCTTGCTTTGACAAAGCATAGGCTGGAAAAACTATGAGCAAGTATAACATAAGCGCTGACGGCATCACTGCGCTCTCTATAATATCCCGTATTAATGTCATCGGTTGACCCCTTCTCATTAGCTGGCTGGCCACTCTGGACAGTTCCCGAACTTACATTCGAGAAGAAGCAGCTAATTCCAGCCCTCCAGCAGTTGCTTTTATTCTATCCGAGAATGTAACAATTGCTTAATAAGCTATTACTTCTATACCCTTAGCGCAGTTGTTCAAACTCGTCAGCACTTATTTTCACATCCTTGAGAATTTTCCTTAAGATGCCCTTCCCTAAATCTCTGCCTTTATGTATCGGCACGGTTGTCCATCTGCCATCAGCATGGTAATAAATGGCATGGCTTCCGCTTTGGCGAATGCAAGTAAATCCTAACCTTTCTAATATCCGTGTCACCTCGTCGGGCTTAGCCGGTCTAAGTTTAGGCAACTACTCGTACCTCGTCAACAGCAACTTCTATGGGGACAGGCTCTCCTAATGCCTGACGAGCCTCAATATGTAACCTGATGGCATCCTTAATGTTCTCCAAGGCCTCTTCATAGGTTTTTCCCTGAGTATAGCAGCCCTGAAGAAGCGGAACAGAAGCTACATAAAGCCCATCCTCATCTCGTTCTACCACTACTGTAAATTTATAATCCGGCATACCTAATTCACCTCTCTTTCCCCAACTACACACCAGAAGGATGAAGGATGGCTGGGGAAGTAGGATTCGAACCTACCCTAACGGATCCAGAGTCCGCCGTCCTACCGCTAGACTATTCCCCAACGCGTCAACATTATAGCATGTAGTTGTATCTACGACAATAAGGGATAATTTGAAAATATTTGGTAACCCTATCCCCTTTAGGTTTTTATGAGGTAACCCTCCCTCTTTAATTCTCCTTCAAGGACTATCCCCTACTAAGGAGAAGATAATTATCGTTAGACGGGCTTCGCCCTCTAAAAACTCCCCGTTACGAAATAGAGGCGCTTATTGGGTAGTTTGAAGGGCGAAGCCCTTCAAAAAATAATCTCAAGGGGGTGAGGTTGATAAATTTAGAGAATTGACATAGTTGGCTTGACCATTTATGCTAAGCTACGACGCTATTTAGGGAAGGAAGCTATAGCTTTGGCTGATTTAGCTGCTTGGCAAGAAATTCTGGGCGTCTCCTTTAATGACCCATCCCTGCTGGAGCAAGCTCTGGTTCACCGCTCCTACATTAACGAGAACCCCGGATTTGCCTCAGCCTCTAACGAAAGGCTTGAATTTTTGGGCGACGCCGTTTTGGGTCTGGTAGTTGCTGAAAGGCTATATCAGGACTTTCCTCACTTCACCGAGGGGGAGATGACCAAGCTCCGTGCCGCTCTGGTTTGTCAGGATACACTGGACCGCATTGCCAGAACCGTTGAGCTTGGCGACTATCTCTATCTGGGAAAGGGTGAAGAAGCCAGCGGTGGGCGGCGTAAGCCGGCTAACCTGGCCAGGGCTTTAGAGGCGGTGATAGGCGCTATTTTCCTTGACCAGGGCTCAGCTACCGCCAGCGACTTTATCCTGAGGTTATTCGGCAAAGAGCTAGAGGAAGTAGTTAGCCAGGGGGTGGGGGTTGATTATAAATCACAACTGCAGGAGCTTATTCAGGCTGGGGGGCAGCCGGCACCGGTCTACGATGTTATAGAAGCCGTGGGTCCAGACCACGACAAGAGATTCACTGTTGAGGTGAGAACCGGTGATATAGTGCTGGGGAAGGGCTCAGGCAAAAGCAAGAAAGCGGCCGAGACTGAAGCGGCTCGCTCAGCATTAGAAAGATTCTCAGCTAACTTTACAGAATAGCCCTCCTTTGCTAAACTTCAATTAGAACAATCAGTCCGCTACTCAAATAGAGGGGTTACTATGGGGAGACGAGATTACCGACATAGAGAACCGAAGAAATCCAAAAAGGATGCCAAGAAAATATCGGTGGATACTATCTTGCCGCCTCCGGTGACTGTTGAAGTAATTAGGAAGGGAAAGAAGGAAGGCAAGGAAGAGGAGTAGGAGAGATAGCCGCTTACCAACAGCTTCATAGTACTGGAGAGTTAAAGGCTAGGGTTGAGAAAGCCAAATCAATACTGGAGGAGTGCTGCCTTTGCCCTCGCCATTGCCGGGTTAATCGCTTGGCTGGTGAAAGCGGAGAGTGCCGAGTTACCCAGCAGGTCGTGGTTTCCAGCTATGGACCCCACTTTGGGGAAGAAGCACCCCTGGTAGGGGAGCATGGCTCGGGAACCATCTTTTTCACCTACTGTAATCTACGATGCGTTTTCTGCCAGAACTATACGATAAGCCAGTTAGGTGAAGGCAGTCCTGTTGGCACTGAAGAGCTAGCCGGGATGATGCTCTCCCTCCAGGTAAAGGGGTGTCACAATATAAATCTGGTCTCCCCAACCCATGTAGTGCCTTACATTTTAGAGGCTCTGGAGCTGGCGGTGAGCCGGGGGCTTCATCTGCCCTTGGTCTATAACACCGGCGGCTATGATTCAGTGGAAACCCTGAAGTTATTGGATGGGATTGTTGACATCTATATGCCGGATATGAAGTATTCCGATGAAAAGACCGCTGAGCAATTATCGGGGATAGAGGAATATCCTCAGGTAAATAAAGCCGCCATCAGGGAAATGTACCGTCAGGGGGGTGACCTTCAGCTAGATGAGCAGGGTATAGCCGTACGGGGTCTTCTGGTGCGGCACCTGGTGCTACCTAACCGGTTGGCGGGAACTCAGGGGGTGGTGCGTTTCCTGGCTAAAGAGGTCTCTACCAATACCTACCTGAACATTATGGCTCAGTATCACCCCTGCCATAAAGCCTTTGATATACCGCAGCTAGCCCGTCCGGTAAGTAGACAGGAGTTCTACGAGGCTATTGACCTGGCTCACCGGCAAGGTCTAAACCGATTGGACAGGCATCAATTCCTGCTAAAGCTCATCCCGAGATAAAGTGGAATAATGACTGATTTAGCCTCGGTTCAGGTAATAGTATATGGCTATGTTCAAGGCGTTTTCTTCCGTGCCTTCGCCTCCCGATGGGCTACCGAGCTAGGTCTAATCGGCTATGTGCGCAACCTGCATGGTGAGGAAGCAGTGGAGGTAAACGCCGAAGGGGAAAGAAGGAAACTACAAAAGCTGGTTGACTACCTTAGGGTCGGACCGCCGGCAGCTGTAGTAGAAAAGGTGATAACCAACTGGTCAGAATATACCGGAAGCTACCCCGGCTTTGGTATAAGGTATTAGCCCGGCTTGATTAGCAGGCACGGCTAATCTTTAACCTCTCGTAGCCCGTAGAATTGGTCATTGTTGAGGAGGCGAGACAGAATCTCAGGTGAGGTGCGGTAGGTATCTCCGCCCCGCCATTCACTTAACTGCGTCCCCAATGCCTCCACATCAAGGGGCTGATTGCCATTAGCCAGGAAAAGGCGAAATATACTATCTAAAATAGGTAACTCACCGGTAATAAACCCCGGCGTCTGGGAGCAGCAATCTTTAATGGCAGTCAAAAGGTCACCCGCTGCCATCTCTCCCTTTAGCTGCTCACGGCACTTGGGGCACAGGTACCTTTGAGCCAGGGCAAGAAATGAGCGATTATTCTGCTGATACCAGTCTAAATCAATAAACCAGCGCTGTTTAACTTGTTCAGTGGTTAAATTTTCTCTATCCACAAAACTATTTATACTAAGAATTTAGGTCTCAAAATCTACCTTGGCTACCCTAATCAAGTCAAGATACTTTGTCGTAAGCCCTAGTATCTGTGAAGCTTCGCCATCTACCTCGTAAGGCTCACCAATAAATATCTTGCCATACTCCTCAACCTCACCCTGAATGGGGTCATCCCGGCCAACGAACTTTTGGCGGGCTTCTATAATCCCCAGGTCAAAGGGTAGAGTAAAGTAGAGGTCAGCCACTACCTTGTCAATCCCCAGACTATGAAGCGCCCTCCAGCCACCTTTTGCCTCACCATTATACTTGCTGCTGGGCAGAGCGGTGAGCAGGTTCATTATGCTAAGACTGCCTCCATCATTAACCACCTTTAACGGAGCCACCGTTATCAAATAGTCGCTAGACAGGATAACATTAGGTATCCAGAAGGTTGGTATCGCTAATGGCTTGGGTAGAGGGTTATCTACCTCCACCCAGATGCAGTCCTTCACATCCAGCATCAACACCCGGGGGAAATTGTAACCTAAGGCCTCGTATATCGGGTAGATTGGTTCACCTCCAGGGGTGCCTTCAAGGATAAGAATATCGGCATCACTGACCTGCCTGATACCTTCTATTATCACCGATAGTATATCCCGGCTGGTAGTTACCGGGTATGATACCGGATAGCATGCGCTGGGTTTAATCAAAACCCGTCGCGCCCGAGATATTGCCGATGGTGGTTTAAAAATAAACTCTGAAGCCTCAAATATCAAAGCTCACTCCTCATTCCAATCTAGCATCATCACCTGAACTACATCCCCTTTCTTCACCCCGGGCTCATCCTCGGGAACAATCACTAACCCATTGGCTAAGCTCATAGAGGTTAAAATCCCCGAACCCTGAGGACCGGTTAGCCGAGCGAAGTATTGACCATTCCTCTTTTCAACTACCGCCCGAGCGAAGATGCGGCGCCCATCAGTGTTTACAATAGGTTCTTCTATCACTGCTTCTACAGTAGGCTTGGTCAAATTTTTCTTACCCATCATTTTAAGGATAGCCGGGCGAACAAATAGCTCAAAGGTAACCATAGAGCTAACCGGATTGCCGGGTAAACCAAGGTGGGGTATGTTGGTAACTCCGCCCGCCGGGTCACGCCCTCTAATCATACCAAAGGCTAGCGGTTTCCCCGGTTTCATCCGAACTGTCCAGAAATCAATTTCACCCTGTTTAGCCAAAACATCCTTGACCACATCATAGTCTCCGGCAGAGACACCACCGGTAGTTATCAGCATATCAGCATCCAGTCCGTGACGGAGCCCGGCGACTACTGAATCTTCGCTATCTAGGGCTATCCCCAGGAGCTTGGGGATGCCGCCGTAGCGCCGAACCAGGGCCGCCAGGCTATAAGAATTGCTATTGTATATTTTACCTGCCGGCAGAGGTTGATTGATGTCTACCAGCTCATCTCCGGTGGCTAAAATAGCTATCGTAGGACGGCGGATAACCCTTACTATGCTACGTCCTAATGAGGCCAAAACACCAACCTCTGAGGGTCTGATTATTACCCCTCGGCTTAATACTACTGACCCCTTAGCAATGTCTTCACCTGCCCGACGAACATCTCTGCCCGGCTCTACCTCAACTAAAATGCCTATTTCGGTAGCAGACCCCTTACGCTGAGCCTCATCGGTATCCTCAAATCTGACTACACTATCGGCACCCTTGGGGATGGCGGCTCCGGTCATAATGCGAATAGCTGTGCCTGGTTCTAACTTAAGCCTGGAAATGGAGCCAGCCGCCACGGTATCAATAACCCGTAGCAATCGGGGAGACTGCTGGCTAGCCCCATGAGTATCCCTGGATAGAACGGCGTAGCCATCCATAGCTGTATTATCCAGCGGGGGAACATCAATATTGGAAGATACGTCCTCAGCCAAAACCTGTCCCAGGCAGTCTAGGATAGACCTCTCTTCCTCATTCAGAATATCTACATAGCCAAGAATTTTCTCCAACGCCTGTTCAACGCTTATCATTGCTCCTATCTCCTCTGGTTAGTTGCCTCGCCGTCTCCAGATCAGCTTCAGTATTAATGTTGAAAAAGCTCAAGTGCTTGGGGTCAAACCTATTAATCTCCACTGCTTCTACATACCTTACCCTAACCAGGGTGAGAAGTTCGGTAACTCTCAGATTACCCTGCTTGAGCAGCCCTTCTAGGGGGGCTAGGCAGCCCTTAGAGTAAATGGCGTGGAGCGGTTCCACCATATTCCCCAATCTAGGAATTACTAGGTCAAAGCTAACCGAAATTTGTATCATGTAACGTAGCAGGGCTTGGTTTAGGAAGGGCATATCACAGGCGACGACAAGGTTATAGAACGAATCTGATGCCGCTAATCCGGTATAGATACCACCTAAGGGGCCTTTACCTGGGTAAATATCGGTTATTATTCTCAACTTTGGGTAGTCAATAAGCTGTGAAAACGATTGATTGGGAGCAATAACTATAATAATGTCACTATTAAAGAAGCTAAAGCCAGATATTACCCGCTGCAGCAAGCTTCTATTACCAATAACTTCTAATGCCTTGTTTTGTCCCAAGCGCAAGCCCTTGCCACCGGCAAGAACAATACAGCTTATATCCAAATTATATCTCTCAGTTCCTTCCCTAAACCTTACCCCTTACATTATTTTACCACACAGACAACAGCCTTTAAAGATATTATTTATTGCCCGCAGTGCCGGTTCTAAAACCTTGTGTGCTGGCTTGATTTTAGAGCTAGAATTTGGCTAGGACGCTCCTGGTTACTTCCTCTGCCAGTGGAACTACAACCTTCATGACTTACCTCCTTCGTTTTTACTCTTTAGCCAGAGACAGGGTGAGGTTCACCAGGGTGCGAACCGGCACCCCGGTAGCTCCTTTAACCAGGTAGGTTCGCTCCTTTTCGCTTAGACTAGTACCGGCAATATCCAGATGAACCCAGGGGGTGTCACCCACGAACTCAGCTAGAAACTGGGCCGCAGTGATAGCTCCGGCGTATCTACCGCCGGTATTCTTAATATCGGCAACATCACTCTTATTTTGCTCCTTATATTGCTCATACATTGGCATCTGCCAGATAAGCTCCCCGGCGTCAGCACCAGCCGCAATTACCTTATCCACCAGCTCCTGATTATTACCAAAGACGCCACTACAGACATCACCCAGGGCTACTCTACAGGCTCCGGTTAGAGTAGCTACATCAACCATAAGCTTGGCGCCAAGCTTGTTAGCATAGCCTAAAGCGTCAGCTAGAATAAGCCGTCCCTCAGCATCGGTGGAGATAATCTCAATAGTCTTACCATTAATTGCGGTCAGAACATCACCCGGCTTTATAGCATTGCCACCGGGCAGATTTTCGGCAGCCGGAATGACCGCCATGACATTAATCTTCGGCTTAAGTTGCGCAATGGCAGTTATGGCTGCCATAACCGCCGCACCTCCAGCCATATCCCCCTTCATCTCCTCCATTTTCTCCGACGGCTTTATGGAAATACCCCCGGAATCGAAGGTT
>DAOWJS010000074.1 GCA_030640255.1 Dehalococcoidales bacterium | reverse complement strand
GGCTTACCGTGAGCTTCAGGGCTGCCACCATGATACTCACCACCGAAGGTAAGAAACACCACTCGGAACATATAAAAGGCGGTCATAAACACGGTTATCATGGCTAGAGCAAATAAGATTGGCTGGGTTGCCAGGGAACTGATTAATATCTCGTCCTTGCTCCAGAACCCGGAAAGGGGCCAGATACCAGCGATGCTCAGCGCAGCGATAACAAAGGTGGCATAGGTCCACGGCATCACCCGGCGTAGTCCTCCCATCTGACGGATATCAAAGGTGCCGGTGGCGTGATTTACACTACCCGCCCCAAGAACCAGCAGTGCCTTGAAGAAGGCATGATTCAACAGGTGGAAAATACCAATAGCTATGCCGCCGGTGCCCAGCCCCAGCATCATATAGCCCAGCTGGCTGATAGTAGAATAGGCCAGAACCCGCTTAATATCAGTCATTACCAATCCCATGCTGGCGGCAAAGATAGCGGTAAAGCCGCCGATGATAGCCACCGTGGTCACCGCTTCCACTGAGTGGGCAAAGAGGGGAAAGGTGCGGGCGACCAGAAAGACGCCCGCCGCCACCATGGTGGCAGCATGGATTAAGGCACTGACCGGCGTCGGACCCTCCATAGCGTCGGGCAGCCATACATGGAGCGGGAACTGAGCCGACTTGCCCACAGCACCGGAAAAGATACCAATAGCCACCCAGGTAAGAGTGGTGCCGGTTAGAACTCCGGCTACAGCTAAACCATGAAGCTCAGCAATATCAAAGGTGCCGGTATTGAAGTAGAGAGCCAGGATAGCGGCTAAAAAGCCAAAGTCGCCGAGCCGGGTAACAATAAACGCCTTCTTAGCCGCATTGGCGGCTTCCGGCTTATGAAACCAAAAGCCGATAAGGAGATAAGAACATAAACCAACCAGCTCCCAGAATACATATAGGAAAAGTAGATTGCTCGCCAGAACCACGCCCAGCATGGCGGCGGTAAACAGCGACATAAAGGCAAAATAGCGGTGATAACCGGGGTCGCCATCCATATAACCCTGCGAGTAAATCTGAACCATCAGGCTGACTACCGTAACCACAATGAGCATCACTGCGGTTAGGGAATCCAGTATCAGCCCGAGGTTAATGGTAACCCCACCCTCAATAATTACCCAGCTTATATCTGGTATCGGTAGCTCATGACCCGGGGTAGCCATTACACTCATTAGTGCCCAGACCGATAGAATAAGGGAACCAAGGATAGAAGCAATGGCAATATAGCCGCCGAGCTTGGGCTTATGATTCAGAAAAGGGCGGAAAAATAGAGATACTATGATAAATGAGAACAGTGGTAGCAGAAAAATAAGCCAGACTAATTGATATGGTATCACAGCTTCCGTAACACCTCATTAATCACATGTCGTTTATCTTGAGGCACCAGGACAAGATAGGTAGTTAGCTCCCGACCCGGAGCCTCACCAGAGGCCGGCAAAATATGAGTCGGTATCCCTTCGCCCTCAAAGAGTTCCTTCCACATCTCCGCCAGCATCAGATTGTTGGCTCTCTTAACCTCTACCCACATCGTGAGCCCCTATCCCTTCCCAAACCATATTCAGGCATCATAATATCTACCTCACCCCCTGTATCCCCCTCTCCTTCAAAGGAGAGGGGGAGGGATTGGTTTTGAAGGGGCTTCGCCCCTTCACTCTACCCTAAATAACCTTTCACCTACCCTAAATAACCTTTCACTCTACCCTAAATAACCCGAACTACCATTTCATCAGATTGACTTCGGTGGCATCTATAGTTTCACGGCTGCGATAGATAGCTATTATTATGGCTAAGCCCACGGCTACCTCAGCCGCCGCCACCACCATAATGAACAGGGCAAAAACCTGCCCGGTAAGCAGCAAGGGCACAATATACCGGGAGAAGGCAACCATAGCAATATTTACTGCATTAAGCATGAGCTCAATAGACATCAGGATAACTATGGCGTTGCGCTTAGCCAGGGCGCCATACAGCCCGATAGAAAATAAGATGGCTGACAGTATAAGGTAATGCTCTAAACCTATAGACACTTGTCTACTTCTCCCTCACTAAAACGATTGCCCCCAAAATGGCAGCTAACAGCAAAACCGGGGCAATCTCTACCGGTAAAATAAAGCCACCTTCACCAAAAAGCTTAAAAGCCAGGGCTGAGGTGGTAGGCTCCAGAGGAGGTACATCAACTACCTGCCACGGGGTATTAACCATGGCAAAGACCACCGCACCGAAAAATAAAATAGCCACCACAAAAGCCGGGAGTCGTAATCTATTGGAGGGACTACCCCGCTGAACCTCTCTGGTTAGCATAATAGCCAAAATAATTAATACCGATATAGCGCCAACATAAACCAGAACCTGAACCGCCGCCAGAAAGTCGGCACTGAGGGTAACATAGATTCCAGCCACAGCTAGGAAGCAAAGAACCAGAGAGAGAGCCGCCCGGAAAACATCGCGGAGCAAAACCACGGCTAAAGCGGCCACTACACCTACTATGGCTAAAGCCCAAAAGGCAATCTCAAGTCCCATCTCTTTTTCACCTTATCAAGGTATTCAGCTCGGTCAAGGAGCAAGGTCTGTTGGGGCAAGGCTGCCTCAACTTTAGGTCGGGCATAACCACTAGGCTGCTTCTCATCTGATAGCAACAAATCCTCCTTAGCCATTACTAGTTCACCTCGCCGATACCTAGCCCGCTCATAATCATAACCCATAAACAAAGCATTACGAGGGCAAGCCTCAACGCACAAGCCACAAAATATACAATATCCAATATCCACCTCGAACTTGTCTACCCCATAGGCGAGGTCACACTTTAGGCACCGCTTTGCCTCTTTAACCGCCATCTCTTCACTCAGCCCAAGCTCTACCTCGGCAAAGCTGCTAAGCCGCTGGCTAAGCGAGAGGGTGGATATCTGGGGGCGCCACCCCTCCCTAGTTTTCTTGAGTGGAGTGGCTCCCGCTTCAGGTGGTGCCAGCGTTTCTTCAATTATCCCCTCACCACCCAGGTATTTGTCTATAGAGATGGCTACCTGTCGTCCATCAGCAATGGCTTCAATGACCGAAGCCGGTCCCGTCACCACATCACCACCAGCAAAAATGCCCTCCCGGTCAGTGGCAAGGGTATCAGGGTCAGCTTGAATTGTATTTCCCCGACCGATAGGTAAGCCAAACTTATCGGGAATCTCTGGACGCTGACCAATAGCAGCTATAACATTATCAAAGCTCATGGTAAACTCGCTGCCTTTGATTGGCTCAGGTCGCCGCCTGCCGCTGGCATCTATGGCGCCTAACTGCATACGAATGCACTCCAACTGTAGCTCACCATCTTGACTAATAATTCTTGATGGTGCTGCCAGGAAGTAAATCTTCACTCCCTCAGCCAGAGCCGCTTCAACCTCTTCCGGGTTAGCTGGCATCTCAACCTGAGTCCGGCGATAGAGAATAGTCACCTCCTTAGCTCCAAGCCGAAGCGCAGTTCGCGCCGAATCTATAGCTGCGTTACCGCCACCAATAACAGCTACTCTACTTCCAACTTTTACCTCTCTGCCCAAACTCACGTCCCTCAAAAAGGAAACACACTCCATCACCCCCGGGCTGTCTTCCCCCTCAATGCCCATCCTGATACCCTGGTGCGCCCCGATAGCTAAAAAGATAGCGTTATAACCCTGCTCCAAGAGCCGGTCTATGGAATCCACCCTGGTATTTGTCTTTATCTCAACGCCAACGTCTTTTATCTCCTCAATCTCAGCCCTGAGTATATCCTTTGACAGCCGATAGTCAGGGATACCAACGCGCATCATACCACCCGGCTCCGGTAACGCTTCAAAGACAGTCACCGAGTGACCGAGCTTAGCCAGGTAATAGGCTGCGGTCAGCCCGGCTGGCCCCGAACCGATAATGGCAACACGCTTGCCGGTAGCCGGGGCAACCTTGGAGTTTACTTTCCATAGCCCGGTATCATGCTCGGTGGCAAACCGCTTGAGAACACGAATATCAATAGCCTCATCAAGCTGAGCCCGCTGGCACTTAGCCTCACAAGGGTGGACACAGACATGACCACAGACTGAGGGGAAGGGTATCTTCTCCCGAATAACAGCTACTGCCTCAGCAGGCTTACCATCAGCGATGAAGCGAGCATAACGAGGTATATTCACCCCTGCAGGACAAGCCTGGCTACATGGCGCGGTGACTGCCCCATTCCCAGAGGTTACAATCTCAATTGTGCCCTGGGGACAGCTTTGAGCACAGGTGGTACAACCGCTGCACCGTTCCTTGTCCCAGATAAGCTCATTACCCCGAGTCCGGCGGGAAACGGTAAGCCTCTCCTCAGGATACTGGGTGGTAACCGGCTTACGGAACAGGTGCCTAAAGGTTACTGCCATACCTTTAGCTATGCCAATGCCATACCGTTCAAACTTCAACCCTTCCCCCTCCTAACTTGAAAAATCCAGACCATAGAACGACCAATACCACCATTATGGCGATGTTGACCAATATTAAAAACCAGGGTAAACCCTCAGGCAGAGCCACTATCTCTAGCCCGGTGATAAACAGGTTAATCAACGCCAGGGGTAAGAGACACTTCCAGGCAAAGGCCATCACCTGGTCTATCCTCAACCGGGGTATAGTGCTCCGCACCCAGAAAATCAGGAAGAAAACCGCCACCACCTTAATCAAAAACCAGAGAAACGGGGGTAATAGAGGTCCCCTCCAGCCACTGAGGAAAAGGGTAGTAATTATGGCGGAGAGAGCCAGAACTTCAGTGTATTCCACCAGGTAAAAGAGGGCAAACTTCATCCCTGAGTACTCAGTATGAAAGCCGGCTACAATCTCCGATTCAGCCTCCAGGAGGTCAAACGGGGTGCGATTAACCTCGGCACAGGCCGCCATAAAAAAGATGAGGAAACCCAATGGCTGCAACAAAATAAACGGCACGCTCTGTGCCTCCACGATTTCGTTCATAGATAGAGAACCGGCGACCAGCACCACACCGGCTATTGATAATACCAGCGGAATCTCATAACTCACCACCTGAGCGACATCACGCATCGCCCCGAGAAGGGAGAATTTATTATTGGAAGCCCAACCGGCCATAAACACCCCCACCGTCGCCACTGAGCTAATCGCCACTATATAAAGGATGCCAATGTTAAGGTCAACCAGGAGTGCCCCATCCTGGAAAGGAATTACGGCAAAAATCATCAATGCCGGGACAAAGGCAACCACCGGCGCCAGCCAGTGAACCAGCTTGTCCCCTTTAGCCGGAATAATATCCTCCTTAAGCAATACCTTAATGGCATCAGCTACTGGCTGAAGAATGCCCAAGGGTCCAGCTCGGTTGGGACCAAGGCGTGCCTGGAGGCGTCCCAAGCCCCGCCGCTCCATATAGATAAAAGCCATAACCATAACCACGACAAAGATTAGAATTATGACGACAAATACTAACCAGTGCCACCAGTAGCCACCCGGCCAGTCGGGAGGCAGGGCCGCCAAGCGACCGCCAGGACCAAGACTAGTCTCAACTATAGTCACTATCTATCTACCTCACCCATACAAATATCAATGCTACCAAAGGTAGCTATGGCATCGGCTACCTTCCAGCCTTTTACCATATCGCAGAGAGCAGTCAGGTTGATTAAGCTTGGTGCCCGGATAGCACAGCGATACGGAGCAATAGAATTATCTGAGACCAGATAAAAGCCAAGCTCGCCTTTGGGGGCTTCAATATGCGCATAGGCTTCCCCCACCGGCGGGCGAATCAGGTGGGGCACCTCACTTTTCACCGCACCCGATGGTAGTTGCTCCATGGCTTGCTTAATAATCCGCACGCTCTGCCGCATCTCCTCTATTCTTACCCGGTAGCGGTCATAGCAATCACCAACAGTGCCGGTGGGAATATCAAATTCAAAGCGGTCATAAACCGAGTAGGGGTCTGCCTTACGAATATCCCATTTAACCCCACTACCCCGAAGCACTGGACCGCCGGCGGAAATATTGATAGCCATTTCTTTAGGCAGAATACCCACACCCTTAGCCCGAACCAGCAGTATCTCGTTTTTCTTCAGAAGCTGGTCATACTCATCAATAAAACCAGGCATCCTGTTGACAAACTTATCCAGGGCCGGTAAAAACTCGTCAGGAATATCGTGGCTTACCCCGCCAACACGCATATAGTTGTAGGTAAGACGCTGACCACAGACCATATCAAACAGGTCTAAAATCTTCTCTCTTTCCCGAATCATATACAGGATAGGGGTCATAAAGGCACCACAATCATTCAAAAAAGCGCCCACCGCTATCAGGTGGCTGGCAATGCGCTGTAGTTCCGCCATAATAACCCGCAGGTATTCCGCCCGCTCGGGGACGGTAATCCCAGCCAGCTTTTCCACGGCTAGAACATAAGCCAGGGTATTACTCATCGAGGCTAGATAGTCCAGTCTATCAGTCAGCGGAATAACCCCGGTATAGGTTCGCTCCTCAGCCAGCTTCTCAATCCCGCGGTGTAGATAGCCAAAAACCGGCTCCATATCTACCACGACTTCCCCATCAAGGGTTGTCCTCATCCGAAACACCCCGTGAGTGCTGGGGTGCACCGGACCTAAATTGAGAACAAAAGGTTCAGTTTTAATTGCCATCACCAATAATCCCTACGTAACGGATGTCCTTTAAACCCCTGCCACAGGAAGAGACGCTTCAGATTGGGGTGCCCATCAAAACTAATCCCCATAAGGTCGTAAATCTCCCGCTCCTGAAAATCGGCTCCCCGCCACAAACTGACCACTGAAGGCAGTGTAGGATTGACCCGCTCACAACATCGGGTTTTCACCACCAGGCGGTGGTTATGCTCCATTGAGGTCAGCCGATAAACCACCTCAAAGTAGTCATAATAATCAACTGCAGTAATAGCCGTGAGGTAACTAAAATCAAGCTCCGGGGTATCTTTAAGGAAAGTGGCTACCCGTAACAAAAACTCGCTGTTAACGACAAGGCTATCCTGGCTCGACTCAACAATACTTCCCGGGAACTGCTTGTCTAACTTATCGGCTATTTCTTGACCGGAAAGGGCTACTGTCATTCCTCCCTACCTTCAGTGCCGATGCTTGCTTTAGATATTTTATGCTGAAGCATCCTTATCCCATAAAGTAAAGCCTCAGGGCGTGGTGGACAACCAGGCACATAGACATCAACCGGGACGATGCGGTTATACCCGGGAACCACGTTATAAGACGAGCGAAAGATACCACCGCTGATAGCACAAGCGCCCATGGCTATCACCCACTTCGGCTCCGGCATCTGGTCATAGATTCGCCTCACCTGAGGCGCCATCTTCCAGGTCAGCGTCCCGGCGGTAATCATCAGGTCAGCCTGGCGGGGTGAGGCACGGATGATTTCCATACCAAAGCGGGAGATGTCAAAACGAGAGGCGGCGGTAGTAATAAACTCAAAGGCGCAGCAGGCGGGGAAACAGACCACTGGCCACAGTGAAGAACGTCGTGCCCAGTTAAGCATGGCATCAACCGAGGTCAACAAGATGTTGCGCTTTAGCTCCTCCTCCAGCCACCTATCAGGGTCAGGAATAGCCTGCTGACTACGCTTCTTCAGCGCCTCAATTACCTCACTCTCAGTTCTATCAAGCTCAGTATCAGAATAGACACTCATACCAGTTCGCTCATCTACTTCCATTCCAGAACCCCCTTCCTCCAGGCATAGACATAGCCGACAACAATAATGAGAACAAAAATAAGTAGGGCAATAAAGGCGGAAAGCCCTAATTGTCTAAGCTCCACTGCCCACGGATAGAGAAAAACAACCAGGACATCAAGAGCAATAAATACTAGGGCATAAAAATAGTAGCGAAAATTGAATTGAACCCACGCCTTACCTATGGTTTCCATACCGCATTCATAGGTAGAGTCTTTAATGGGGTTAGGATTCCACGGCACGAGGCGGCTAAATCTAATAAGTCTAACCATAAAAGACGGTAAAGGTATACGTCCGGTGATAAGGTGAGCAATAGAGGGGGGTAGAGGCATACGTTCAATCATAGAAGTAATAGAAGACGGTATAGGCACGATATCAGAAAGATAGGCATGTTCACGAAGCCGAGAGGCAAGACTTAAAAAAAAGGGAAGCAGAAGAGTAGTAACAGCAAAAAAAATGGCAACCGCTAGAAATAACCCGATATAACCATAGTTTGCCAGCAACTATATACTCCCTATTTCACAATAGCGGTTGTTAATATACCACAACTTCCCTGCCTAAGGCAAGGGACGCGGCTCATCAAAAATAATCCCTGCCGAAGGTTGACCCTATCCTGACGATACAGTATCATAGCTAAGAAGCACGAATCATTGATTAAATTTCTATGGTCTATTCTGGTATAATATATAGCTAAACCAGTAGTAGGAATAAGGAAATGAAGGCAAAGATGCCTCCATATTGAGCATGCGAGTTATTGCCGGCAAAGCCAAAGGACACCGACTTAAAGTACCCAAGGGAACTAATACCCGCCCCGCCACAGATTTAGTCCGGGGAGCGATTTTTTCCATTCTAGAAAACACGACTAGCGATTGGACACAGGTGCTTGATTTATTCTCCGGTAGCGGCGCCTTAGGTATTGAGGCGTTAAGCCGTGGTGCCGGTTGGGTTGACTTTGTTGAACAAAACCCCCGATGTTGTGGTATAATTAGACAAAACTTAGAAAAGACAAAGCTGGCAGCCCAGGCTCACATATATTGCTGCAGTGTAGTTAAAGCGCTTTCTTTCCTTGACAAGGAGTATAGCATAATACTAATGGACCCGCCCTACTCTGATTTGTCTATAGGTAACACAGTAACACGACTAGCCACCTCCAAACTGGTAGGGATAAACTCAATTGTAGTGGTAACGCACTCTCCTCACCTTTCCCTAAATTCAACCTATGCCCCGTTAAACCTCATTAAGGAACATCGCCACGGTGATAGCTTCATTGCCGTATACCAAAAGGAGGACAAGTCTTGACTATTGCTATCTACCCGGGTAGCTTTGACCCCATAACCCTCGGGCACCTTGACATCGCTACCCGAGCCGCCAAACTTTTTGATAAGCTAATCATTGGCGTCTACGATATCCCGGACAAGCGTCTTCTCTTCACCACCGCCGAGAGGGTAGAAATGGCCAGGCAAGCCGTAACCGGGTTACCTAATATTGAGGTAGAATCTTTCACCGGGCTCACCGTTGCCTTTGCCAAAAAGGCAACGGCGCAGGCAATAGTGCGCGGGCTGAGAATGAGCGCTGACTTCGATAGGGAATTCGACATGGCAATGATGAATAAACGGCTGTTTCCTGAGCTAGAACTGGTTTGTTTAATGTCATCCCTAGAGTACCAGTTCCTCAGCTCCAGCCTGCTCAAGGAAGCCGCCAGCCTGGGCGGTAATATTGATGACCTTGTCCCCAAACACGTGGCTGTAGCTCTAAAAAACAAAGTCAGGAGGTAAAGTGTATGGCGTACAAAATTACCGACGAATGTATTAGTTGTGGAGCCTGTGAAACAGAATGTCCCAACGAAGCTATCAGTGAGGGAGAAACAATCTACATAATTGACTCCGACAAGTGCACTGAGTGTGTTGGCGCCCATGAATCATCAAAGTGCGTTGAGGTCTGCCCGGTAGATTGCTGTGAACTTGACCCGGAGCATAAGGAAAGTCGGGAGCAACTGCTGGAAAAGTGGAAGGGATTACACCCAGGCGAGACCCCAGCCGTTACTTAATATTAAACTATCTATAGAGTAAACCAATAATTCATTAATATAAATAGTTACTGCATTAGCGCTAGGGAAAAGCTTTAGCGTATTTGTTCTGTCTATTCCTCTAGGTAGGCGAGCTAGGTTTTGTTTGTCTGCAAGGATAACCTGCTATTGAAAGAAAGAACGTACGGCATCAAATTCAGGGGGGAGCAGAGCCAGCACCATGGGGAAGCGGTCTAATAATACAGCAGCTAGTTCTGATTCAGCGATAACCCCGGCGCCCAGAAACTTGACCACAATAGCTAAAATGGCGCCACAGAATATAGCGCCGAGCACAAAACAAAAAATAGCCCCACCAAGCTGATTGACCCAACCCAGCATCACTACCGAGGCCGCCCACTTCAACAAGCGGGCAAGCACACCAGCCACCACCATTATCCCAATTAGTATGATGGCAAAGGCAACCACCTTAGCCACCTTTTCGTCAGGAATAAAGGAGAGCTGCTGGGAAAGGGGAACATAGTAGCCCCCGGCCAGAACTACACCAACTATCAACCCAGCCAGGGATAAAGCTGCCTTTATAATCCCTATCCTCAGACCAATCACGGTCGGAATAGCTATAGCTACTATGATGACTATATCAAGCCAATTCATAGAATTTGTTTGTCTACCTCACCCCCTTAATATTTTTCATCACCCATAGTGTAACGCATCAATAGGGTTCAGTCTAGCCGCTCTCATTGCCGGGTAGATACCGGAGGCAAGACCAATAAAAACTGACACCGAGATAGCCAGAATCACAATATCTGGCGACACCACCGCTTGAATTGTCATCCCGCCAATACTTATGCGAGAAATCAACCTGGATAACAACCAGCCACCGATTATCCCGATGCCACCCCCGGCAAAGCTCAGCATCGCCGACTCGAGCAAGAACTGAAGCAGGATATCCCGCCGCTTAGCCCCCACCGCCTTACGCACCCCTATCTCTCTGGTGCGCTCGGTTACCGAGACCAGCATAATGTTCATAATGCCTATGCCACCTACCAGCAGGGAGATACCGGCAATGGCTCCGAGAAATATGGTAAATACCCCGGTCACCTGACCTACCAAGCTCAATATCTGCTCCTGGCTAACAATAGCAAAATCGTTCTCCTCATCTGCCGATAACCGGTGGCGCTTCCTTAATACCGGTTCAATCTCCTCTCTTACCTCATCTATCGCTTCAGTGCTGGCTACTTTAAGAGAGATTGACTGAACCGCATCTTCCCCGCTGGCAGTTTGCTGAGTAAATAGTCTAGTCTGGAAGGTAGTTATCGGCGTCACCACTATATTATCCATGCTTACTCCCATCATTGCCCCACCCTTAGCCTCAAGAACACCAATGACAGTGAAGCGTTGCCCTTTCATCTTGACTCTCTCCCCGATAGGGTCATCGGAACCGAACAGCTCTTCAGCCACTTCGTCCCCCAATACTGCCACCCTATCCCTTGAGGCTACATTCCTCTCAGCAATAAACTGACCCGAGGCTAGGGAGTAATTATATACCTCCAGATATTCAGGGGTAGAACCATGAATTATAGCCGTTTTACTTTCACCACCAGCGGTTACTTTAACAAAGTTTTCATTTACCGGGAGTACCGCCACCACCGAGGGAATGCGCTCTAAGGCCTTGACGTCATCCATAGTGAGAGTAGGCGTAACGAATACCGGTGACATCCCTCCCAACCCTTCAACCCCGGGAGAGCGAGACATCACATAGAGTACATTGGTGCCCATCTGCTCAAAGACGGAGGTAATGCTAGCTTGTGCCCCCCTCCCCACCGACATCAGGGTAATCACCGCTCCAACTCCAATTATGATGCCCAGCATAGTTAACGAGGAGCGTAACTTATTGGCCGATAGCGACCTTATAGCAATAACAAAAGAGTTTATGAGCTTCACTTCTAATTTCCTCGACAGTGCGAAGTAACGGCGAGTTGACTAAGAAACCGTCTCATCACTGATAATCTCTCCGTCCCGAAGGCGAATGATGCGCTGAGTTTGAGCGGCAATATCCTTTTCATGGGTAACTATGACCACAGTGATACCATCGCCGTTAAGCTGCCGAAAGATAGAGATAATCTCAGCAGTGGAAGCACTGTCCAGGTTACCAGTAGGCTCATCGGCTAGAATGAGGGCAGGACTATTGACCAGTGCCCGGGCTATAGCCACTCGCTGCTGCTCACCACCCGATAGCTCGGTGGGTTTATGCTTAGCCCTCGCCCCCAATCCCACCCGCTCCAACGCCTCCATAGCTTGCTTATTCTTCTTGCGGCTACTACTATAGATGAGAGGCAGCTCAACATTTGATAAAGCACTGGCTCGGGATAAGAGGTTATAGTCTTGAAAGACGAACCCGAATTTTTTATTTCTCATCTCAGCTAGCTTATTATCGTTAAGCTTGCCGACATCATCCCCGTCAAAGAGGTATCTACCCGAAGTTGGTCTATCCAGGCAACCGATTACATTGAGCAAAGTGGATTTGCCTGAACCTGAGGCACCGACAATAGAAACCATCTCCCCCTGTTTAATAGACAGGTTTATACCCCTGAGGGCATAAACCTCCACCTTCCCCATTTTGTAAACCTTGGTGACATTTCCCAGCTCAATCATGTCCCTAACCCATTAAGACTTATCCACCAAGAAAGAATCCCCCCGATGGCTCTGGCCTGGCTGATGTCTCTATCACCACTGTCTCCCCCTCACCAAGCCCGGCTACAATCTCAGTCTGATAGCCATCACTCATACCCACCACCACCGCTCTTTCCTGAGTCTGCTCGTCAACCATAACCTTAACCACGGGATTACCCTGGCTATCATATTTTATAGCCCGATTCGGCACCAGCAAAACCTGGCTCCGTTCATCACTTATAGTTTCAGCAGTAGCGCTCATTCCGCTCTTAAGACCAGAACCAAGCGGAACATCAAAGCCAATAATAACCTCATACAGGACTACGCCAGATTCCTCGGTAGACACCGGATTAATATAGGTAACCTTACCCTCAAGCCGAAGAGCCGGCAGGGCATCTACCTCAATAATGGCTCTTTGACCCAGCGCTACATCGGGTATATCTATCTCATCCACCTTCGCCTTCAGCTCCATAATGGTAGGGTCAATTATCTCCATAATAGTTGTAGTAGCATAGTACATCGAGGACAGCTTATCCCCCTCTTTAACATCCACTGCCGAGATAACGCCATCAAAGGGGGCAAGTATTATTGCCTTTTCCAGGTCAGTTTTAGCTTTATCCAGGTCGTTTTTAGCCCCATCTAAAGCTACCTGGGCTTTTTCCATCCCCAGTTGAGCAGCTCTTAGCGTCCAATAATCTTTAATCGCGAGAATTTCGGACTGAAACACGTCTGCTCCGTATCCTCGAGCCAGCCTCTCTCTGGCTTTGATTAAATCGTCCTGAGCTTGCTCTAATTTGTGCCGCACCTCCCAGTATTGCTCCCCGCTCAGTCCCAGCTCCAGCTGCATTACTTCCAGAGCCTCGTTTAATTCCCGCTGGGCATCTCCAATAGCTAATATGGATGCCGGGACATCGAAGACCAAAGTATGATAGGTATAGGGATAGGCTATTTTCCTATAGTCATTCGTAGCCAGTTCTAGGTCAATTTCGGCTGTTTCTATGTCCAGTTCTGCCCCCCTCACCACCAGTTCCAGAGAAGTAATATCAAGACTCGCCAGCACTTGTCCCTTAACTACACTATTACCTTCCTCAACATTTATTTTAGCTATCGTGCCACTAGTGCCGAAGGTTAGCTCCCGGTGCCAGGGCAAAGACAGGTTGCCCTCAGCACTGACGCTCAGCACGATATCACCCCGGGTTACCTCAATGTATTGCGTTTGACTGTCCGCAGTTTGATCGCCGCAAGCGATAAGGCTAACCACAACCAAGCCAGCGAGAGCCAGGATTAAACCCAATTTAATTATCTTTTTCATTAACTTCCTCCCGAGAGCTTCTATGGGCACGCCTTTGCCACTCGAGTGCCCACATGTAACCGTTGGTTTGCTGTTCAAAGTGGCGGGCATCATGGCTAGCTCTCCTTATTGCACGAATTGCGAACGACGTTCCTCCTGTTCTTGCTCCCAGCGTTCCAGCAAGAGCGGGAATTCCCGCTCAAAAAAGGCATACATGTCGCGCATCTCCTCCAATCCCTGCCGAGTCAGAGGAGCTTTGCCCTCCAGCAGCTCCAGCCCGCGTTCGGCGAGCTTCCGAAGAATTGCAACCCTCTCTACGCCTTGCTTTAGCGAATGCTGAAAAGCTCTGGGCCTGGTACGGAAGTAGTTGTGCCGCACGCCGGGCAGGCTGATACGCTCAATCAGGCCAATCTGGATGAGGAGACGGGTCGTGGTACTGATTGAACCCTTGCTGGCCATGAGGGCTTCCGCCAGTTCATCTAAGGACTGCTGTGGGGGGTCAGAGAGCAGAAGCCAGGCCAGAACGCGTCCCGCCATTCGGGGCATGCCAGACTGCTCGAAGAAGAGACCCATCTCTTCTACGAAACTCCTTTTTTCAAACTGCCCTTGCTCCTCGTCCACGCTGCACCTCCTAGAGAACCAATTTTAACTATTTCTTAAATTATAATATATATTGTATATTTTGTCAAGACTGAACATACTGAATTTTATGGGTTATTTCAAGATTATAGTAAACAAATCAGGCACACTAAGGTAGTAAGCAGGCAATCATCAGGGCAACAGGCGGCTAATAAGTTGAAGTAGTATGATGGCTGCCAGAGGGGTAAAATCCAGCATCCCCACCCTGGGGATAATACGGCGCAGTGGTCTCAGCAATGGCTCGGTGATTTGAAACAGAACAATAGCCAGACGATTGGTTGGTCTCGGCGAAAACCAGAACAGGATAACCCTGAAGATAATAGCAAAAGTAAGCACATCACACAGAAGCTCGATAAAGTTAAATAAAAATGCCATTACCCCCTACCCCCCAACCCTCTAGCTTTATTATAGGCGGCGCTTACCGCCTGCCTGATTAGGTCGGAGAATCCCCCCTTCTCCAACTGGAGCAGAGCCTCGGCAGTGGTGCCACCGGGGGAGGTAACCATCCTTCGCAGTTCCGCCGGCGGCTTGCCCGACCTCTGGATAAAGCGACCCGAGCCCAGCAATGTCTCCAGCACCAGCTCCTGTGCCACATCCCGGGGGAGACCAATATCCACTGCGGCATCAACCAGCGCCTCCACCATAAGAAAAATATAAGCCGGACCACTACCACTCACCGCGGTAACCATATCCATATACTTCTCGTCATCCATATAAATCTCCTTGCCCATAGCCCCCAGGATAGAGCTTGCCCAGCCCTTCTGCGTCTCGGTTACCTCAGGGGTAGCTGTCCACGCCGTTACTCCCTCACCAATCTGGGC
Organism: Dehalococcoidales bacterium; assembly: GCA_030640255.1. Classification (GTDB taxonomy): domain Bacteria; phylum Chloroflexota; class Dehalococcoidia; order Dehalococcoidales. Next base: position 6,029 of record DAOWJS010000074.1, on the reverse strand, counting down.
TGGTGTATTAGGCATAGCCCGAACTACAGAACCGTGGCTTAGCCCCAGACACAAAGTATTGATTCTTGCCCCGGCAATGATAGATAACAATAGTTGAGCCGGGTTAAGCTGACCGCTAAGCTCAGCCATTACTTCAACTAGATTCTGGGGTTTGATAGCCAGAACCACTACATCACCCCTGGTTATTGCCTGACGATTATCACTCATCACCGCCACGCCGTATTTCTGCTCAAGATGCTGTCGGCGAGCCTCGTCTATATCACTAACTGAGATAGCCTGCGACGGGCTCAGCCCCTTGTCCAGAATAGCCGATAGCATCGCCTCCCCCATATTCCCGCCACCAATAAAGGCTATCTTCATCTTATCTCACCCTTAATGCACCACAAAATTTATCAGCCTACCCGGAACATATATTATTCTAATAATCTCTTTGCCCTCAAGGTAAGCCTTGACCCGTGGCGATTCCAGAGCCAGCTGCCTGGCTTCAGCCTCAGTGATAGACGCCAACACCGTAATCCGGTCACGCAATTTGCCATTGACCTGAATCACCAGGGTAATCTCCTCATCCTTAGCCAGCTCCTCATCCCACTCGGGCCAGCTCTGATTATGAATGCTATAGTTATGTCCTGTTCTCTGCCACAGCTCCTCGGCGAGATGGGGAGCGGTTGGCGCCACAAGCAGGAGCAGAGTATCTACAGGCTTTCTCCAGTCTGAATCAGCGACAGCCCCTATTTCTTTTACCTTCATCAGGTAGTTGGTGAACTCCATAAGTGCCGCTATCATAGTATTAAATCTCAGCCCTTCCAGGTCAGCGGTAACCTTTCTGGTAGTCTGGTGAGTGATACGGGATAGTTCCCGCTCTGCTTTCTGCCTGACATCAGGGCTAACTCCTCCACCCTGACCATATCCCCCCAGCACCAGCTTCCATACCCGGTTAAGCCACCGGCTTATACCGCTAATGCCGCTGTCATCCCACTCGCCACCCTGCTCCCAGGGGGCAATAAACATAAGGTAGGCACGAACGGCATCAGCCCCCAGCTCGGAAACATACTCATCGGGAGTAATCACATTGCCCCGCGATTTGCTCATCTTCTGTCGTTCCACAACAATAACCCCCTGATTAAACAGGCGGGTAAATGGCTCACCAAAGTCAACCAGACCCATATCCCGCAGCGCCTTAATAAAGAAGCGGGTATAGAAAAGATGCATCACGGCATGCTCAGCACCACCAGTATAAATGTCTACTGGTAACCAATATTTCACCTTGTCGGCATCAAAGGGAGCAGTATCACAATGGGGGCTGGTATAGCGCAAAAAATACCACGAGGAGCACATAAAGGTATCCATAGTGTCCGTCTCCCGCTTAGCCGGGGCGGAACACCGCGGACAGGTAGTATTGACAAACTGCTCACAGTACTTCAGGGGGGATTCACCGGTAGGTCTGAACTCGGCATCCTCAGGTAGTAATACTGGCAGGTCCTCCTCAGGAACCGGAACAATGCCACAGTTAGGGCAGTAAATTATGGGTATCGGTGCTCCCCAGTAGCGCTGTCGGGAGATAAGCCAATCGCGAAGTCTATAGGTAGTGGCTCGCCCTCCGTAGCCCTTCTCCGCCAGGAAATCAGAAACCGCCTCTATGCCCGGCTGGCTGGGGAGTCCATTAAACTGCTCCGAGTTAACCATGGTGCCCGGCTCGGTATACGCCTCCTCCAGCTCTCCCCCCTGCCACCCCGGTGGCGCTATCACCACCTTTATGGGCAGGTTATACTTCTGGGCAAAAGCAAAATCACGCTCATCGTGAGCCGGCACCCCCATTACCGCCCCGGTGCCATAGCCCATTAACACATAATCAGCAATCCAGATAGGCACCGACTCGCCACTCAGTCGGTTTACCACATAAGCCCCGATAAACACCCCGTCCTTTTCCTTCTCCGCTGATAGCCTCTCAATCTCAGTCTCCTGTTGCGACCGGGCAATGTAGTCCTCAACCTCAGCCCGTCTCTCCGGCGAGGTCAGCCTGGCTACCAGCGGGTGCTCTGGAGCCAGAACCATAAAGGTAACGCCAAAAATAGTGTCAGGACGGGTGGTAAATACCCGAATCTCTTTTTCCTCCACTCCTGGATAGTTAAGAGCAAAGGAAATATCAGCACCCTGGCTCTTACCCACCCAGTTCCGCTGCATGAGCTTTATCCGCTCCGGCCAGTCAATACCATCATGCTGCATAAGCTCATCAGCATATTTAGTGATGCGAAAGAACCACTGCTCCAAATCTCGCCGGCTAACCGAGGCTCCACAGCGCTCACAGAAGCCTCCCGTCACCACCTGCTCATTAGCCAGCACTGTCTGGCAGCGGGGGCACCAGTTAACCGGGGCCTTGCCCCGATAAGCCAGACCAGCCTCATACAGCTTCAAAAAGAACCACTGCGTCCACTTATAATACTCGGGCAGGCAGGTAATCACCTCCCGGTTCCAGTCATAGATGGCACCGATACTCTTAAGCTGGCGACGCATATTGTCTATATTCTGCGTCGTCCAGGTAAAAGGGTGAATACCCCGGCTGATAGCGGCATTCTCAGCCGGCAACCCAAAGGCGTCAAACCCCATAGGGTGAAACACATTATAGCCCTGCATCCGCTTAAACCGAGCCCGAACATCAGACGGAGCCATGGCATACCAGTGCCCGATATGGAGGTCGCCCGAGGTATAGGGGAACATGGTCAGGGCATACCATTTGGGTCGGGGGTCATCCTCACTGACCTCATACAGCCTGTCCTCGGCCCATTTCTGCTGCCACTTATTCTCTATTTCCTGAGGGTTATATCTAGCAACCATTTAGCTTCCCTATTTAAATAAAAGCCCTCCGCCCTAAAATGTCAACAGCGAAGAGCACTATTGCCATAGTTATGGTGGAGCTGAGGGGACTCGAACCCCTGACCTTTTGACTGCCAGTCAAACGTTCTCCCAACTGAACTACAGCCCCATCAATACACTGTTTTAATCTAGCAGAAAATAAGAGGAGATGCAAGGAGAGTACCAGAGATCGTCTATTTATCTCACCCTCCCAGATATTCGTTAGCAACCTACCCCCTTTATCCCCCTCCCTTACAAGGGAGGGGGATGAGATTTTAGAGAGGGGCTTCGCCCCTCTTAGACACTCTATCATTGACACTCCATCATTGTCAGCCTCCCTTTTCCTGTCATTGCGTCTCTCCCCTGTCATTGCATCTCTCCCCCGTCATTGCATCTCTCCCCTGTCATTGCGTCTCTCCCCTGTCATTGCGTCTCTCCCCTGTCATTGCGAACGAAGTGAAGCAATCTCGGTGGGGTGTTGATGGGGATTGCTTCGTCGCTTGGCTCCTCGCAATGACTAATGGAGGATAGGCTGCTAAACAGCCGCTTTTAATAGCGGTTGTCCATCACCCTCGTATAGGTTTATAATATAACCAAAATTAGGAAGGTTTATTTATGAAACTTAGCGCTCTACCCCGAATAATCGGTATCATTGTTACTGGGGCTATAATCCTGTCAACAGCATGTGCTGGTGGAGCCCCAAAGCCGAAAACTTACTCAGCACCACCGCCAATGACGATTGATACCAGTAAGCAGTACACTGCCACCATTGAAACCGAGAAGGGGAATTTAGTGCTGGAGCTATTCGCCAGTGATGTTCCCATAACAGTCAACAACTTCGTCTTCCTCGCCGGCGAAGGTTTTTACCACGGCACTACATTCCATCGGGTAATACCAAACTTTATGGCTCAAGGAGGAAACCCTACTGGAACCGGAACCGGTAATCCTGGTTATTTCTTTGCTGATGAATTCACCGAGCACACTCACATAGCCGGGGCTTTATCAATGGCTAATGCCGGTCCTGATACCAATGGCTGCCAGTTCTTCATTACCTACGCACCCCAGCACCACCTTGATGGCAAACACTCGGTATTTGGTCAGCTAATAGAGGGGATGGATGTCCTGGAAAAACTTGAGAATGGTAGCGTCATAAAGCGGATAGTTATCGAGGAAAAGTAAACGCTCTGGGCTAAATGGGTACGCCCAACGCTCTGAGTATAGCTCCCAGCCCCCAGTAACCAGCCGCAGCCACGCTTATTCCCTTAATCGTCTTACCCGCCCAACAAATCAGAAAATACCTCCGTATACCGAATCGGAGTGCCCCGGCAGCTATAGCCGCCGGATAGAAGAATGGATTGAGTACTGCCGAAAGGATAAATAGAACTAGTGAGCCCCTCCGCTCCATCCACTTCACCAGATGTAAATAGACCGCCTGAATTTTACCGTAATTTACGCCAGTTATAGCCGTCCCACCACCATAACCAGTCATATAGATGCTCAAACCGCCTATAGTTTCACCGAGACCGGCAGCAGCTCCAATAAACACCGGACCAAGGTAAGGGGCAAACGCCGGTTTGGCAACCGTGCCTAAGGCAAATACTACCGGTGTCATTGGTATCGGAGCCAGGATGGTAGCGCCACCAAAAACACTAATAAGAAAGGCTCCCAAATAGCCATACTGCTGAAACTCCCGGACATTCTCCCAATAGAAGATAACCGCTACTGCTATCCCTATGGTCAGGATTAGACCCAGGATACCAAGGTGGTATTCCCACCTCCCCAGACCCCTCTTCAGTTTAGTCCGCTTACCGGTAATATCCGCCCTCCAAGTAGAAATAAATCAAGCTCCAAAGATTTATGATTGGCTTGGACACTCATGCGGCGGCTTTCGCCGCCTCCCTTGCCGTAAAGGTTAAGGCATTGTCGACAAGGTCAACTATAATGGTGTCACCCTGATTAAACTCTCCGCGCAATATCTTGGTTGATACCGGATTTTCCACGTAACGCTCTATAGCCCGCCTCAGCGGTCGTGCCCCATACAGCGGGTCATAGCCTTCCTTGGCTAGCCATACTTTCACCTTCTTGGTCAATTCCAGCCCCAGTTTACGTTCCGCCAGACGGTTTTGCAAGTCCTTTACCATCAAATCGACAATGCTTCTGAGTTGCTCCTCAGTTAGCTCGTGGAAGACGATAATCTCATCCAACCGATTAAGAAATTCGGGACGGAAGACCTTCTTCATCTCACCCAGCACCTTTTCCTTCATGCTCTCATAGCTCTGCTGCCGAGCTTTGGCTTCATCCTTTCGGGCGGCAAAACCGATACTTGCCTCGCGCCGGATAAGTTCAACGCCAACATTACTGGTCATAATAACCACCGTATTCTTAAAATCTACCGTCCTCCCGTGACCATCGGTTAACCGCCCGTCATCAAGAAGCTGCAGCAGGCTATTAAATACCTCTGGGTGCGCCTTCTCAATCTCGTCGAGCAGGATTACCCGGTAGGGACGCCGACGCACTGCCTCGGTAAGCTGTCCCCCCTCCTCATAACCAACATAGCCCGGTGGCGCCCCAATCAGGCGCGATACCGTGTGCTTCTCCTGATACTCTGACATATCCAGACGCACCATGGCGTTCTCATCATCAAACAAGAACTGCGCCAGGGTGCGAGCCAGCTCGGTCTTACCCACACCAGTGGGACCCGAGAAGATAAAGCTGCCAATAGGCCGCCCGGGGTCTTTAAGTCCGGCTCGACTCCTCCTGATAGCTTCACAAATGGCGGTAACCGCCTCTTCCTGATTTACCAGCCTATCGTGAATCCGGTCTTCCATATGAAGCAGCTTCTCTGTTTCTCCCTCCAGCATCTGGGTTACCGGGATTCCCGTCCACTTGGAGATTAGCTGGGCAATATCCTCCTCATCCACCACGCTATCAATTTTCTCACGCTTAAGCCAGCCACTCTTCGCCCGGTTATAATCTTCCTCCAGACGTAACCTTTCACTCTTGAGTTGAGTGGCGCGTTCATAATCCTGCCGCTGCGAGACAGCTTCCTCCTCGTTGGCCAACTGTTTAAGGCGCTGTTCCAACGATTTGACCTCCGGTGGGGCACTCTCAGTATCAATACGCAATTTGCTGGCGGCCTCATAAATGAGGTCAATAGCCTTATCCGGTAAAAATCTATC
>DAOWJS010000036.1 GCA_030640255.1 Dehalococcoidales bacterium | reverse complement strand
CGTTAGTGCCAGCTCTGTTGCTCAGGATAGACAAAAAAGGATGGGTGCTTTTCACTGTGAAACGGGCATAGCGCCCTGAAGGTTCGTCCAGCTTTGGTTAGGGTGGTGTACTGGCTTACAACCTCAACGATGTCTGTTCTCTGTTTTACCTCGTCAATAACGCTCATCTGGTTAATGACAGCTCCTCACTCAGCCTCAGAGCATATTGGTCGGTCATACCGGCGATATAGTCAACCACCCTCTGTTCTGCCTCATCACTGCAAGCCCGGTATTCTGGTGGTAGCCTGTCTTGATGCTCATTAAAGTATTTATACAGCAGGCGAATTACCTCTCTTGCCTTTTCGGCTTCGTCCTCGGCTGAGCGTACATTATATACCCGGTCAAAAAGAAATTCACGGAGATTGTTGGTTGCCTCCAGAACCTGAGGGCTCATCCCTATAGTAGGGTATTCTTCAATATTATGACCCGTTACCGACCATGAGTGCTCAATAATGTCACCTACCATAGTATTGATGCGTTGGGAATGAAAGCGACCTAATACCGTAACCGCCGACAGCGGCAAATCGTTCTCGGTAATAATACCTGCCCTTATGGCATCTCCAATGTCATGATTGATATAGGCGATGGCATCGGCAATCTTACCCACCTGCCCTTCTAGGGTGCTTGCCTTTCCCGAGCCCTTTCCCTGGATATCTGCCCTTGACTTGGAGTGATTAACAATACCGTCTCTCACCTCCCAGGTGAGGTTGAGCCCCTGACCATCTTTTTCTAAAAGGTCAACAACTCGCAGGGATTGCTCATTATGTCTGAATCCACGGTGGTAAAGCTTGTCCAAAACCTCCTCGCCCACATGACCGAAGGGGGTATGACCTAGGTCGTGCCCCAAGCTAATTGCCTCGGTCAAATCCTCGTTGAGGCTTAGAGCTCGAGCTATGGTTCGAGCTATCTGGGAAACCTCAAGGGTATGGGTGAGCCGGGTTACATAGTGGTCACCCTGAGGGGCAATGAAGACCTGTGTCTTATGCTTGAGGCGACGGAAAGCCTTGGAGTGGATAATACGGTCTCGGTCACGCTGGAAGGCGGTGCGCACCGGGCAGGGCTCTTCTGGCTTGAGCCTGCCCCGTGACAACCTGCTTTTGGCGGCATAAGGAGACAGGCTTTCTTCCCGTTCCTCAATTATCTGGCGAATATTAAGCCGACTAATCATTAGGTTTCAATTTCTTTTCTGCCTTAGCAATTATCTCTCTGGTGGCGCCAATCATATCCGGGCTTACTGAAACCGAGGTGATGCCCCATTCCACCAATTTTTCAGTAAGCTCGGGGTATACTGAAGGTGCCTGCCCGCAAATAGAGGAGGTAACACCCATACTATTTGCTACTGTAATCGCCCTTTCTAGGGCAATAAGCACTGCTTCGTTTCGTTCGTCAAAGGTATTGGCTAGCTTTTCGCTGTCCCTATCAATCCCCAGGATGAGCTGGGTTAAATCATTGGAACCTATAGATATACCATCAATGCCGAGTTCAAGGAACTTCTCCAGGAGGAAGATATTAGACGGCACCTCAACCATCATCCAGAGTTTGAAGTCAGCCGAGCGCTTTAGTCCCTGAGACCCCAGTATTTCTATAGTCCTAGCCATTTCATCCACAGTTCGGACAAAGGGAATCATAACCCATAGATTACGGTAGTTCTGCCTTACTTTCTTAATCGCTTCTATTTCCAGCTTAAACACGTCAACATCAGTAATATATCTGGAGGCTCCTCTATAGCCGAGCATTGGGTTCTCTTCCACGTCTTCGTATTCCTGACCACCGGTGAGTTTCCTATACTCGTTGGTCTTGAAGTCATTGGTTCGATAAACTACCGGGCGTGGGTTAAAGGCTTTGGCAAAGGTATTGATACCATTAGCCAGCTTATCCACAAACTCCTGACCTCGATTTTGGCTAATCATATAACTGGGGTGCTCACCAATCTGGGCAACCATGAATTCAGCTCGGAGTAAACCCACACCGTCAACATCGCGTGCCGCCACTTTGTCGGCTAGCTCAGGTTGAGCCAGATTTACATAAACCTTAGTCCTGGTCTTAATCGCTTCCTTGAGGATATTGGAAATAAAAGCGGTTTTTATTCTTCTAGTTACTTTACCGTCGTAGACTTTGCCCTGTGAGCCATCAACAGTGATTATCTGGCCATCAGCCAAGATAGTTGTTGCCTGTTCGACACCGACTACGCAGGGGATACCTAGCTCTCGGCTGACGATGGCAGCGTGGGCGGTTCTGCCCCCGCGGTTGGTTACAATGGCTGCCGCTCTTTTCATTGCCGGCACGAAGTCAGGAGTAGTCATCTCAGCAACTAGAATATTACCATCTTGCACCCGGTCTATTTGGGATGCGTCAGGTATTATTTTGACCGGCCCTGAGGCTATACCCGGGCTGGCGGCTGCCCCTGAAAGAAGTACCGGGGCTTTGATTTCAGGTTCAGCCTCGGTAGTTTCTTTGATAGTAGTTACCGGACGGGTTTGGACGATAGAGATTTCCCCGTCTTCCTTTGCCCATTCACTGTCCTGGGGGAATTGATAGTGGTCTTCTATCTGTTTTCCCAGCTTGGCTAACTTAGT
>DAOWJS010000052.1 GCA_030640255.1 Dehalococcoidales bacterium | reverse complement strand
ATGGATACCTGGCTTCAGGCAAGACAGGTATGGGACGTCTGGCTGATACCGAGGTAATCATCGGCACCATCAAGCAGGTATTGGGCAGAAACAGTGATTTGTCTGGCAAGCGCATCGTGGTTACCGCTGGTGGTACTCAGGAACCTATTGACCCGGTCCGCCATATCAGCAATCGCTCCTCAGGCAAGATGGGTTACGCTATAGCTGAGGCGGCTAGAGATAGAGGGGCAATGGTATCCCTAATCACTGCCTCCACTTACCTCCCTGAGCCGGTAGGCGTTGAGGTTACTCATGTTGAAACTGCTATGCAGATGAAGGAGGCAGTAGCTAAAGCAGTAGCCAAAGCTGATGCTCTAATTATGGCGGCGGCGGTGGCTGATTACCAGCCCAAGAGCGTGGCCAAAGCTAAGATTAAGAAAGAAGCCCCCAGCCTGAGCCTGGAGCTAATCAGAACCCCGGATATTCTAACTGAAGTAGAGGGCAACTTCGTCAGGGTTGGTTTTGCTGCCGAGAGTGAAGATGTGGTGGCAAATGCCAAGCAGAAGCTACAAAAGAAGCGACTTGACCTAATCGTGGCTAACGATATTACCGACATTGATAGCGGCTTCGGCACCGACACCAATAAAGTAACCATAATTGAGCGTGATGGCAAGGTAGAAAGCCTACCTCTCTTAACCAAACGAGAGGTAGCCGATAGGATACTGGATAGGGTGGTGGGGATGATGGGTAAGAAGTAGAAGCTTGGTATAAAGGATTAAAACGTAAGCTGGGACTTTGATAAATTCATTGCGTACCCTCTTGGGACAAGACAAAGTGGAAGCAATCCGGGCCACAAAGGACGGTGAAGCCATGAAAAAACACCAGGCAATCCAACAAAAAGTAACTGAAATTAGCAAACTACAGGCTGAGTTTGGTGGTTATAGGCCTGATTTAATCAGCATGTATTTTGCCGCAAAGCTCAAATGCCTAACAAAAGTACTGATTTGGTTGACTGCTATTTTGTCCGTATTAGCAATCGTGCAGATAATTCTACTTGTAAGGAATTAACATGAAGTGTGCTATATATTGCCGGGTAAATATAGATAGGTCAAGATATACCAATTGAAAGGGGGTGTAGCAATGACACTGGAGGTTGGTCGCGATTGTGAATGGACTGATATCATCGGGCAAGTCTTCCATGTCCTAGAATTCGATAGAGCCGGAACCATTATCCGCCCGGGTAATAAAGTTAAGGCTAAGAGTTTATTCAAACCTTACGGATACCTGCTTGTGGAATCACCAATCCTCAATCAACCTGTAAGTCTACCCATCGTGCACCGCGATGATTTCCTTTTAGCAGCGAGTGTTTTCGACGAACCACAATTGCTTGAGGTTATTAAAGAACAGGAACTGCTAGTGACCTATGTTCCCAAGCGTAAGCTGCCGAAAGGAATGGCAGGCACTTCCCACGCTCTTCATTATGTTATAACCCCACGCGGAATCTTAGGCCGTTATTACGAAGTCGGAAATGACGTGCATATGGCAAATCCGGCACCTGAGAAGATATTTGGAACCTTAGTGTGGGATGGCTTACTTAGAGTACAGGTCAATCCTGACCCTAAGATATAGGATGCCGCCGGGTGAGTAAACTGAGAGGCTGAATCTCAAAGGGGATTGAAATGAAAACCGCAGCTATTTATTGTAGAGTTATTGATAAGAGGGTTCAACCACTTATTTACTCCCCGGTATTTCGGGAATAAGGAGAGTTCAAGAGGGGGCGGAGCCCCCTCTCCTGGTAAGGAGAGGGGGACTAAGGGGGTGAGGTTGTTAACTAAATTGCGAAGAGGTAAGTATGACAGAGGCACCGAACATTCAATATGAAATGCCCAAAGCTTATGAGCCGGGCAAGGTTGAGCAGAAGTGGTATCAGTTCTGGCTGGAGAAGGACTACTTTACCCCCAGGATAGACCCGGAGAAGAAGCCCTTCGTTATTACTATGCCGCCGCCGAATGTTACCGGCGAGCTTCACCTCGGGCATGCCTTAACTGATAAACTGGAGAGACTCAAACAACAGCTCATCAAATTTTAAGGAGGATGGGAAATGACTGAAAGAACGCTTGTTCCCTTGGATGGCTCTAAAATAGGTGAGGCTGCCCTGCTCTATGTTGAGGGACTAGTGTCTAGGCTGGCACCAGGGGAAAAGGTAGAAGTTACCCTTTTTCAGGTAATTTCACCGCCGACTCACCGTGTTGAAACCGCAGGTGAAATTTTTGACGTTCCCTATACTGAGGAGGAGATAGAGCTAGTCAAGAAGAAGGTTTTGGACTACCTTGATAAAGCTGGTGAAGGCCTAAGGAGTAAAGGGGCTATTGTGAGGTGTAAAGTGGGAGTGGGCGAAGCTGCTGAGGAGATTATTAAAGCTGAAGGCGAAATCAATGCCGACTTGGTGGCTATGTCAACACATGGACGGTCAGGTATTAGTCGCTGGGCTTTCGGCAGTGTTGCTGATAAAGTACTGCGGGCAGGAAAGGTGCCGGTACTCATAGTGAGAGTATCGAAAGAGGCTACGCAAACATAGCCGCCTAACCAGAGTGAAGGATAGGGTAAAACAGAGAGTTATTACTTAGAGGGCAGCTTATCGGTTACCAGTCTCCGGGGAAAACTGTGGTTCGTCTGTTGCTGTCTTAATTGCTCCAGTCCCTTCTTGGTGTCACTGGCAACCCTGGCCTTATCACAGTGGTTTAGTCGGTACTTAAATAGCCAGTAGGTAAACTCCTTAAGCTCGGTCACGCTAGTAGACCGGTGTTGAGGATAACCCTTTTCACGCCTGAAGTGCTTGAGCAGCACCGTTTTAGTAGCCCCATATATCCGGTGATAAACCTCGTTGTCAATATCAGGCTCCTTATTGTAGCCCGAGGTTCGCCTCTCCTTGCGCACCTCTTCTCGCACCGTCAAAACCAGAGCCTCCTCTACCGTGATGCCATAAAAGTAATTGAGATACTGGCGATACTTACTACTGCCAATGAGCTGCTTAAAATTATCTTCGGTCAGGTTAATTGGCGGCTCACCATGAAAAAGGAGACCCAGTTTCTCATTTTCAGGTAGTAGTCCATCTACTGATGCGCATAAGCGCTCAGCCAGGAGTAGCCAGTCAAAGGCTTCATCGGCAATGAGGTAGCGCTGGACGCGACCGTTATTGGTTTCCTCAGCCGTACTCCATAGCCCGATAGTCTCCAGTAAAGCAATATACCAGTGCTTACCTCTGGTGATGGCCTGCCTTAAATATTGTATGGCTTCAGCATCTCCCACCGGAGCCAATTGAAAAAGTGGTAACTGTTTATCCAGGTCTGTCATTCCCTTCCCCTAAAGTCACGACATTGGCTTGTAGTACGCTGTTTCCCTCCTTGTATTGCCTGAATCTGGCGGAGAATATTTTCCGCGGTCTTATCCCCGATATGAGGTAAACTGGCTACCTTGCCGCTAACGATAGCTGCCTCTAGTTCATCTATCGACTTTATACCCAGTTCGTTGATAAGCAGTATGGCTGTCTTGGGTCCCACGCCGGGTATATCAAGCAGGTCGCTAACCCCCTCCGGGAACTCAGCCCTTAACCTCTCGTAGAGTCCAAGGCGCCCGGTGGTTACCAGCTCGGTAATCTTCTTGGCAATCGCTTCCCCCACCCCGGGGACTTCCTTCAACCTGTCCTCAGCCACCAGCTGCTCCAGTTCCACCGGCAGGTGCTCAATGGCTTGAACTACATTCCGGTAAGCCCTTATCTTAAACGGGTTCTCCTCCTTAAGCTCCAGGAGGTCAGCAATATCCTCAAATACCTTGATAATCTCACTGTTTTTCATTGGCTTTAGCTACTTATTTATATTTTGACCATTTAACTTTGGTAGCCGTAGTAGCAGGCTTTCTCATTATAAGAAGATACTTGAAGCCCCTTAGATAGAAATTAAATTTCTTGGCTCTATAGTGCCAAACCCCGGTGTGGGAACTCTGCCCTCTTCTGGCCACGCAGATTAAATCTACTGCCTCAAAATATTTTGTCAGACGCTCATATAATTTGAAGCCTACAGGGGTAAATTTCTTTTTAACCCACTGGTCACCGATT
>DAOWJS010000053.1 GCA_030640255.1 Dehalococcoidales bacterium | reverse complement strand
GGTTGCCTTACTTTTCATATTCTACCTCCCAAAACATAGTGGTTCGCCTAATCTGCTATAGTTAGTCATTTATATCTCCTCACCTCAAAGCGGTAGAGATTTATTGGCTCATCAGGCAATATTCCTGCCTTCTGGCGGCAGATGTCAATCTGATAGTCCACACTATCCACCCCCTCCAGGTCAGGGAGTAGCAGCCCCCGCCGCATTCCACACTCCACGATAACCCCATACTTCTTGGGGTCAAGCTGGTCCTGGCTGTCTATTGGCACAGGGGTAGTCAGGACATCCACGCTGTAGTCAAGGTCTTTAAGCTCATTGGGGGCGATGGGTGGGAAGCGGGGGTCTCGGGTAGCTGAGCTGACGGCATTGGCAATAATTTCCTCAGCCACATTATCCTTGACGGGCTCAAAGGTGCCGATGCAGCCTCTAAGCTCGCCCAACTTGTGAATTGACACGAAGACACCGGCCTTCAGCTTCATCTCCGGGGTAAGCTCTTCTGACTGGGGGGTCTTACCTTCCTTAACATAGGTCTCTACCGTTTTCTTGGCTAATTTCGTCAGTGGCGACATCCTGGTTATTATTATCCCGGCGTAGCCGACCACGCTGGAGTAATCGCCTGAGCTATCACCACTGGTCTGGTATTTAACCAGTTCTGCCCCGGTTGCCTCCAGTTCCTTAGCCGCCGAGATGAGGCTGATGGTTGGGGCATAGCCACACATTGATATATTTAACTCATCAACCCGCTTCAGCAGTTCATCCTCGTTCAAATCCAGTATGGCTTCTATAGCCTGGGTATCCTTCCTCTGGGCAGACTCTTGCGGCTCATAGTGAGTCATGTCACTTGAGGCAATGATTACCACCTCTTTGTTTAAATCCTTAACCGCCTTGGCGAGCTCCTTACCAATCTCCTTATAGACGGCACCGCTAGAGTAAGCGAGGACGATAGGCACTATTTTAATATTCGGCTTGAAATATTGTAGAAACGGGAGCTGAACCTCAATGGAGTGTTCATATTGATGAGCTACCTCATCCTCTTGTAAGTAACTGGAGGTAGCTAAAATCTGCTTACCCAGTTCTGAGTCAATCTCTACCTCACCCAGGGGTGTTTCCCATGTCCCCTGGGTCATGATACTGAGCGGCTTTCCCCTCCCAGTATGATTGGGACCCATAATGATAAAGGTATCTTTGAATTTGATTCTGGATATAACCGCACCGGCCACCGGTCCCGAGTAGATATAGCCGGCGTGAGGTAAAACCAGACCGATTACGTCTTCTTTGGCTCCCTTCTCGTCAACTAACTGCTCAATCATTGCCCTTAGCTGGGAAGATGAGGCGGGATAAAATTGCCCGGCGACAACCGGCTTCCTGCTCATGATAGTCTCCTCTCTGCCCCAGATGTTCTAAAATTAAGTTCTGCCCCGCAGAACTTGCATCTTGAACCTTCCAGACCTAATACCTCAGTCTGATAGCCAGACCTCGATACGATAAGCCTACCACAGGAGGAGCAGAAGGTGCTCTCACTCTGGTGTCCGGGAACATTGCCGGCATAGACAAACTTAAGACCGGCTTTCTTACCAATATCGTAGGCATGCTCAAGGGTGGACACCGGGGTTGGGGGTAAGTGCATCATACGGTAATTGGGAAAAAACCGGGTTACATGCCACGGGGTTAGTTCACCCAGGTTATCTCTTATCCAGCTAGCAATGCCCTCAAGTTGCTGGTCATCATCATTCATGGTGGGTATGATATTGGTAACCACCTCAACGTGCATTTTCCACTTGTCTTTAGCCCGCCGGGCAACCTCAAGTATCTCTCGCCACCGAGTAACCTTGGCCAGCTCACGGTAAAGGGTATCAGAGAAACCCTTAACATCAACTCGCCAGGCATCCAGATAGGGTCCGATAGTATCCAGCGCCTCAGGGGTCAGGTAGCCATTGGTGACATAGACGGTATATAGGTTGTTCTCTTTAGCCAGCTTGGCTGAGTCCAGAGTATATTCAAACCATATGGTAGGCTCATTGTATGTCCAGGCAATGCCCTGGCAGTGGTAGCTCTTAGCCAGCTCCACCGCCTCTTGAGGTTGAATTTCCCTAGAACCGCGCCCTGGCTCGGCAATCTCAACGCAGGAAATCTCCCAGTTCTGGCAGTCCTGGCAGTGGAAGTTGCAGCCCCAACCGCCGAGGGAGAAAACCGAGCTACCGGGGAAGAAGTGGAACAAAGGTTTCTTTTCAATAGGGTCAACGGCTACCGATGATGCCTGGGCGTAGTTCAGGTTATACAGGCTCCCATCCCTATTCTGATACATTTTACAAACGCCAAGCTTGTCTGGACCTATAGTGCAACGCCACTGGCAGATATTACACCTTACCCTGGAGTTGGGCAGCTTTTCGTAGAGCAGTGCCTCATAGGCAGTTACATTCATCTTATTCCTCTAACTAATTATATCACTTAGGTATTATCAATTATAGCCCATAGATTGATATTTGGTATCACCCTCACCCCCTTTATCCCCCTCTCCCTCAAGGGAGAAGGGGAAGTCCTTCCTATAGAAGGATTAGAGAGGGGCTTGCGCCCCTCTCTTACCTACAGTCCCCTTTCCCTCAACCGTTGTGTACGAAGGTAAAACTCCCCCCGTCTCTTCCGACACGCTATGCGAGGGCATAGGAATAGTGTAATACATCCTGACTGCCGGGTCATCCACCTCAACCCTGACTACAACGGACTTAAGGAAGCTCCATCCAGGCATCGACACCCTTCCCCCCATACAATTGGTACTATTTTTGAAAATAGGCTTGAAAACTACTTGACAATCCAAATAATATGTGATATACAATACTAGAAATGTATTTCAAGTAATATTAGTATAGTCTTTCTAATCTGGTAATAGATTTCCAGCATCATTTAGCATGTAAGGCATTTCTTGAATGTAGAGTTAATAAATAAAGGTTAGCCACAATGTCAATGGTAATGGATAGGATGGTATGGTTGGTTTCGGGTTGAATTGTGATTATGCCTGTGAGCAGCCGGTCTAAAACAGGAGTGAAAAAATGACTGAATGCGTTCTCGCCCACAGACGCTCACTGAGTGAATACATATCCATAGTGGGAGAGGAATGCATTCAGGAATTGAGGGAGTTGGCTAAACCCTTACGTGGAGCCAGAGTGCTTCATCTCAATGCTACCGCCGCTGGTGGCGGGGTAGCCGAGACACTGAAGGCTTTGGTTCCGCTGATGTGCGACCTGGAATTGAATGCCGAGTGGTGTATCCTGCACGGGGCGGACGAGTTCTATAAGGTTACCAAGACCATGCACAATGGACTCCAAGGGATGCCGGTACGGCTGAAATCTCATATGAAAGAGACATGGCTAAAGTACAACAGTCTGAATGCCGACCTTCTGAACTCTAACGGAACCTATGATTTTGTTGTAGTTCATGACCCTCAGCCGGCGGGGGTTCTGCGACTTCTGCGTCAGAGAAATGGTCATCGAAATCCAGGTATTTGGATATGGCGCTGTCACCTAGACCTCAGCACCCCTCGCCCTGGTATTTGGAGATTTCTGAAGCCTTATGTTGATATCTACGATGCTGCCATATTCACCAAGAGACAATACTTCCCCAAGGACTTTCGCGTCCCCCGGTGTTTCGAGGTGCCCCCGGGGATAGACCCCCTGAGCATCAAGAATCGCCTCCTGGATAATGGGGAAGTCCATAATATTCTCCTGCGCTATGGTGTTGACCCGGGTCGTCCCTTTATCTTCAAGGTATCCCGTTTCGACCCATGGAAAGATTTCTGCGGGGTTATCGACATATATGATTTGCTGAGGAAAGAATTCCCCGAGGTGCAATTGGTGCTGGCGGGGGGTGGCGCTGGCGATGACCCCGAAGCCTGGTCATGGTACCAACGCACTGCCGCCCATGCCCAGGGCAAGGGCGATATTCATATACTGTGGGGGCAGAACGGAGTGGGCAGCCCAGAGCTCAATGCCTTTCAGCAGGCAGCCAGCGTGGTGGTGCAAAAATCGATTCGCGAGGGTTTTGGGCTGGTCGTCGCCGAGGCCTTGTGGAAGGGCTGTCCGGTGGTGGCGAGTGATGTGGGGGGTATCGCCCTCCAGATAATACATCGGGAAACCGGCTACCTAGTGCGCTCGGTGAATGAGTGGGTAGAGGCCATAACCTACCTGTTGCGGGATAGCGAGGCTGCTGGCAGGCTCGGAAGTGCCGGCAGACGCCTGGTTCAAGAAAAGTTTCTCATCACCAGGTACCTAGGCGATTATCTAAGGATTTTCCAGACCCTCTCAACCGAGGTCAAAAATGCCTGAGTGGTCATTCGTAACCAATCATAGCCTCGTCCTAGCTGCTATTGCCAAGCATCCCCGTAGGACAGCCAGGGACATTGGCGATGCGGTGGGCATCACCGAGAGGGCAACTCACAGCATCATCAAGGACCTTGAAGCCGCCGGCTACGTCACCAAGGTCAAGGCTGGCAGGCGCAACGAGTATCTAATACACCCCGACATGCCCCTTAAAGGGGTGCTAAGCGGCGACGCTGCGGTGCGGGAACTGTTAATGCTCCTGGGCTGGAAGCCAAGGAAGAGCCGAGACAAGGCGGCTCCAGCCAAAGAAGGCAAAATATAACAGTCGGCACAACCTGGGAAGCCTGAGCCAGATTGCAGCTTGATTACAGAGCCGAAAAAGGGGCAAAAAAGTTCTACCTTTCATCCCCCCGACCAAAGAGAGGGGGAATTTGTTTTTTAAGGGGGTTCGCCCCTTAAACCCCCATTGATGAACAACCTTATTGCCAATTGTGCGCATCTACAAGGGAGAGGGGGAATGGTATTAAAAAGAGGGGCTACCGCCCCTCTTAAACACCCTTTATTTTAATTATCCTTTCAAGAGGAGTCAAAGACAGACAAAGCCACTTCAAAACCAATCCCTCCCCCTCTCCTTAAGGGAGTAAGCGCTAAAGGAGAGTTAAAGAGAGGCTTCGCCTCTCTTACATAACCAGTTCCCCCTCTCCTTTGAAGGAAAAATAATAAAGGG
>DAOWJS010000051.1 GCA_030640255.1 Dehalococcoidales bacterium | reverse complement strand
GTATATTGCTTAGCCCTGGCTACCATCTCCCGGGAAGCCTGTAAAACCTCCTCGCGGCTCTTCTTCAGTTGATGCACGCGCTGTATATCTGAAGCAGGTAGAAACACATGTATTCGTGGGTGCTCGGCTTCTCTAATTGCCTCCCATGCCCTATCTATATCATCAGGGTGAGCTCTGGCCAGAGCACAAATTACCGGGGTGCGAACCCCTTGGGCAATAAGCCTTACTGCCTCAAAATCGCCGGGGGAGCTGATGGGAAAGCCAGCCTCAATGATATCTACACCAAGCTTCTCCAGTTGCCTGGCTATCTCCAGTTTTTCCTGGATATTCAGCATCCCCCCCGCCGCCTGCTCCCCATCCCTCAAGGTGGTATCAAAGATTATTACTCTGTCCATAGCTAACTCTCCCGCGGAATAAGCTGAAGCAGTTTGCCTTGTACTATCTTTATGTCCGCCGCCATTCTACGAACACCTCTTAGTTCAATGTCTGACTCATAAAAGTTAATGTGCAAATCGTGTGCGTGGCGGAACGCATTATATATACTCTTATCCTCCAACTCCTTGGTTAAGTTCTCAACATAGGTCCATATCTCGCCGTGCTTCTTTAATTGAAACCCTTTACTTAATGCAACCGCCTTTATTACCTCAGCCAAACTCCCCCATAAAAATTCGCTTGCTTTCTCTGAATCGCCAGCATCAATGAATTTAGAGGCATTTAGTAAATAATGCCGGCTTTGACCTGCATATTTTTTAACTTTTGCTTCTACATCCAAGGCCAATCCCCCTCACTCTGGAAATGAATATGCTGTAATATTTGATGTTGACGCATCTATCTTAACTTCGGCTATCTCTTTTGTAATCACACCAACATCAACTTTAACTATCCAATTAGCATTCTCTCTATCCGCACTAATTGGGCGTAAGAAGGCGTAATATTGTTTCAGAAATGACGTTGCTACTTTTGTAGCCTCTGCAGCCGACTTTACTTCACCAGCCATCATATTCCTCCTTTATTACTTCCCCTTCAGCCACGGCATCATCTCTCGCAGCTCTTTACCCACGAGCTCTACGGGGTGCTCCTCATCCATGCGCTTTAAGGCATTATAAACCGGGCGACCGGCCTGGTTTTCCAGAATCCATTCCTTGGCAAAGCTGCCATCCTGAATCTCAGCCAGGATTTGCTCCATCTCATCCTTAACCATGTCATCAATAACCCGTGGTCCCCGGGTATAATCACCATACTCGGCGGTATCGCTAACGGAGTAGCGCATATAGCTTAAGCCACCCTGATATATAAGGTCAATGATAAGCTTAAGCTCGTGACAGCACTCAAAATAGGCTATCTCTGGCTGGTAGCCAGCATTTACCAGTGTCTCAAATGCCGCCTTTATTAAGGCGGAAACCCCGCCACACAGCACCGTCTGCTCACCGAAGAGGTCGGTCTCGGTCTCTTCGGCGAAGGTAGTTTCAATGACGCCGGCTCGGCTACAACCGATACCCTTGGCATAGGCAAGGGCTATATCCTTGGCTCTGCCTGAAGCATCCTGGTGAACTGCCACTATTGCTGGAGGGCCTATGCCCTCAGTATAAAGTTGCCTCAACATATGACCCGGGCACTTGGGGGCTATCATAGTAACATCAATATCAGGTGGTGGGATGATTTGCCCATAATGAATGTTAAAACCGTGAGCAAACATCAGGGTATTACCCGGGGCTAGTCCTTTCTCTATTGACCCGTAATAGATGTCCCGGTGCAGGTTATCCGGAGCCAGCATCACTATAATATCGGCTTCCTTTGCCATCTCAGCCGCCGTTAGTACCTTGAAGCCAGCCTCCTTAGCCTTCTGCCAGCCCTGACTTCCCTCCGCCTCAGCCACTATCACCTGGCAACCACTATCCCTAAGGTTCTGAGCCTGGGCATGCCCTTGACTTCCATAGCCGATAATGCCAACTACCTTTCCATCAAGCAGAGTTAGGTCAGCATCTTTATCATAGTATATCTTAGCCATAAGTTATCATCTCCTTTATCCTTGCCAAAGCAGGCAAGGACTTTATCCCCTTCCCCTTGATAAGGGGAAGGGGAAGATGTTTTCCCTAGAGGGGCTACGCTCCTCTAAAACTCCCTTTTTTATTTTCTCCTTCAAAGAGGATGAAGGGAGAGACAGGTTTTGGAGGGATTATCACCCTGATTTCGAGCCCCCAAAACTTGCCTTGATAAATGACCTAGGCTGTCTTTTGCCTTTGGTTACGAGCTTTGGATACCTTTTTCGACACCGGCAGCGGGCTTTGACCTCCCCTGGTCATGGCTATGCGTCCTGTCTTGGTCATTTCCCTGATACCAAAACTGCGAAGTAAGTTAACTAAGGAGTCGATTTTCTCCTCACCACCGGTAACTTCAATGGTCAGCGAATCAGGGGCAACATCCACTATATTCGCCCTGAATACATCTACAATCTGTATAATCTCGCTTCTAGTAGCCGAGGTAGCTTTTACCTTAATCAATGCCAGCTCTCGAGCAATTGTTTCCTCTTCGGAAATATCCGACACCTTAACCACATCTATCAGCTTATCCAGCTGCTTCCTAACCTGCTCCACCATTGCCGCTGCCCCACCGACGACAATGGTCATCCGTGACAGGTGAGGCAGTTCACTATGCCCGACGACTATACTCTCAATATTGAAGCCACGCCTTCGGAAAAGGCTTGCCATCCGGTTAAGTACCCCCGGCCTATCCGCCACCAAGGCAACTAGGGTGTGTCTCATCGTTACCATTTCGCCACCTCCTCCTCCTTAGGTTGCTCAAGAGCTTCGGCAAAAGTCGCCCCCGGCGGCACTATAGGATAAACGTTCTCCTCTGGTTCTATCATAAAATCGATTAGGAAAGGACCTTGCTCTGCCATAGCTTGCTCGATAGCTGGAACTACTTCTTCCTTACGCTTAACCCTTAATGCTGGAATACCATACGCCTCACCAATCTTGACAAAGTCAGGACAGGTTAATGGTGTCGCCACATAGCGCTTCCCATAGAATAATTCCTGCCATTGCCGTACCATTCCCAGGTAACCATTGTTCATGATGGCTATCTTAACTGCCAGTCGTTCCTGAACTATAGTGGCTAACTCCTGCATAGTCATCTGAAAACCCCCGTCCCCAGCGATACACCAAACAGTGACATCAGGACACCCTACCTTAACCCCCATAGCCGCCGGAAGCTCAAATCCCATAGTACCCAATCCACCCGATGAGATTAAACTATTGGGTCTATCATACCAGTAATGCTGAGCCGACCACATCTGGTTCTGACCTACTCCGGTAACAATGGTAGCCTCACCCCGGGTTACCTCATATATTTTACGAATAACAAACTGGGGCAGGAGCCCGTCACACTCTCTAATTTCTGTTGTTGGGTGTTCCTTTCGCCAATCACCTAGTTGTTGAACCCAAGCTACACGCTCAGTTGAGACAATCAACTTATTTAATTCCTGAAGAACTGCCTTCACATCACCAACTATAGGCACATCTACACCTACGTTCTTCCCGATTTCCACTGGGTCAATATCAATATGGATAATGCGGGCATCAGGAGCAAAGGTGCTTACCTTACCCGTAGCCCTATCATCAAACCTCATCCCAATAGCAATAATGACATCAGCATCATTAACCGCCATATTAGCATAAGCCATACCATGCATACCCAGCATACCAAAACTTAGAACATGAGATTCAGGGAAACAACCGATACCTAATAAGGTAGTAACCACTGGTATTTGGGCTGTCTCTGCCAGCTGTTTAAGTTCAGCATATGCCCCTGAGATAATTACTCCCCTACCGGCAATAATAAGCGGTTGCCGAGCTTCATTTATAAGCCTGGTTGCCTTCTTAATCTGTGTCGGATGTCCCTGGAGAGTTGGTTTATAGCCGGGTAAATCCACCTTGTCCGGATAATGAAATTCTGCCTCGGCGGTAAAAATATCTCGCGGCACATCAATGAGTATCGGACCGGGGCGCCCTGCCCTGGCTAGATAAAAGGCTTCCTTAACCGTTTTAGCCAGTGAACCTACATCAAGGACAAGATAGTTATGCTTGGTAATAGGTAAAGTGATACCAGTAATGTCTGTCTCCTGAAAGGCATCTTTACCAATGAAGGAGCTAGCTACCTGACCGGTTATGGCTACTACCGGAGACGAATCAAGGAAAGCATTGGCAATCCC
>DAOWJS010000046.1 GCA_030640255.1 Dehalococcoidales bacterium | reverse complement strand
GTCTCTGGAGTCCGGTGTGGTAGGCATTGCCGATTAGGTCGGCGGTAAGCTGGAAGAATTCTACCTCGCTTCTCGCCTCTTTTAGTTCGTGGTAACCGCCCAGGAACTCATCGGCTCCCTCCCCGCACAGCACACAGCTGGAGTGCTCGGCTGCCAGCCCGGCGGCGAAGTAATTGGCTACTGCCCCATATACACAGTCCTCATCAAAGGACTCCAGGTAATAAATGACCTGAGGCAGCACCGACTCTATCTCTTTCTTCCCGTAGGTATAGTCGTGGTGCTCGGTGCCCAGATACTGTGCCGTCTCCTGTGCCCGCCTCAGGTCTTCAGAGTCATTTAGGCCGGTACCTACGGTGAATGTCTTCAGGTCAGGCTGAAATTCCCTGGCCAGGCAGGCGACAACACTTGAGTCCAGGCCGCCGCTGAGCAGGACGCCGTTAACATTGCCATCCTTCATCCGCATCTCCACGGAACATCTTAGCAGGTACTTGAGGATACGAGCCGCTTCTTCAGGGCTGTCAAATTCGGGAACCGAATACTGTCGGCTCTGGAATGGTCGGAGTCCCTCCCGTTGGGTATAGATGTGGCCCGGCGGTAGTTCTATGACCTCGGTGCATAGACCCAGGAGGGCTTTCATCTCAGAGGCAAAGTAGAGTTCACCATCTTTAGCGCCGTAGAAGAGCGGCCGCAGTCCCACGGCGTCTCTGGCCAGTATTAAGTCGCGGTCAGTGGCTAAACCGAGGGCGAAATCACCATCCAACTGCTCCACGAAGGCCGGGCCAAATCGGCTGTAAAGACTGACCACGAGGTCGGCCTCAGGTAACGGCATCCCCTCTTCAGAGTAGAGATGACCATCTATTACCACCGCTGTGCCCGCCATCTGGGCGTAGACTCTTCCTGAGTGGTTAGTCTCTGAGGGTAGAACACAGCAGCCCAGGGCAGCTCCCTGGCCAAGGTATTTCCACTCTTTCTTCGGGCCTCGGTGATGTAGTCGGCTCAACATCAACGCTAAGACATCTTGTTTGCCGGAACTGGTTCCTGAGATACCTGCCATATTTATCAGTCCTCCGCTAAAATGATGATGGCGCTTACTTCACCACCTCAAAGATAGCCACCAGCCCGTGCCCACATCCCAACCCCCGCTGAAGACCCATCTCGAGCTCCCTGAGGCAGTAGCCCAGTTGCGGCTCGACCAGACTGGCTCGGGCATTACCTATTTTCATCCTGGTGGCTGCTTTCACTACGCCCTTCATAGCCCTGCGGGCTCTCCTGAGGGGCAGAGGCATCCCGGCCGGTGCTGTCGGCGGTTGGCTTCCCTCAAGTAGCGCCTTGGTGTAGGTTACCAGGTAGTTCCAGCCATCGGCTAACCTCTGGTGGTAGGTATTTATCTCGGTGAAGCCGTCCCTGGGGGTATAGGTAATCAAGGCCTCGGCTAGATTGGTGCACCGGTTGGGCTCAAAGAGAGAATTGACCAATCGGCGCATGGGCTGGCAGTGGGGGTTATATTGAGCAGTGTCCGTGTGGCGTCCCACGAATGAGGAGCGGTCAGCCAGTTTCCGCAGGGTGATAACCCCTCTGGTTTGCCTCTTTGCCTGCCGGTAGATATGTAGCGCCTCCTGGCGCCCCACAATCCTTAGCGGGAAATAGGTCAGCTCCGGTGACTCCATCTCACCCGCTGAGGGTATATAGGAGATGGCATAATTCATCCACTGGTTACGGGCAAAATCCCTGGTCCATAGCGTCTGCCACTCATATGAGTAGCGCCCCAGCCAGTCAATGACGATGAGGGTGCCATCCTGGCTTCGTCGGGCAATGTTGCTCAGGAGCTCCACCGTCTGCTCATCGGTGTTGTGGGATAGCACTCCATAGTTAGCCAGATACAAATCATGGGGCGCTTCAGCGTCAAAGTCGAAGTCGTTGAGGTTTAACTGGGTAAAACTCACATTCGGTCTATCGCTGTAGATAGCCCGACCTTGTCTCAGTAGCCCCTCGTTTATATCGATGCCCTGGTAAAGCTCAAGCATGTCGGGCTCTATAACCCTGGTGTCGCCTTCCGAAATCAGGGGTTGGCGGCTGATGCTGGTAATGAACTCCAGGCCATCCCCACTGCCGCATCCCAGGTCGAGCAGGCGAAGCCTCTGTCCATGCTCCCTCTTTCGGGTTACCAGCCGCTCCAGATAGGGTCTCAGGTAAAGACCAAGCTCCTCGTCCTCCCAGAAGCGGCGCACATTATCATATTTTCCCAGAAGCCCGGCAGGTTTCTGGTAGAGTCCGCTTTTGAGTGCCTCATTGTAGGCATCTATTTCAGCCATAAACCCTCTTAACCTTTCATGCTGTTCCTCAAAGCGTCCATTATCTTTACTGCCTGAAAGCCGTCAGCCCCGTAGCCATTGGCACCTATGCTCTGGGCAAATTCCTCCGAGACCGCTGCCCCGCCGATGATAATCTTTACCTTGTCCCTCAGTCCGCTTTCGGTAAGTGCCTCGATGGTGTTGTTCATGTGTATCATGGTGCTGGTCAGCAGGGCCGACATTCCCAGAAATTGGGGCCTTTCTTCTCTCACCGCCTCCACGATAGTCTGGGGAGCGATATCGTTCCCCAGGTCCTTGACCGTGTAACCGGCCCCCCGGAGCAGTATGGAGACTATGTTTTTGCCGATATCGTGGAGGTCTCCTTTTACGGTAGCCACCAGTATCTTGCCCTTGGACTTAATGCCACTCTGGGCAAGGTGGGGCTCCAATATCTCCATAGCGGCCCCTACTGTTTCCGCTGAGGCTAGCATATCCGGAATATAATACTCCCCAGTCTCAAATTTCTGCCCCACGATGTTCATACCTTCGGTTAGTCCCTTATTTATTATATCCTCGAGGTTAACACCTTCGGTAAGGGCTTTCTCGGTAAGCTCGCTGGCCCCGGGTTGCCCTACCAACCCCTCATCAAAACCTTCATCATCCTGGGCTATCCTTCCCTGGATAACATTTTCCTTGATAAGCGACAGCAGGTCTTCGGTCATAATATCCTCCAATTCTAGGAACCTCTCAATCTTGTTAGCAGGCCAGGCACTTCCTGAAACACTTTATCCACCACCGGCTCGGCCATATGGGACGGAGGCAGCGATAGAATCTCCTCCATCCTCTCTCGCGCCCGAAGGAGCGTCTTGTCCACCGTGTCTTTGCTCTCGAAGGGATATGGGGGTGCAATCTCCCCGGAACGAAGGGCACTCCGCACAAACCGGACATAGAGCTTATGGGAGGTGCCCATGACCCTTCTTACCTGCTCCAGAGATTCCGAAATCCTATCAGCGGTTACTATCGGCTGTCTGACAAATCTCTTCACCATGCTTATGTGGGTATCATCCAGCACTGCCTGGACGGGGCAGAAGGTATTGGTCCGCTCCAGAAGACCAAAGGCATAGTGAATATACTGAGGGCCAGCCAGCGTCACCAGGATGTGCGAGAATAGCCTTTCCACCGATGCCTGTATCCCCGGCACCCTTATATCGGAGACACCCCCCGTGGAATAGCAAGGCAGGCGGTAATATCGCGCCATCTGGACGCAGTCGATGTTATATTGATTGAACTCAGGGACTCCATAGGAGTCATAAAGGTTATCCATGCGTGCCCTCACCGGCACGCTGCCATAGAGTACCGGCGCCCCCTTGTTTACCAGTTGGGTTAGGGCTATGCCTACCAGAATCTCGGCGTTGATTTGGGCTACCATGCCGTCTTCGGTGATAGGGGCGGTGGAGCCACCCTGAGGGGAGCTGGAGATAACTAGGGGAATACCCCTCCTGGCTACCTCTATCGCCGTCTGGGTGGTATCGTCTACCATCTGCAGAGGGCTTTTTATCACGCAGGTTATAAAAGAGATGACGGGGTTCTCCCTGAACCTGTCCTCCCCGCCAGCTATGATGTGGGACATTCTGACCACATTGCTCAACTGACTGAGCTCGGTTAACCCGGACATCACGTGCTTGGTGGTGTTGTTCAGGGCAACGAAGAACTTGTTAACATCCTTGTTATCGTCAGTGATGTCATCATCCTGAATATTGACCGTGCGCAGGAAGCTGTCCCAGGAGTCCAGGTGCTCGCAGAGATGCGCCGCCTTGGCCAGCCGGTCCACGGTGCCCTTCTCCACCCTGAAGGTGGGGACATCAACCTCAATGTCCGGGTTACGTCTGCTGACAAAAGCGTCTACATCCACCTCCAGCCAGTTGTTAGCCTCAGAGCCTGAGGCGAAGCGGACTCTGGGCTCATTGCCATCAAGGATAAGGCAGTTATTTTCATCCCGCGCCCCCAGCTTCACTACCTTCGGTGCTGTCTCCACAGCATCGGTGATTATCTTCTCGGGTATCTGGAGATGCCAGCAGTCAGCCCCGGGCTGTGGGACGGGTGAGACCTCAGCACCGTGGTCGGCGAAGACCTCAGCGGCACTGCGATTGAAACAGAGTATACCAGGCTGGGACAGTATAGCCAGGGAAGCCTGATGTATCTGTTCCACCTGCTCCGGTTTTAGCCTCTGGTATGGTTCTACTAGTACCCCTTGTCGTGCCATAGCCTTCCTATCTAATCCTCTAAAATGCCCTTCCGGTGAGCCCGGGTATATCCTCGGCATGAAGAGTCCTTACCGGTAAGCATATCCGCTGCCTTGATAAAGCTCATCATTTTGGTGTCAAGGGGGTTTAATATTACCGCATCAAGCCCGGCGTAGGCGGCCATTAACAGAAAGGCACGGTTTATCAACTTCCTCAGGGGCAGACCGTAGGAGATGTTGCTCAGACCTAACACGGTCTTGGCTGCCGGATAGTGGGATTTAATCTGCTCCAGGGTCTTTAAGGATACCATTCCCTGGTGGGAATCCACCGCAATAGGCAGTATCAGGGGGTCGAAGAATATCTGCTCTGCCTCCAGACCTAGCTGTGTCAACCGTGCCATTATCTGGTCGCAGGCAGCCAGCCGTTCGGCAACGGTGCTGGGTATCCCCTCACTCCCCATCGCCAGTGCTATTACCCAGGCTTGACGCTTGGCTGCCAGGGAGCCGATGGAGGCCAGTCTCTCTGGCTGGGCAGTGACTGAGTTTATCATTAGCCTTTCACCACGGTATCTGCGCAGTGCCGCCTCTATTACCTCCGGGCGGTCACTGTCAATAACCAGCGGCCGGTCGGTAACCTCCTGAACCGCTTCCACCAACCACCCCATAGTTGCCGGTTCATCCTCTATAGAACCGCTGCCCAAGCTGCTGTTGACATCAATGAAGTCAGCCCCAGCGGTAACTTGAGCCCGGGCTAAGCCTTGCAGGAATTCCCTATCCCGGCTGACTATGGCTTCAGCCACGGATCTATTTGAGGCATTAATGTTTTCCCCGATTATTATCATATCAGTCGACAATGCCGGCTATTTCTGAAAGTACCTGCTGTCTTATGTCCGCGGGCAGGCGGTATTTATGGTGGACTATAATCTCCTTCACTTTCTCTGCGGCCCTCTCCCAGGTGGTCTTGCTCCCCCTGGCTTCCCACTCATCCCTCCAGTTCCGGTCGCTCAGGGTGGGCTGGTAGTGCTCGCTCCGCATGAAGCGTCTGGTGTGCTTGGCGGTGACGAAATTACCCCCGGGCCCTACCTGTTTAATGAGGTCAAAGGCCAGGGTGTCATCATTAACCGTTATACCCTCAACCGCTCTCATCATCATACCCAGTATCTCGTTGTCGATAACATACTTCTCATAGCATGCGGTTAGGGCGAATTCCATAAGTCCGGCAGCATCATGGATGAAATTGGCACCGGCTAGGGCACAGAGCAGGCTGGTGAAAGCCGACTCATAGCCGCACTGGGCATCCAGCACCTTGGAGTCGGTCATCCCCCCGGTGGCATAGAAGGGGAGCTTATAGAACTGCGCCATCTGGGCACCGGCGGCATTAATGAGGCCCATCTCTACCGGGCCCGCCAGGTACTTGAGGTCTCTGAAGTCAGTAATGGTGGCCACTGAGCCAAAGATAACCGGTGTCCCTGGATTAACAATCTGGGTAAGGAGCACCCCCATCAGGGAGTCCACCGTCTGGATTACCAGGTTTCCGGCGAGTGTCACCGGCGATGTGGCTCCACATAGGGGTTCAGCGGGGCATACCAGAGGGATGCCAGCTTGGGCGATGGGCACCATCAGGTCGCCGTGTTGCCTGTCCATCTTCAGGGGACTTATGCTGCAGATTATCATGGAGATAAGGGGGTGCTGACGAAGCTTCTCGCTGGAGCCGGCAACGGTCTCGGCCATCTGTATTACCTGCTTCACGCCATCAGGGGTGTAAACACCCCCCATGACATGTTTGGTGGTATTATCCAGCCCGGCGAAGAAGCGGTTTACGTCTACCTGCTCTACCGGTAGCTCACTGGGGTAGGTGGGCAGCATAAACAGGTGGATGTTATCCAGCTGGTCAACCAGTTTGGCAATGCGCTTCAGGTCATCCAGGGTGGCTAGTTGTCTCTGTTCCGTGTCCGGGTGATAAATATAAAGGGCGGTGCCACCGGTTCCGGCGTATACCCGCTGCCCACCCAGGAAGAGGTCATGCTTCTCATCTTGGCCACAGAGCTTGATCTCAGAGGGTGCCATCTCAATGAGTTCCATGACCCTTGGCTGAGGCAGGCGCACCAAGTGTTTTTCCTGGTTGACCCAGGCACCAGCTCTCTTGAAGAGGTCCAGTGCTGCTTCCGAATTTATCTCAAAGCCTACCTCCTCGATGACTCGCATTGCTGTCTGGTGAATTCTATCTATCGATTCCTCAGAGAGAGGCCTGAAGCTACCTCCAGCCGGCCCCTTCCGAATCATGCCACTCTCCTGCTCTGACAATCATGTTTGCGGCAGGTTTTACAGGGGTTATAATGCTCTATACTATCGTGGCACCGCCCGATGCCAATAATCCCCGATATTGACTTACGGGGAACCATCAGGCAGTCCTCGGTCAGGCTAACCCCGGCGGTGTTCCTGCCGATAGCCTGGAATACCTTCTTCTGCTGGGTTATGTTCCAATCGCAGTAGCCGGGGCTAAAGCGCGGGCTTACGCAAAGCCCCTGAGCACTAGCCACCTCCCCTATCCTGCCCTGGACAAAGTCGGCTACTCTCTCCACAGCGTCTGACCCTATGGTATCCAGCACAGCTGATTGAACCATGAGCCCGTCCTCCGCTAGCTGGCAGGCCATCTCCTCCAGTTGATTGCCTATGGTTGCCACCATCACCGCAGCTTGGCAGCACCGTTCCAGTAACCGGGCGATGACCCGGCTCTTGAGGACAATCGAGCCCTCAAGGAAAACATAGGAGTTCTCAACTCGTTCAATATCCTTGATGATATATGAATGGACTGGGTCGATGAGGTGGTGGACATTCTCGACATATTCGTCTATTAACGATGAGATACGTGCCGGCGGCTCGCACTCAGCACAATATCCTAGGTAGTTACATATCTGTCTTTTGTCAATCTCAGCGTCGATGTCGGTGCTGGTAATCAACATATGCTTTCACCTGCCTTTCTTCTGAAGCAGCCAGACGGAGGGAAGCCTTCCGCCCTTTACCGTGTCAACAACGACGGGATAGATTCTCAGCCTGAAGGTGATTTAGCGGATAGTAGGCAAAAAGGGGACATTTTGAAGTGAGTAGAGTTTGATAATAAGGGGGAAATAGCGGATACAGGTATTGAGGTATTTATTGAGGAAGAAGACTGAGCAGTTATATATCTGTGAGGCTAATTGTGGATGGAGAACATCCCGCTCACATATTACTCTTCTGCGTCAAGTCACTTTCTACCCTCCAGATACAGTGTTTCATTCGTTTCCAAACTCTTAGTTCGACATTTTATTCTAGCAGACATTTTGCTTGCCTGTCAAGCCGACTCTGTGTTGGCTCGTCTCAGTAAACAGGCGAAAAACGCCTGAAACTGGCTGAAAAGGGCACTCCAAGCCGATGTTTAACTCTTGACCGGCAGCGAGGTTTTGTTTTATGTTATGCCTAGCTTGGCTAGGTATCTCTGGGATACGGTTGGGAGCATGGTTATAGAGGGAGTATTTTATTTAACTCTTATCCCCTCCTATACTTGGCTTTACCTTCTTGGTAGAGGTCTCCGCCATAGATATCATTTACCACGGTGACTGGGAAATCTTCTACTTCTAATTGTCGGATTGCCTCTGCCCCAAGGTCTTCGTAAGCTACTACCTTTGCTTTCTTGATGCTCCTTGACAGGAGGGCACCGGCACCACCAATAGCGGCAAAGTAAACCGCCTTGTGTTCTTTCATAGCGTCTTTCACCACTGGCGAGCGGGCTCCTTTGCCTATCATCCCCTTAAGACCTTTGGCTATCAGGCGCGGTGAGTAAGCATCCATCCGACCACTGGTAGTGGGTCCAGCTGAGCCAATGACCCGCCCCGGTCTAGCCGGGGTGGGACCCGTAAAATATATTGTCTGTCCTCGGATAGCAAAGGGCAGGTCGCGTCCGCTATCCATAGCCTCAACCATTCTTTTATGAGCCACATCGCGAGCCACATAAACGATGCCGCTAAGCAGAACACTATCTCCCACTCTAAGGTCTCGTATCGTCTCATCATCCAAGGGTAAGGTAACTTTCTTTGGCATCTTGGCTCTCCATCTTAAATTACTTTAGTCACCTGACTTTATTACCTCAACTATCCCCTTGTCACCGTCAACCTGTACCCAGTCCCCAGCCTTAACTACCATCCTCATGTAGGGAGCCCTGCCGGTAACACTGGTTGCCACATTGGCCGGTACGCTATCACGGCTTCCGCAAGCGCCAAACATTGAGGTGCAGGTTTAGCAAGTTATAAATAAGTTTTATGTCAACTTTTTATTGCCCCGGTTCAAAGAGTTGCCTCCTTATGCCGAGCCGAGTGACATTGCAGGTTAACCGCTACGGGCAAGCTAGCTATGTGACAAGGAAAAACCTCAATATGAACGGCAAGAGCCGTAGCTCTGCCTCCGTATCCCATTGGTCCGATGCCCAGATTATTGACCCGTTGCAAAATTTCCCTTTCCAGTTCGGCAACTTCACTATCAGGATTGGGCTCGCCTACTCGCCGCAATAGTGACCGCTTAGCCAGCAGCATAGTCTTTTCTACTGTCCCCCCGATGCCCACGCCAATTATTATCGGGGGGCAGGAATCAGGTCCGGCCACATCTACAGTATCGACCACAAAGTCTATGACCCCCTGGCGACCGCTGGCGGGTAGCAACATGCCCAGAAGAGACGGATTCTCACAACCACCGCCCTTGGGCACAGCGAAGATTTTAAGCCTATCGCCGGGGACAATATCAGCGTGAATGATAGCCGGCGTATTATCCCCGGTATTAACCCGGGCGGAAAAAGGCTGGTACACCATTGACTTACGCAAATAGGCTTCGGTATACGCTAGCCGCACCCCTTCATTTATCGCCGAGTATAGGTCGCCACCGACTATGTGGACATCCTGCCCCAGCTCCAGAAAGACTACCGCATCTCCCGTATCCTGACATAGGGGTACTTCCCCCCGACCAGCCATGTCGGCATTTTCCAGGATTCTATCCAGAACCTCGCGTCCTACGGGTGATTCCTCAATTTCTCTGGCTCGCTTGAGAGCAATTAGCACATCGTCAGGGAGAGAATAGCACGCCTCTTGAAATAGGCGGGCTACTGTCTTGGTTACTTCTTCAGCACCAATTTCCCTCATAATGACTATATTCCTTTCCATCAGATGGTAGACAAGTCATAACCGCTGAGCGATAAACCTAGACTGTTTACTCCTCTAAAGGATTAGACCGTCTTCAGAGTTTGGGGGGCGACAGAGCGTACTCGTCCGCTACTGCCCTGATGCGTATTTTTAAGTCCAGTAACCGTGCTCAGTATCACTAGCTACTTTACTGGCACTCTACTTCTTCTCTTCCCGTTCCTTTTCGAGTTCCTGGTAACTCCTGACTATCTCCTCCACAGAGGTTTCATCCTCTAAAGTGGTTAAATCGCCAATCGGTAAATCGTTAGCTACCGCCTTTAGCACTCGCCGCATTATCTTGCCGCTCCTCGTCTTAGGTAGCTTAGACACGAAATATATCTCTTCAGGGGTGGCTATGGGTCCTACCACGCGCCGCATGTGGTCACTCAGCCCCTTCTTCAGGCTCACTGAAGGAGCGCTTCCCTCTGTGGGTATGGCAAAAACTATGATGCTTTCACCTTTTACTGGGTGTGACTTGCTCACCACCGCCGCCTCAGCGACCTGAGAGTAGGAGACGGCAGCATCCTCTAGTTCAGCAGTACCCATCCTGTGCCCGGCAATCTTAAGCACCTCATCAGCCCTCCCCAGAATCCAGAAGTATCCATCCCTATCCCTTACCGCGTAGTCACCAGTGTAGAACATGCCGGGGAATGTTGACCAGTAGGCTTTCTTATACCGCTCCGGGTTGCCGTAGATGCCGAGCAGCATCCCTGGCCATGGTCTTTTTATTACCAGTAGCCCTCGCTCTTCGGCGGCAACCGGCTCACCCCTCTCGTTGACTACCGCCGCATCTACTCCGGGCAGGGGAAAGGTTGCTGAGCCAGGCTTTAGTGGAACACATTCTATTCCAGGGGCAGGCGATATCATGATGCCACCAGTTTCAGTCTGCCACCAGGTATCAACTATGGGGCATCTCTCCCCGCCTATGTTCTGGTAAAACCACAGCCAGGCTTCAGGATTGATGGCTTCACCAACACTGCCTAGCAGCTCCAGGCTGCTCAGGTTATGCTTTTTTAGCCAATCCTCGCCATATCTCATGAACATCTTTATGGCAGTGGGAGAGGTATAGAATATGGTAACCCCGTATTTTTCGATAATATCCCACCACCTATCAATCGTCGGATAGTCCGGAGCCCCTTCATACATGACTATGGCTGCCCCATGCGCCAGCGGGGCATATACTATCGAGCTATGCCCGGTAACCCAGCCCACATCAGCGGAGCACCAGTAGACCGATTCCTCTCTAAGGTCAAAGACCCACTTATAGGTAGAATAATTATAGACAAGATAGCCACCGGTACTTTGGACAATTCCCTTAGGCTTGCCTGTGGTACCCGAAGTGTAAAGTATGTAGAGCGGATGTTCCGACTCAACTGGCTCGGGTTCAATAAAAGACGCCGCCTTAATAAGCAAGTCATCAAGCCAGAGGTCTCTTGATGGCTTCATGCTGACCGATATACCAGTTCTCTTGACCACGATGGTCTTTTCCACGGAAGGGGTCAGGGCAACAGCCTCATCCGCTATCTCCTTGAGTGGCACCACCTTCCCCCTTCTGAAGCCACCATCGGCGGTTATCAGCAATTTGGCTTGCACATCGTTGACCCTATCGGCTAGAGCCTGAGCGCTGAAACCGGAAAAAATGACAGTGTGTATAGCCCCAAGCCTGGCACAGGCAAGCATAAATATGGGGAGCTCAGGTATCATAGGAAGGTACAGGGCTACTCTATCTCCTTTGGTCACCCCGGCACGTCTCAATAAGGAAGCAAACCTGTTGACCTCGCTGTACAGAGTTGAATAGCTAAGAACCCTGACATCTCCTGGCTCGCCTTCCCAGTATATGGCTACCTTACTCCGTCGCCAAGTCTTAACATGACGGTCAACGCATATATAGGATGCGTTCAGTTGCCCACCGACAAACCACCGGGCAAAAGGCGGCTCCCATTCCAATACTTTATCCCAGGTCTTAAACCAATCAAGCTGGCGTGCCTCCTCTGCCCAGAATTCCTCTGTCTCCTCCATAGACCTGCGGTAGATATTGAAGAATTTCTTTAGCGGTAAGTACTTAGTCTCAAAGGGTAGTGATAAAGACGCCATATTCTAATCCCTTTCTAACCCTACTGTCCCTCCTCTTTTAGCAGGTCGCTGAACACTTTGATATGATATATTTCATGGTCCCTTATGCGGAGGAGAAGCTTTTTCAGGTCAGGGTCTTCAGTCTCCTTGGCGGCGCGGTCATATGCCGCCGCTACCTCTTGCTCAATTTTGATGTCAGCTCGGAGCATGTCGGCAGTCTTGGTCGACTGGTCAACCTCAGTATGCTCAATTCTTGGACTACTTTCCCTCTAATAATTCAGCAATCTCTACCTTCCCCTTTTTGATATACTCCGCCTGCTTGGGGTCGAGAATCTCCAGTAGCGCCAGAAATTCCCCTACATGCTCCTTCTCGTCGTCCCGAGCGTGAGCCAGCACTTTCTTAGCCTGCTCATCGTCAGTAGCGTCAATATGAGCTTGGTAGAGGGCAACGGCATCAAGCTCGGCAGCTATATCTTGCATAATAGCCCGAGCCAGCTCACCAGCATTCATCTTTCGGGGCACCATAGTTCCAAAAGGATTACTGAAGTCCATTTTTCACCTCCTTTATTTTATTCTTTGTTTATGTAAAATTTTTAGCTGGATTTCCACAAGCCGTGGATACTGCAATACTCTCTGGCGGTTACCTTTTGTGCTCCAATTTCAAACTCTGCTTCCGGCTTATCCCCCGGCCTGAGGAACTTACGGTAAATGTCGCCGTCGGTGATTACCTCCACCCACTCTATATAGTGCTTTTCCTCCATCGGGTGAGGAACATCGCCAACCTTGACCTTCATTCCTCTGTCTGTTGTTTCTATAACCGGCACATGCTTTTCCTGACCAACGTCCGTTGCCTTCTCCTGAAGTAACTCCATGGGCTGCCCGCAGCAGACCAGCTCTCCCTTCCCGGCATGCAACACTTCAACGATATTGCCGCAAACATTACACCTGTAGACCTGTTTTAGTGCTGTTATTTTCTATCTCCCCTCTTTATTCTATTTTTTCAAATTTATCCTTGCTTGCCCCGCATACCGGGCACACCCAGTCATCAGGTATTTCTTCAAAAGGCGTTCCTGGTTTGATACCACCGTCGGGGTCACCCAGTTCCGGGTCATAAATATAGCCACAAACAGAACACCTATACTTGGCTACTTTGATAGCTTCTAACTTCTTCTCCTCAACATAAACTGGGGCAGTCTTGGGAGTGGTGCCCCGCTTAACCAGATGATAATAGTCGTAAGTCATACGCTCGCCTTCTCTAATAACATCGGCTCCTACCAGCTCACCAATAAAAATAGTGTGAGTTCCCACGTCTATCTGTTGAATTACTTTAGCTTCTAGATAGGCGATGGCGTGGTCAATAACCACCGGGGCTTGGGTCTCACCTATTTTATAATTAACGCCCTCAAGTTTATCTATGTCCCTACCTGACTTGAAGCCAAAGTGACCGATGAAAGAGAGGGGTGTCTCCTGGGAGAGGACAGAAGCCGAAAAGGCCTTGCTTTCGGTGATAAATTCGTGGGTTAAATTGTTCTTATTGATACTTACGGCAATAGTCGGCGGCTCAGAAGTTACCTGAAACACGGTGTTGGCAATTTGCCCATTAAGCCTGTCTCCCTTTCTCGAACCTACCACATATAGACCGTAACTTAACTTATGTAAAGCCTTAAGATTCACCTCCCGCCTCCATTATAAATTATGTTAACTAATTTTAATTACATGAGCTCTTCTTCGCTGGCTTCAATAGCCCGCTGCAATTCGGTACTGAGCAGGGGTGGTAGCCCCTCAATATCTACCCTGAGAAAGCCTCTAATTATAGTAGCTGTAGCCTCAGTTCGGTTAAGTCCCCGAGCCATCAGATACTCCACCTCCTCTTCAGCAATCTTACCTACCGCGGCTTCATGGGACAGGTCAATGCCAGCCAGTGTACCCTTTAGCTCTGGTATGGCATGAATCATACCTTCTCCCTGTAGAATCAGTCCCCGGCATTCAAGGTGACCCTTGACATCGGGAGCATTACCTTCTATGCAACCTCGGGCAATGATGTTACCACCGGTGGTTATCGCCCGTGATATGATTTCTGTCCTGGCGCCTTTAGCATTGAGGAGTACCCGAGAACCCACATCCAGTGATGACCCTGGGGTTGCCACCAGAATACTGTTAAATCTGACCACCGCATTTTCCCCTATACACCTGGCCACAGGATACATTTGCAGCGAGCGAACCGGCTTCATAAGCACATAGTTACTAAGAAATAAGCCATTCTCTTCCACGATGGCGGCGGTGCGGGGGCGAACTGCTACCTCTGGATTCCAGCTATGTATCATGGTAAAGGTAACCCTGGCTCCTCTCTTTATGTAAAACTCAGAAACCCCCAGGTGCAATCCAGGTTCCTCCCCGGAGGCAGTAGTGCATCCGGTGATGATATGTAATTCTGAGTTCTCTTCAGCAATGATGATATTGTGCACATTCTGAGCTAGCCGCGCTTTGGTCAGATAGAGGCAAGCCTGAACCGGGAAAACAGTTTTATAGCCAGGAAGGGCTCTGATGAAGTAACCATTATTCTGGTTCAGTTCTATGTTGGCAGTGTATTTATCGGTATCTACGGCTACTGCCTGCCACCAGTAGTCTGACATCCAGTCATACTTTTCTACAGCTTGGCTGGTCGCCATTACTTCTATACCC
This sequence comes from Dehalococcoidales bacterium, assembly GCA_030640255.1. Lineage (GTDB taxonomy): Bacteria > Chloroflexota > Dehalococcoidia > Dehalococcoidales. Next base: position 6,384 of record DAOWJS010000046.1, on the reverse strand, counting down.
TCTTGCCTAATTGAGCTATGAACTGGTGTGTTATCCATCTGGATAAAGGTTCCTGACCTCTGGCTTGTGTCATCCAAAATGACTCCGGTTTCCAGCATCTGCTCCTTGTCTCGGGTGGGAAGTTTTGATGGGTCAGTCTGGTATGGATGCTCCTCAGCCGAGCCGGCATAAACACTCAAATCTATATCATCACCAAGGGCAGCTGATTTAGCTATTGCCGCTTTAGCTCTATCTTTATGTGTCTTGGGTGATTTTATTTCACTCACTTGGCACATTCTCCATCATGCATTTTATACACTCCTCATAGCCCTTTGCCCTGATAGTCGCCAAGATTTCATGTGGGTCTCCCCCACAGCTAATCCTACCCTCAACCATAACATAGCCAGTGCGGGCATTAACATAATCCAGAATATGACCGGTATGGGTAATGATAAGCCCCATGCATTTTCGGGCGCGTATATGGCAACCTTTATCCAGCAACTTATTTATCAGTTCACCTATCAGGGCTATATTCACCAAGTCAACCCCAGACTCTGGCTCATCTAGTAAAGTCAACTCTGGCTTTTGAGCTAGTACCTGCATTAACTCGGAGCGCTTTATCTCACCTCCGGAAAACCCATAGTTTATCTCCCTGTCCATAAAATCAGCTAAGTCAGCTCTCTCAGCTAGCTGCTCAATACTTTCTTCTGTTTCTCGCCCTCTAAGACAGGCAGCAACCAAATCACGTGTCTTTACCCCCCGAACCACCGGTGGCCGCTGGAAGGACATACCGATTCCTAAGTGAGCTCTCTCGTCCAGCGGCAATCTAGTTATGTCCTTGCCCTTGAAGATGATGCTACCCTTGATTACTTGATACTTGGGGAAGCCCATTATCGCCATAAGCAAGGTGGTTTTGCCACTGCCGTTAGGCCCGAAGAGGGCATGCGTCTCGCCAGTTCTTATTGTCAAATTTATATCGTGCAGAATTTTCTTCCCCTCTATGGCTACAGTTAAATGCTTAATCTCTAGCATGTTTCCCCCTTCCATTATTCCTAATCCAGAGACGGATGCTCTTTGGTAACAAACCAACCCGCCGGGTTACTGAGGTATTCTTGGTAATCAAGCAGAACTAGGTGGAGCTTTTACGTTTGAACCCATCGCTTCGGTTGCCCTGACGAATATGGTTCTCAATCTTTTGCCCCCGTCAGGTTGAAAGTCGGTCCTGGGCCAAGCCTTTTTAGTTCATTATCTCAAATAAGGTCCCGCCTCCCGACCATTAGAGCTACAACGAATAATAGCCCCAGTCTTTCCCCTTGTCAATATTTTCGTTAAGTCGAGAAACTCAACTCAGACTCTCTTTCACCCGCTGGGCTACCTTGCGCCCGGTGTCAAAACCCCAGCACTAGTCTATTGACACTAACCCGTGCATGGTTCATAATTCAAACTAATGTAAGGCAATGCCCCAATAAAATAGCAAGGCGACTATAGATTAAAGGTTAGCTAAGTGACCGAACCAAAATCTCATAATAGACCTAAAGTTATCGCCGCTATCCCCGCCTATAACGAGGAGAAATATATCGGCACCATAGTGCTTAAAGCCAGGCAATATGTTGACGAGGTCATAGTGGTTGACGATGGCAGCACCGACCAGACGGCGAATGTGGCTCGACTTGCTGGAGCCTCCGTGATTCACCACCAGCAGAATAGGGGTTACGGAGCCAGTGTTCAGACACTCCTGGCCGAGGCAAAGAAAAGGAACCCTGATGTCCTGGTGCTGCTTGACGCTGATACCCAGCACAACCCTGATGAAATTCCTGACCTTATCACGCCCGTTTTAGCCGGTTCTGACCTCGTCATCGGCTCAAGGGAGCGACAAAGGGGCAATATCCCTGTCTACCGCCACCTAGGACAGAGGGTGCTCTCACATTTCTCCCATATCCTCTCGGGAAAGAAGGTCGTTGACTCAGAATGTGGATTCAGGGCTTTCTCCCCCAAGGCAATAGCCGAGCTTAAACTGAGGCAACAGGGAATGGCTATATCTGCCGAGACGATAGCGGCGGCGGCTGAAAAAGGTCTCAATGTAACCCAAATTCCTGTCTCAGCCATCTACACTGAAGACGGCTCAACCCTAAAACCAGTAGCTCACGGGCTGGGGAACCTTACCCGGATAATTGCTATGATTTCGGAGAGAAGACCCCTCTTCTTCTTCGGGGTGTCTGGAATCATCTTAATCGTGTTCGGCTTTCTTGCCGGCATCAGGGTAGTTAACACTCTATCGGCGACAGGAGAAATAGCCACGGGCACCGCCCTGATATCAGCCCTTCTCCTTATTATTGGTATATTCAGCATACTCACCGGGATAATACTAAATACTATCAAAACGAAACGGTAGCTCATAATTGAAGTGGCTGAGCTACTATCCTTGAGGGGTAGTGACCAGAAGTGAAAACGGTGCTTATCAACCCACCACAGAATACCAAATATCCACAGCCACCTCTGGGACTGGCCAGTATAGCCGCTGTTTTAGAGGGGGAAAACTATCAGGCCGAAATTCTAGACGCCAATGCCTTGCAGCTATCTGAATCTGAGATAGCCAAGGAAATTGGCAATGTTGATATTACTGGTATCACGGCGATGACTCCGTTTATCAACTCGGCTATCAAGGTAGCTAAGGAGATTAAAAAGGAGAAACCTGGTTCTACGGTAATAGTAGGCGGAGTTCATGTAACCGTTCTTCCTGAAGAGACATTAAGTAATGTCCCGGAGATAGATATAATTGTAAGAGGTGAAGGTGAGAAGACAGTCGTAGAACTGTATAATGCGCTGAAGAGCGGTATCAGCCTGCAAAATGTCCGCGGAATTACCTACCGAGACAACGGGAGAATTATAAGCACTCCGATGAGACCTCCCATCGCTGATTTGGACTCCTTACCATTTCCTGCCTATCATCTTCTTCCGCTGCATAGATACAAGCTTCACCCGCCACATGGTAGAAAGCTTCCGTTTATGGCAATGCTAACCAGCCGGGGGTGCCCCTATAATTGCATCTTTTGCTCAAAACCAATCTTTGGTCGTAAGGTTAGGTCACAAAGTCCGCAAAGAATCGCCAGCGAGGTTGAGTATTTAGAGGAAAAATTTAAGGTTAAGGAAATAGCCTTCTATGATGACATATTCACCCTTGATAAGAAACGAATTGCCAGGCTAGCCGAAGAGCTTAAGCGACGCAACCTGAGCCTCCCCTGGACGTGTGAAACCAGGGTAGATTTGGTCACCGAAGAGTTATTGAAGGCAATGAAAGAGGCTGGTTGCTATATGATTGCTTATGGTATTGAATCGGGAAATCAGACCATTCTAGACAACTTGAGAAAGAAAATAACCATTGCGCAGGTAAGGAAAGCAATTAAGATGACACACGACATAGGCATTCAAAGCATTGGTTATTTTATGCTTGGTTCTCCTGGAGAGACGCCAGCCACCATACGCCAGACGATTGACTTTGCCAACTACCTGACCCTGGATTTCGCTCAATTTTCAGTAACGATACCCTTTCCCGGAACCGACCTGTATAACCTATACCTTAAGCAGGGCATCGGGAACGAGAATTGGGATAATTTTATCTACGCCAATCTCAGGTCAGTAAGCGCACCGGTATTTGAAACAGCATCACTGTCAAAAGGCGACTTACAAAAATGGAGCGCAACGGCATACCGAGAATTCTATCTTAGATTCTCCTATATCTGGGAAAGGTTGAAACAGACAAGGTCGCTCAGGGATTTAAAGACCAATATTAGAGGACTTGGCATGTTTTTGGAGATGAGACGTGGAGGTTAGAGACACCCTAAGTCCATAACCTGTAGTAAGGCATTTTAGACTATGAAAATAGGTTACGTTGTGCCCTGGTTCCCATCTTTAAATGTAAACACTATAGAAGCTCGCCAGGCAATCTTTGGCTATAGGCAGATAATGAAACTTAGTGAGAGGGGACACGAATTTAAAATTATCTCACTCAAATGGAAGGGGCAATATAAGCATGAAGTAATAAGCGATAGGGTTGAAGTATATAGAGTGCCCTATATTTTTAAATTCCTCCAGATAAGGTATCCCATACCCAATCTATTTGCCCTTACTCGTAAGATAAAAAAATTGTGTGATAACTGGAACCCTGACCTCCTGATTTATAGCCATGTAAATTTTCTAACGGTGTTGCCCATCTTTTACCTCAAGCCTAGATTAAAAATTCCTTCAGCAGTTACCACCGACAGCTTCCCTGGTATATCATGGTTTTATGGTGATAAAGTAGTCGATACCATTGGTTATTTATACTCTATGCTTGTCGGCAAGAGAGTCTTTAAATTAGCCGACGGGATACAACTGATGAGCTCGCAATTGGGAGAATATGTGACCAAGCTTGGCATAGAGAACCATAAAGTTTTTACCATACCAAGGGGTGTAGATACTGAGATGTTCCAACCCAGAGATGGCGATGAGCGGCTGAAAAGTGGACTGGGTATTAAAGAAAATGATACTGTGATACTATATGTCGGGCGCCTTGACCTGGTTAAAGGGGTAAATTATCTTATACAGGCGGCCAAAGAGATTCTGGCTAACCACGATAATGCCGACAACATCAAATTTCTGATAGTGGGTGGTGGAAGTTTACAGAAACAATATGAAAAATTGGCCAGCCCTTTTTCGGACAACATTATTTTCTTAGGTTTCAGAAATGATGTTCCCAACTTAATGAATATTGCTCATATATTTGTCCTTTCGTCACTATCCGAGGGTGCGGCTAATGTGGTTATGGAGGCAAGCGCCTCCGGCCTGCCGGTAGTTGCCACCGCCGTGGGAGAAGTGCCCCAGATTGTTTCCGATGGGGAAACCGGCCGGCTAGTAAAGCCAAAAGATGCGGATGGTTTAGCTAAGAGAATAGAAACCATTATAAATAATCCCTTGCTGGGTAAAAAGATGGGGGAGGCGGGGCGGAGACGGATGGAACAAAAGTATAGCTGGGAAATAATTTGTGAGAAGTTGGAAAGGGCTTATCAAGAGGTGATTGATAGGTCAAAGCAACAGGCATTACACCAGAATGGGTGAAAGGTTCCACGATGAGATGGAAATAGAGAGCAGTGTAACCCTGTAAAACAGGGTTAAGAAAGATTGGGGTGAATAAATTGGATTCATTTGAAAGACAATGGCAGCGCTGGTTTCCCGAAAGTAAAGACGAAAAGCGTGCACCGCCCGCCCGGCACGGATGGACGGCTACCAGGATATTCTCAATACTGGCCGGGGCTTTGGCCCTGTTTATTCTCATAAATATAACCAAGGGGCTCTATAGTGAGTGGCTCTGGTTCAGCAGCCTGGGTTATGGCAGTGTCTATACTACTATTCTGAAGACCAAGGTACTGGTCTTCTTCTCGGCGGCTATCATCTTTTGCCTCTTGTTCTTGGGGAACTTGGTGCTGGCTACGCGCCTGGCACCCAAGCGTGAGGCACATTTCTGGCCTTGGGCTATAGTGCACTGGCTGCAGCAGAGGCTCAAGTGGAGCGTTATCCTAGGGACAGCACTGCTCAGCCTAATATTTGGTCTGGTGGCTCAGGGCAACTGGGAGGTTGTGCTTCGGTTCTTCAACGGGCAGCCCTTTGGCATCACCGACCCGGTTTTCCACAGGGAGATTGGCTTCTATGTCTTCTCGCTGCCTTTCCTCCACCTACTGCAAGGCTGGCTTCTGGGGGCGCTGATAATCACCCTTCTTGGCAGTATCGGGGTATATTTTCTCAGCTATGCGGTACAGCGGCTTAGGTTCGACCTTGCTCGGCCGGTTTTAGCCCATGTCGGTGGACTGGCCATGGCTATCCTGGGCCTCTTCGCCTGGGGTTACTGGCTTGGCATCTGGGAACTAGTCTTCTCCGAACGGGGGGTGGTCTTTGGAGCCGGCTATGCTGATATGCATGCCAAGCTTCCAGCACAGTGGATTCTTTTGGCGGTAGTGCTCATCTGTGCGGGGATATTTCTGGTTTCCGTATTGCGGCGCAACTTTCGCTGGCCCCTCTACGCTATCGGGGGATGGATAGTGGCTGCCATCATTGTCGGGGGCATCTTCCCCAGCCTGGTACATCGCTTTCAGGTGCAGCCTAACGAGTTAGTTCGAGAGCGACCCTACATTGAGTATAATATCCAATTTACCAGAGAGGCCTTCGCTCTGAACCGGGTTGAGGAGCAGCCCTTCCCTGCGGAGAAGTCACCAAGCCCCCAGGATATAGCCCAAAACGAGGTGACCATCAACAACATCAGGCTCTGGGACCATCGCCCGCTAAAGGACACCTATAACCAGATCCAGTCCTTTCGACTCTACTATGACTTCTATGATGTCGATGTCGACCGCTATATCATCGATGGCGAGTACC
>DAOWJS010000082.1 GCA_030640255.1 Dehalococcoidales bacterium | reverse complement strand
GATGACCTTATCGCCGTCTTCTCTAGCTACCTCGGCACCCAGCTCGTTTATCTTGCCAACTCCGTGACCGCTGGTCTTGCGGCCTCCGATGAGGATTCTATGCTGGTAATCAGATTTTATGCTGGCTAGCCCGCTTAAGTCAGCAGCGTCGGTGTTTACGGCGAAGACGCCGGTAATTATCTCAATGCCGCGCCGGGACCGCGCCCTTCTATTTAATCGGGCAAACTCGTCGGCAATTCGGCTGCCGCATTGTCCCGAACCTATGACTACAAATTTCATTTCCCACCTCGGTATTAATTATGATGCTATTTTAACAACACCGGTATGAAGATGTCAAATCTACTAGGCTCTATATCAGCGATAGTCTCGCCAACAAGAAGGCCGCAGGTACTTTAGCGCCCTACAGCCTTCACGTTGGTCTCGGAGTTTTCCGAAGTCTCCGAGAGCGTTACCGAGTTGGAACATTGGTGGGAGTTTGAGCCAGTTTGGTAGTCGGGATCATCCCCTGACGCCGATGACTGTATAGGGGTCGACGCAGGAAGGAGGGAATATCTAGCTCCTCTTCGGTCTTCAAGCCCTTAAGCAGTTGGGCAAGTTCATCTTCCTGGCTGACTCCGGCCAGTCCTAGTTTGGAGGCAAACCCAGTAGCGATTAGGGTAATCTTTAGCTCACTTTCCGAATTAGGGTCGTGAGCCACCCCAAAAATGATGTTAGCCTCGGGGTCTACAGCTTGCTTAATTACCTCAGCGGCTTCATTAACTTCAGCTAGGGTGAGATTGCTACCACCCACCACATTAAATAACACCCCCTTTGACCCCTCGATAGTAACATCAAGCAGTGGACTAGCTAAGGCATCCTTTGCCGCTTCAACTGCCCGGTTTTTACCCTCACCAGTGCCGATAGACATCCAGGCAGGACCAGCATCTTTCATTACCGCCTTAACATCGGCAAAGTCAAGGTTAATCATCCCAGGGACAGTGATAACTTCAGCAATAGCCTGAACCCCATGGTGTAGGACGTCATCAGCTAGCTTAAAGGCGCTATCCACTCCTGTCTTCTGGTCACAGAGGTCAAGCAAGCGGTCGTTAGGAATGATAATAAGCGTATCAACCTTGCTTAGCAGGCGGACAATACCCTCATCGGATACTTGGCAGCGGTGGGTACCTTCAAAGGAAAACGGTCGGGTAACTACGGCAATAGTAAGGGCGCCACTTTGCTTGGCGATTTCAGCGATAACAGGCGCCGCCCCGGTGCCGGTGCCGCCACCCATGCCGCTGGTGATAAACACCATATCCGCCCCGGAGACGAGTTCCTTAAGTTCGTCACGACTTTCTTCGGCCGCTTTCTGACCCAGTTCGTGGTCGCCACCTACGCCTAATCCTCGGGTAAGCTTCTCTCCAAGCTGAATACGAATCGGAGCCTCAGTAATAGCTAAGGCTTGGGCATCAGTATTCATACCGATGAACTCCACCCCTTGAATGTCCTCTCTGACCATACGGGTTATGGCATTACAGCCACCTCCACCTAGGCCAATGACCTTAATCTTGGCTGGGTTGGGGACAAAGCTTGTTTTTGCCATTTCCTCCTCCTTTCTTCACTGCCTATTAGTGATTTTTGTTTCTCGGTAGCCATTTAGCGGAACAGTTTCCTAATTCGGAAAACTAAGCGCCGTAAACTTACCCTAAATCTGTGGGAACGCCATCTCTGCATGCCTTGGTATTTGGCTCCCCAGAGCAGGAGGCCAACCGATGTGGCATATGCCGGGTCGCGGAGGGTATCGGCAATACCATACATTTTAGCAGGAACGCCTACTCTTACCGGGAGTTGCAGTATGTCGCGCCCTAGGGCATCTACCCCGGAAAGGTTAGCGCTACCGCCAGTGAGTACCAATCCCGCCGGGACTAGTGTTTCATACCCAGAGTTTGGCATCTCGAGCAGAATAAGCCTTATGATTTCCTCGACTCTAGCCCTGAGTATGTCGCATAGGTCCTGATAGGAGACACCATGTCCATTGGCGGTTATGGTGGGGGGTGGCTCTACCTTACTTTCATAAACCGGCATAACACTGCCGTACCTCTTCTTCATCTCTTCAGCCACATCAAATGGCAGCCCCAAACCAACAGAAATATCTCTGGTGAGTTGGTAACCGGCTACGGGTAGAATGGAAGTATGCCAGATGCTTCCTTCCTTGAAGACAGCGATATCCGTAGTGCCACCGCCTATATCAGCTAATATAACCCCTACTTGCTTCTCGTCCTCGGTCAATATTGCCTCGCTGCTGGCTAAGGGTTCAAGAATGAGGTCATCGATATCTATGCCAATGCCACGAATACACTTTACCAGATTCTGGACGGAAGTTACGGCGGCAGTAATAACATGCGTCTCCACATCTAGCCTGAAGCCGTGCATTCCTAGCGGGTTTTTGACTCCCATCTGACCATCAATAACGTAGCCCCGAGGAATAACATGGAGGAGTTTTCTATCACTAGGGATTTTATTAACACTCTGGGCACACTGAAGCACTCGCTTTAGGTCATCTCGGCGCACCAGTCGGTCATTACGGGTGATAGCTACCACTCCTCGGTTATTTAGCGAGTTGATGTGCCTGCCAGTAACCCCAACATAAGCCGATTCCACTTTAAAGTCGCTGGCCTGCTCCGCTTTCCTTACTGACTCTCTAATTGCCTCTTTGGCCTCATTGATATTGACCACTAGACCTTTGTGTAACCCTCGAGATGGGGTGACACCTACGCCGGTAACCCGGATATCACCCCCATCACTTACATCAGCGACAGTGGTGCATATCTTGGTGGTGCCAACATCAATAGAGGTTAAAGTGCTTTGTTTACTCATCTACCCCCTCCTTATAAGCTAGATTCTGACCCCTTTGAATGTTGTTAATTTTCACATTTTCACTCCCCCTTTCACCGTCCTAGGTTTATCTAATCTTGTCTAGGCTACTGAGAAAGCTCTTTGGAGCCTTTTCAATATAGCTGGTCTCCTCCAGCCTCCAGCCTCGACCTGGGCTAGAAAACAAAATTTCTCGGTGGTCTTACAATACTCGTCCCGAGTAATAATGCGCTCAGCGGCTCTCAATTTGGCACTACGACTACGCGGATTAAGTTGAACCTCTATAGGCGAAGGGGTAATGACTCTCTTATTGACTAACCTCAGAGAGCGTATATGCCCACAGATGCAGGTTGGTGTACCCGGAGGGCAAATACAGTCCCTTGATTCTTGTCGCATGAACTGTTTCACTATGCGGTCTTCCAGGGAGTGGTAGCTAATGACAACCAGTCTGCCTTCACACCCAAGGAGGTCAACCGCCTGTTTTAGGGCTGACTCCAGATGCTCAAATTCCCGGTTAACCGCAATTCGTAGCGCCTGAAAGGTTCTGGTGGCAGGGTGAATTCTACCCCTTCGTCCTCTAGTTGCTCGTTCTATAGTCTGAGCTAGCTGACGTGTGGTTGTTATGGGTCGTTCCTTTACAATGTGGCGGGCTATTTGGCGACTGTGGGCTTCCTCGCCATAGGTTCGTATAAGATGGGCTAGTTCAGCCTCGGAGGAGGCGTTAATAATGTCAGCAGCAGTAACCTCTTGGCTGGGACTCAACCGCATATCTAAAGGTCCATCAAGTTGGAAGCTAAAACCACGAACATTACTATCCAGTTGAAGGGAAGAGAGTCCCAGGTCAAACAAGATACCATGCACGGGGAAGAAGTCATACTTAATACAGATAGCCTGCAAATTAGCGAAGTTCTCATTAATTAGCAGGATTGAATCACTATAGGCTTCAAGCCTTGTCCTGGCTATTTTTATAGCTTCAGGGTCAGCATCAATGCCCAGTAGTTTCCCACCGGGTGAGCTTCGGTCTGAAATGGCAGCGGCATGACCTCCACCGCCAAGGGTGCAATCAATATAGTGACCCCCGGGACGAACGGCGAGAGCCTTAATAGTCTCTTCGGCCAGAACCGGGATATGAGTAGGGGCTGGCATCTCTAGATTCATTGGTGTCTCTCCAGGCTTTCTATAATTTGCCAGGCTTGTTCTTGACTAATAGCCTTTTCTTCTTCCCAGAGTACCTTGTTCCACAGTTCGAAATAATTATTGACTCCGGCGATAACTACTTCACTCACAATCTCGGCATACTGCCGCAATGGAATGGGCAAGGCTATCCTGCCTTGTCCATCAATACCGAGGCTAAAGGCGGTAGCGAAAATAGCCCGATTTAACCTTCTCAATTTATTGGGGGGAACTGGACCAGCGGTGAGTGTAGTCGCTAGCTTCTTCCACTCTGATAATGGGTAAGCGTTAATACATTTCTCTACCGCCGGGGTTAATACCACCCCCTCCTTTCCCAATTCCCTTCTGAACTTGGGCGGGATAGGTACTCTGCCCTTTTCATCAATCTTGTATTCAAATTCACCGAAGAACATCCTTTAACTCTAGTGCCTTGGCTTATAAGCCAATACACTACCCCCAATTTATACCACTATTTACCACTATCCTCCATTCTACACCACATTCGCCCCGATTTGTCAAGTACTTTTTGAATGAATTTACATAAATTTTTCAAAATTCCTCAATTTTGGCTATATTCGTTGTATATGGTAAAATAAAATGTTCTCAAAGGTGGTATTATGTTGAACCTGGGTATACTTACCATTAGTGATAAGGGTTGGCGGGGGCAGCGCGGTGATGAGAGTGGTAAAGCCATTAGGGATAGCCTATCTTTTTTAGATAGTCGTGTAGTTAAGTATGAAGTCATTCCTGATGAGGTTGATATTATTGCCAGCAAGCTGGCTCAGTGGGCCGATGAGGGTAGTGTGGATATTATTCTAACTACGGGGGGGACAGGATTGAGCCCGCGGGATGTTACCCCTGAAGCCACCCTATCCGTAGTGGATAAGGTGGTGCCTGGTTTGACTGAGGCGATGAGGGCTCAGAATTTTAAGGTGACGCCATTGGCTATACTGAGTCGAGCTGTGGCTGGAATTAGAGGAAAGTGTCTTATTATCAACCTGCCCGGTAGCCCTAAGGCAGTTGGGGAGTGCCTGAGGGTAATATTGCCGGTTATTCCTCACGCTATGGAAATTGTCACGGGAGAGGTAACTGAGCACGTCGCTCTAGATACTAAGAAGGATTAGGTCAGTGCGTATTGATATCTTAACCCTGTTTCCCCAGATGTTCCAGAGCCCGTTTAGCTGTGGTATTTTTCAACGGGCTATTGACCGAAAGCTGGTGGAGGTTAACCTTCATAATATTCGCGACTATACGCATGATACACATCACACCGTTGATGACTATGCTTATGGTGGTGGAGCGGGCATGGTGCTCAAGCCTGAGCCTATCTTTGAAGCGGTAGAATCAATAAAATCAGATATAAAAGAAGGGGCTGGTGGGTTACCAATTATTCTGCTTACCCCGCAGGGTCGCCTCTTTTCTCAGCAAATGGCTCAGGAGCTATCACGATGTAAGCATCTGATTCTTATCTGTGGTCGCTATGAAGGGGTTGATGAGCGGGTGTGTGAGCAGCTGGTTACCGATGAGATTAGTATTGGCGACTATGTGCTTGGTGGTGGTGAGCTAGCAGCTATGGTGGTAGTAGATGCTGTGGTCAGGCTACTGCCCGGGGTTCTGGGCTCAGAGGCATCGCCATTGGATGATTCTCATTCCTCCGGGCTGCTGGAATATCCCCAGTACACTCGCCCCCCTGAATTTAGGGGCTGGTCAGTGCCTGAGGTCTTACTTTCGGGAAACCATGCTCAAATTGCTAAGTGGCGCCGTGAGCAGGTCATTTTACGCACCTTGGAGCGTCGTCCCGAACTATTAGACAAGGCTGACCTATGTGCTGAGGAAAGGCAGCTGGTGGACAGGTTGAAAAATCATTTACCTAGAGAACTTAATTCTTCCCACTCGCCCACCCCGGGTTGAGTTTCGGGGGCTTTGCCCCCGCACCCTCCGAGGCTGGTGAGCGAGGCTCTTATGGGAGGGGGATGGGAACAACAGGCGTTAGTAAACAATATTATAGGGAGTTTTGCCTAAATGAGTATAGCATCACTAATTGAGGTCAAACCAAATCCTAATATTCCTGATATTGCCCCCGGCGATACCGTAAATGTCAGAGCTAAGGTGGTGGAAGGAGACAGGGAGCGCATCCAGTCATTTCAAGGGGTGGTAATTAAGGTTCGGCATGGCACGGCTAACGCTAACTTCACGGTGAGGCGTGTTGCCTATGGCGTGGGTGTAGAACGAACCTTTTTCCTAAATTCACCCCTGCTGGAAAGTGTGGAAATAGTGCGGCACGGGAAAGTACGCCGGGCCAAGCTTCATTACCTGCGCCGGCTTAGTGGCAAGGCAGCTCGCCTCAAGGAAAGGCGGGTAGACAAGGAAAAGAAATAGGGTTGGGGTTAAATTGAAGCTACCTCGCTGGAGTATGGGATGAGGTATGCTGAGGTTAGTGTTAATTCGCCGATAGCACAGCGCAGGACATTTAGCTACGCTATACCCCCTGGTCTAGGTATTGATGTCGGGCAGGCAGTATGGGTTCCCTTTGGGGCTAAACTCCTTCAGGGCATCGTTTTAGAACTGAGCCGGTACCCGGCGGTGGAAGAAACCAGAGAAGTAGCTGGTGTTATTGAGTCCACCCCGGTATTATCCCCATCTCAGGTGTTGCTGGCTCGCTGGCTCAGCGAGCACTATCTATCGCCCCTCTTTGATGCGGTGGCATTAATGCTACCGCCGGGGTTTAGGCGAAAGGTGGTTACCTTTATCTCTAGCCCGGCAATATCGCCTGAATATGACACATCTTCCCTTACCCGAGAGCAAAGACAGTCTCTTTATTTAATCGAGAAGCAAGGTAAGGTTAGTCTAAGGGAGCTGGAGAAGGCATTAGGCAAGAAGAAGGCTCAGGCTATCGTTTCCCAGTTGGTGATACGAGGCTTGGCGGTTAGAAGCTACGAGCTGGAGAGG
>DAOWJS010000083.1 GCA_030640255.1 Dehalococcoidales bacterium | reverse complement strand
AGCACTAATGTCTATGTCGCCCACTCCGATAGCCCTCTTAGCGATGACCCGCAATTTCGCCTCTACCTCCATAACCCGGCGGGTTATGTTCCCATCCCCGGTGGACATCATGATAGCATCCATACCCTGGACTTTCGCCACCAGTTCGTCCTCAGTATAGTGCCAGGGGTCGGTGAATAAGCGCCCTAGAGTTACCTCACACCCTGCCGCCTCAAGAGCACGTACTATATCTTCCCGGCCGGCATCTCTGCCTGTTAACCATACCTTCCACTGTTGCTTTCCCATCTCTTATTCCCGTCACTTGTCGTTATTAAGGCTCAGCCACCTTGTATCTTAACCTGCTATCTTTTTAGCAACCAAATCTCCCATCTCTTTCGTTCCTACCTTTGTCTTACCCTCGCCCATTATATCATAGGTGCGATAACCCTCTTTTAGAACCTCATCAATCGCACTCTCAACCATCTGTGCCTCCTTTATTAAACCAAAGGAATAGCGTAGCATCATGGCGACACTGAGAATAATAGCCAGGGGATTAGCCATATTAAGCCCGGCACGGCGTGGGGCACTGCCGTGAATCGGCTCATACATACCGAATATATTGCCCCCTTCCCGGGGCACCCCGGCCAGACTGGCTGAGGGCAGCATCCCCATAGACCCCGCCAGCATTGATGCCTCATCGGTAAGGATATCACCAAACATATTCTCGGTAACCAGAACATCAAAGTAGGCTGGGTTCTGGATTAGCCGCATAGCGCAGGCATCAACCAGCATGTGCTCCAGTTCCACATTAGGATATTCCTCAGCTACCTCTATAGCCACCTGCCGCCATAGCCGTGACGACTGTAGCACATTAGCTTTATCCACTGAAACCAGCTTCTTAAGCCGACCTCGTGCCAGCTCAAAGCCGACCCTAACAATGCGCTCAATCTCCTGTTCGGAGTAGGTCATTGAGTCGGTAGCCCGCCGTCCCCGAGATGTCCGCCACTGCCTTTTGGGTCGAGCAAAATAGAGACCACCGGTAAGCTCACGGACAAATATAAAATCTACCCCCTCAATGACCGCTGGCTTCAGATTGGTGGAATCAGTAAGCACGGGAGAGACTTTAACCGGACGTAAGTTAGCGAACAGCCCCAGCCCCTTCCTTAATGCCAGAAGACCGTCTTCAGGGTGAACCTTAGCTTTGGGGGCATCCCACTTAGGACCACCTACTGCGCCCAGCAGCACGGCATCACTGCTTTGACACATTTTCAAGGTCTCTGGTGAAAGGGCTACCCTGGTTTTATCAATGGCAACCCCACCCACCAGCCCATAGTGCAGGTTGAAATCATGCCCAAACCTTTTGCCTATCGCCAGCAAGACCTTGACTGCCTCACTGGTAACCTCAGGACCAACACCGTCGCCGGGTAGAACCGCCAGATTAAATTGCACTTAGAGCCTCCTAGTGGCTAATCTTTTCTTAGTATATTCAATAAGCCCACCGGCAGAAATAAGCTCAGCCATAAAATCGGGATAAGGCTTGACAGTAAAAGTCATGCCATTGGTCACATTCTTTATCGTGCCACTGAACAATTCAACCTCCAGAATATCGCCAGCTTCAGTGTTATCCACCGCCTCAACACACTCAAGCACGGGCAATCCGATATTTATGGCATTGCGAAAAAAGATACGGGCGAAGCTCTTGGCTATTACGCAGGATATACCAGACGCTTTAATCGCCAGGGGGGCGTGCTCCCGCGACGAGCCGCAGCCAAAGTTAGTCGTCGCCATAATTATATCTCCCGGCTGCACTTTAGACACAAACTCCTGGTCTATATCCTCCATACAGTGCTTGGCTAACTCCGCCGGGTCAGACACACTTAAGTAACGAGCCGGAATAATGACATCGGTATCAACATTAGCCCCGTATTTATGAACCCCGCCCTTTAGCATGTGTAGTCTCCTTATATGCGGTCTTTTGGGAATGAAACGCTTGCTTTTTAGACCTCTATATACTCAGTAAATGCAGCAGGCTCCGGGATGGGTGAACCATCCTCTACCAGTCCTTTAATATGGAAACTGATAGCTTCTCTAATGTTCTTTTCTACCTCGTCACTTGTTCTTCCAGTGGCGATACATCCCGGTACGTCTGGAGAATAAGCAGAATAGTTATCACCAGCCCTTTCAAATATAACCAAATATTTATGCATTATGCTGCTCCTTTAATTTTGCCTGCTTCAAGATACTATTTAGCGTCCCAGGTGCTACATTGTGGTTTGGATTACCGGCGATAGTAACCCGCCCTGGCTTGGTAGGATGCTTGTATTGTCGGTGACTACCACGAGTGGCAACAATATACCAGCCGTCATCCTCAAGCATCCTGATTATATCACGAACCTTCATAGGGTTTGGGGTAGCAAATATCTTGCCTCTCTATTCCATAGAATTTCACCAGTACTCTTTCTATATTGAAGGACATTGCGGACATTCCGTTTCCATTTAGGTATATCTGAGATAGGAGACTGTGGCCCAAAATCCTCGGCATCCAAATTCCCATATTCTTTTACCACTTCATATAGCTCCTTTAGTGATACCCAATGCTCCCTTGGTATCTTAGCTTGAATTACATCCCAAATGTCTTTGCTGTGTATCATCTTTGATTCCTCTATTTTTAGGTCATCCTACCCTTTTGTATTTAAAGCTCATGCAAAGCCTTCTCAAAATCCTTTACTCTTGGTGGCTTTTTGCCTTTGTCTGGCTCAATAATGTGCCCTTCTTCTGTTAAACGGGCGGCTTGAGCGTCTACACCACCGGGATACTTTTCACTGAGTTCCCCGCCAGATTTCAATGTCCGCCAGTATGGAGTAATATTTTGCTTCCCTTCTGCTGCCGCTTCCTCAGCGGCATTAGCCGCAATCCAAGCAAAAATTCCAGTAGTTATCGGACAACCTATGGTAGCGCCATGTTTTTGAGCTAGTATCGCCCGAATTTGATTTGTGGTAATAAGTTTACCTTCAGGAACTCTTTTCATAATCTCATCTACTTCCTCTGGTGCTGGAATAACCACCGTACCTGTTCCCCATCTTTTACTCATTTTATCAGTGATTTTTTCGACTTTGGGCAGACCTTTACTATCTGCCAGTTTTTCTTGCCAGGTTTTGCGTGGTTTCATTATTGAACCTCACCCCCTTAATCCCCCTCTCCTTAGGAAGGAGAGGGGGAAGTATAGACTTTGAAGGGGCTTCGCCCCTTCAAACTTCCCCTTTCAGGTTTTTATTTAATAACCCTATCCCCTGTATCCTCTTTTCCTTAATAAGGGGAAGATAGTTTCTACAGAGGGACTCCGTCCCTCTAAAACTCCCTTAGTATTTAGCCTAAACTTCTTCCGGGCTGGCAATTCTACCCATTACAGCACTGGCGGCGGCAACGGCAGGATTAGACAGATAGACCTCTGACTTGGGGCTGCCCATCCTGCCGACAAAGTTGCGGTTGGTGGTGGAGATACACCGTTCACCAGCGGCTAGAACCCCCATATGCCCCCCCAGACAGGGACCACAGGTTGGGGTGCTAACCACCGCGCCCGCTTTAATAAAAGTCT
The DNA here is from genome assembly GCA_030640255.1 of Dehalococcoidales bacterium. GTDB lineage: Bacteria > Chloroflexota > Dehalococcoidia > Dehalococcoidales. The sequence goes on along the minus strand of DAOWJS010000083.1, from coordinate 2,714 downwards.
CAATTAACCCTATACTCAGGGCATCAAGATATACTCGCTGTGAGCCGGGGATAATAATGCAGCGCACCCCTGGGTGAACCTTTCTCCCTTTCAGTATCCGGGCAGCGAGCCGCAAATCATCAAGCCGACCATTGGTGCAGCTACCAATTACCGCTTGGTTAATTTCTATACCCCCTACCTGGCTAATAGGTCTGGTATTAGCCGGCGAATGAGGCAGAGCCACCTGAGGTTCAATGTCAGAAACATCATACTCAATAATCTGAGAGTATTCGGCATCACCATCTGGTTCATAAACGGCATAGGGGCGTTTCGCTCTGGACTTTATGTAAAGTTGCGTCTTATTATCCACCCTGAAAATGCCGGCTTTAGCCCCAGCTTCAACAGCCATGTTAGCCATAGTGAATCGCCCGTCCATAGATAGAGTACCTATGGCTTCACCAGCAAACTCAATTGCTGAATACAAAGCACCATCAACACCAATGTTACCGATAGTATACAGGATTAAGTCCTTACCCCCTACCCATTCCCCCAGGCTCCCGTGGTAAACCAGCTTGATAGTAGGCGGTACCTTCATCCAGATATCACCGGTCGTCATTGCCGCCGCGATATCGGTTGACCCCATACCAGCCGCCAAAGCGCCCAAAGCGCCATAGGTACAGGTATGTGAATCAGCCCCGATAACAACGTCTCCGGGTAGTACCAAGCCTTGCTCGGGCAAAAGCACATGCTCAATACCCATCTGCCCCACTTCAAAATAGATTACGCCTTGCTCGTGGGCAAACTCTCGCATCAGCTTAGCCTGCTCCGCAGAGGCAATATCCTTATTAGGCACGAAGTGGTCAGGCACCATTACCACCTTTTTGGGGTCAAAAACTTTATCTACTCCAAGGCGGCGAAACTCTCGGATAGCAATGGGAGCGGTAACGTCATTGGCTAGGATTAGGTCTACCCTGACATTTATGAATTCGCCCGGGCTTACCTTTTTCCTGTCGGCGTGAGCAGCGAGTATTTTCTCGGCTAAAGTCAATATGGTTCCCCTTCCTTCAGGATAATTAAGAAAACAAGCTTAAAACAGGCTCTCATCGAATAGGATGAGGGAGAAATAATACAATCAAGGCGATGATGGCGGTAACGGTGGAGACCAAGTATAGACCAGCACCAGCGGCGAGACCTATGCCAGCTACCATCCATATAGTAGCGGCTGTAGTCAACCCGGCAACAATGCCTTCCCCACCGCGAATGATAGCCCCAGCACCGAGGAAACCAATACCAGCCACTACTCCAGCCGCCACCCGGGCTGTATCCGCAGCGCCAAATCCGTAAATAGAAGCTATGGTAAATATGGCAGCACCAACGCAGATAAGGATGTGGGTTCTGAGTCCGGCTGGTTTACCCGCTCTCTCCCGCTGGTAGCCAATAATGGCTCCCAGGGCAGTCGCCAGCAGGAGGCGAAGAACCATTTCTAGCTCAATTGACATCTCAGTACCTAGTTAAAAACCTACCCGGCCGCTCTTTTAGCCGCCAGTAACCGGTTAAGGGCATTGGTATAAGCCTTGGCGCTGGCAACAATTATGTCAGTATCGGCACCCCGCCCGGTGTAGGTTACGCCGTCGCTCTCAATCCTAATCAGCACCTCCCCGATAGCATCAATGCCCTCAGTTACCGATTTAACACTAAATTCGGTAAGCTCATTAGGAACCCCGATGAGCCGGTTAATAGCCTTACACACGGCATCCACCGGACCGGTGCCCAGGGCAGCATCAGCCAGAACCTGACCATCAGGAGCAATAAGCCTGACAGCAGCCGTGGGAATACCCCTATCTCCACAGGATACCTGAATGCGGTCAAGGTGATAGGTTTCGGACACCGTGCGTTGCTCCTCAGCAATAAGGGACTCAATATCTCTATCGGCAACTATCTTCTTTTTATCAGCTAGCTCCTTAAATAATGAGAAGACTCGGTTAAATTCGTTGTCGGATAGGCTATAGCCTAACTCCGCCAGCCTTTCCTTAAAGGCATGCCGTCCGCTAAGCTTACCCAGCACCAAGCTGCTGGCTGGTATGCCTACTGTTCTGGGGTCCATTATTTCATAGGTTATCGGCATCTTGATTACGCCATCCTGGTGAATCCCTGACTCATGGGCGAAAGCGTTGGCGCCAACAATTGCCTTATTCGGTTGAACCGGAAAACCGGTTAGCTCGCTTACCAGTCGGCTCGTTTTATAGATTTGAGTGGTGTTAATATTGGTAGTCAGGTTAAAGAAGTCCTGGCGGGTTTTAATAGCCATTACAATCTCCTCAAGCGAGGCGTTACCCGCCCTTTCTCCAATACCATTAATGGTGCACTCCACCTGCCTGGCTCCCCGCCTGAGTGATTCCAGGCTATTAGCCACGGCTAAACCCAGGTCATTATGACAATGAACACTAATTACAGCCTGATTAATATTGGGCACATTCTGGAAAATTCCCTCTATTAACCTGCCAAACTCGCCGGGGATAGCATAACCTACGGTATCAGGGATATTTACTGTAGTGGCTCCAGCCTCAATAACTGCTTCCAGGATTTGGTAGATATACTCAGGCTCGGTTCGGCTGGCATCCATCGGTGAAAACTCGATATCGTCAGTATACTTCTTAGCCCGGACTACCATCTCCCGAGAGGTCTGCAAAACCTCCTCACGGCCCTTCTTCAGTTGGTGCACTCGTTGTATATCT
>DAOWJS010000013.1 GCA_030640255.1 Dehalococcoidales bacterium | reverse complement strand
TTAGTCTCAAAAGCGGTAACCTTATCTAAAGGTATGTCATCAAGATAACCGTTAATGGCCGCATATAAAATCATGACCTGCTTTTCCAATGGCATCGGACTATACTGGGGTTGCTTCAGGATTTCAGTGATTCGCTGCCCGCGCTCAAGCTGGGTTCTGGTTGCTTTATCCAGCTCCGTAGTGCCGAATTGGGCAAAAGCAGCTAGTTCCCGATATTGAGCCAGCTCCAGCCTGAGTTTACCGGCTACCTGCTTCATTGCCTTAGTTTGGGCGGCACTCCCTACACGGGATACTGATAGCCCCACGTTTAAGGCCGGCCTTTGACCGGCGTTAAAGAGGTCTGTTTCCAGGTAAATCTGACCGTCAGTAATCGAGATAACATTAGTCGGAATGTAAGCCGATACATCTCCCGCCTGGGTTTCAATAATCGGTAATGCGGTAAGCGAGCCGCCACCATGTTCCGGCGTATACTTAGCTGCTCTCTCCAGCAAGCGACTATGCAAATAAAAGACATCACCAGGGTAAGCCTCCCGTCCCGGCGGACGGCGCAAAAGTAACGAAAGCTGGCGGTAAGCCCAGGCATGCTTGGAAAGGTCATCGTAGATAACCAGAGCATCCTTTCCCTGCTCCATAAATTCCTCGCCCATAGCGCAGCCAGCATAGGGGGCAAGATACTGCGTAGCTACCGAATCAGCAGCGTTAGCGGCAACAACAATAGTATGCTCCATAGCTCCGTGAGCCTCCAGAGTGGCTACCACCCGCGCCACCTTGGAAGTCTTCTGACCAATGGCAACATAGATACAGGTCAAATCACCACCCTTCTGATTGATAATGGTATCAAGGGCAATAGCCGTCTTCCCAGTGGACCGGTCACCAATAATAAGCTCCCTTTGTCCCCGACCTAAAGGAATCATACTATCTATAGCCTTAATACCGGTTTGCACCGGGGTATCCACCGGCTTACGCAGGGTAACATTGGGGGCAACCCGCTCCATAGGTAGAGTCTTCTCCGTCTTTATTGCCCCTTTGCCATCCAGAGGACGACCCAGTGCGTCAACTACCCGGCCAATAAGAACTTCACCCACCGGCACCTCAGCAATCCGACCGGTGCACCTCACCTCATCCCCTTCCTTAATCCCGCTATAATCGCCCAGGATAACCGCCGCCACGCTCTCCTCCTCCAGGTTCATGGTAATCCCCATAACCTCATTAGGAAACTGAAGCAGCTCATTATACCCAGCCGCAGCTAGCCCGTGAATCCGGGCAATACCGTCGCCAATCTCAATCACCGTGCCCACATCCACCATGGTTACTGCCGAGCCAAACTGCTCAATCTGCTGTTTGATAACCGAAACAATATCTTGCCCTCTGATTGTCATCTAACCTACCTCCTTACCAACTCCCTCTTTAACGCCTCTAATTTACTACGGGTACTGCCGTCTAGTAACCTACCACCAATTCTGGCGATAAACCCGCCGATTAAGCTGGAATCTACTTCGAGCTTGACTACCACCTTCTTACCGACTACAGCCCCGAGACGCTCGCCTAACCTTAATCTATCTTCATCGTCAAGGGGAACAGCCGTAATAACCTCAGCCAGCTCTATGCCACGATAGCTATCCAATAGCCGCTGATACTCATCAGCAATACCGCCTATCATACTCAGCCTGCCTCTAGCTACTAATAGATAAACCAGATTTAGGGCTAGAGGATTTATGCCACCCAATTGCTCAGATAGTAGTCTAACCTTGTCGTCAAAACGAAATTTAGGATTCTCTAGCCAAGCAATGAGGGTGTCATCCTCGCCCAAGCTGGCAATCGTTCTCAGGTCAGACTGCCACCTATCTAATTCTTTTCTTCCCAGGGCAATCTCAAACACAGCCTGGGCATAGCGCTTGGCATAAAACCTTCTCGCCACCGTATCTCCTTTAAATAAATAAGCTAACCCTTTTTCAGGGTGGTGCTCTCTTTCAGCACCTTATCAATAATCTGGCGGTGTGCCTCCTTATCCAGCGAGCGGTCAATGACCTTCCCCGCCGCCAGTATGGTTAAGTCGGCAAACTCCTTGCGCAGCTCACCAATTGCCTCGTCCCGCTCCCGCTGAATCTCGGTACGCGCCCTGTTGATAAGGGATTCAGCATCTTGCTTGGCTTCCTGCTGTGCCTGCTGCCTGACCTCTTCCCCGGTCCGCACCGCCCGGGCGACTAGCTCCTGCCCATCCCTACTAGCAGCCTCAATTCGCTTCTCAGCCTCTTCCTCAGCCCCGGCTGCCTGCTCCTTAATATACTCGGTCTGCTCCATGCTCTCCTTAATCTTCCGTGAGCGCTCGTCAAACATTCTCATTATCGGCCGGTAGGCAACCAGATACATAAGACCCAGCAGGATAGCAAAATTTATGATTTGCGCTATTAATGTTGGTAAGCTGATACCAAGATTGGCTAGACCTCCCATTATCGCCCCCCTAATGCATTATGCCAGAAGCGTCACTGCGATTATTAGCCCGGTAATACATATCACACCTAAAATCACACCTACAAAGAGAATTGCTATAGACATAGGTATACCATTTTGTCCCATAATAGCCCCCCCTTATTAACAATTACACAATCATAGCCAGGATAATGGCTATAATCAGAACATAAATCCCGATAGCCTCAGCGAAGGCGGTAACCAGAATCATGTTGGTCATGATTGGTCCCCTAGCTTCAGGGTTACGGGCTAGTCCCTGTAATGCCGAATAGCCGATAAGCCCGATAGCCAGCGCCGGTCCTAACATTCCCAGACCAGCCGCCATCCCTATCGCCAACATCTTCATCACTTCCGGAGTCATCCCTTAATCCCCCTTTCAACAATTAATAAATGGTGCCAATATTAATGCGCCTCTGCTCCATGATGAGCCACGGCAAGGGTAAGAAACACCAGTGTCAGCCCACCGAAAATGAGAGCCTGAACAAAGCCGACGAGCAACTCCAGACCATAAAAGGGCAATGCCACTACCCAGGGAACAAGAAACATCACTATTAACAGTAGTATTTCACCAGCGGTCATATTACCGAAAAGACGAAAGGTAAAACTGACAATACGAATCAATTCGCTCAGCGTCTCTAACATGCCGACGAACATATCAATGACTCCGGTGAACATGCCAACCAAGCCAGCCTTGAGCTTACCGCTAAATACCTGCTTTAACCCTCTCCCAAAAGCACCCACATTAACAAATTTTGACAGGTAGCCAAAGCCACCGAGCGACCTTATACCAAAATACTCAACAAAAACAAAGGACATAAGAGCTATAGCCAGGGGCACATTAATATCGGTATTAGCTGGCCGCAGCAGGTGTATGTGCTCACCTTCCGCCCCAGTAATATATATTGAGCCAAACCCGGGAAGCAGACCCAACCAAGCATTCATTATGACAAAGAGAAAAATAGTAGTTACTACTGGAAAGAATCGGCGCCCATTTTCCTTACCAGCCACCTCCTGGCAAAAGCCATAAAGCCAGCCAAGGATAGACTCCAAAAAAGCCTGCAGCCTTGATGGTATAAGCTTTACCTTACGAGTAACCGCATAGGATATCCCTACCAAGACAATAATGGTAAGCCAGGCGGCAACAACACTATTAGTAATAGGAAAGCCAAATGGGCGGAAAACTACTTCAGCCGGAAGCCTAGGGTCAGGTCGGGGAACAGAAAGCCAGCTAGGTAATCCTAAATCACCCAGCATGCTCCTGCCTATAGGACCAACAATAAAACCAACGACAAAAAGAGCCAGAAAAATAACTAGAAGCCCAACTATAATCGGGAAGGAAAAACCCAAGCAGCCCTTCTTAGGCACTAACTATTCTCCCTGTCTCGCTTATTATCCATAAGGGGCAAAAGCATGCGATAAACGCCGTAAAAAGCAACCACAATTCCAAGAATTAATCCGACTATCCAGAATAGGCTGGTATCTAGCCTATTATCAAGCCAATGACCAGCAAACACCCCCAGAGCAATAGAACCGCCAATAAAAAAACCAACACCTACCAGCCTGAGAGCGGCTACCCACCTACCCATATCAGCCCCCACCTTCCCAATATTGCTGAAAAGTATATCAAACCTACTTTCTCAGGTCAAATCTGCCTTTGGAGGCTATTTATCAACCCTCATCCCGGTATAAGATAGGCTTCGCCCCTCTTTTTAGTTATTAAACACATTAAAAAGCCCTACATCTCTCAGTTCTAGGGCTCCTTAAAGAATATGACTATGTCTGGTAATGTTTCTAATCCTTAACTACACCAAACCTACCTCTGGCTAAATAGCCGGGAAAAGTCACCATCAAAGCCCTCGTTCACGATTTACGCTTATCAAAGTCATCTAAATCAAGGGTGTTAATGAAATCATGGAACGCCGACATCCTTTTCATCTCTTCTTCGCTAACCTTTTTACCCTTGCCGCCAGTCTCCATTTCTTCGGGGATAGGTTTACCGGTCTCCTTGTCTAATAGGATGCCCGCCTTATCTAAAACCGCCTCTTCAGCATAGATAGGCACCTCAGCCCTTACTGCCAGTGCCAGGGCATCGCTAGGGCGAGAGTCAACCTCCATTTGACCTCCGTCCACATTAAGGATAACCTTGGCATAAAAGGTATCATTCTTAAGGTCGCTAACGATGATAGAACTAATAGTAGCCCCCAAGGTATCAATTACCGTTTGTAGCAAGTCATGAGTTAAAGGCCTCGGTACCGTAACCCCCTGCAATTTTACGGCTATGGCATCTGCCTCAGCAGGACCAATCCAGATGGGCAGATAGCGCTCTGCATCCTTCTCCTTCAAAATTACCACCCGTTGATAATTCATCAGGCTAACCCGAATGCTGTCAATAGTCATTTCTATCATGGCCATAACCAAACCTCCTCCGTTTCTCAGCCAACGTATCCAATTTTACTCCACATTAATCGCCACTGTCAACCAGATTTAGTGGCAAGGTTTTATTTTAACTAATATGATATAATTAAATCACCAGAAAAGACTCTTAACCCTGACCACAGGAAGGAGACTCGATTATGCTTAAAGGGCAAAAGACAGTGGTTTGGTTCAGTGAGGTCACCAAAAAGGATATAGCCACTGTCGGTGGTAAAGGGGCAAATCTAGGCGAAATGACCAACGCTAATATACCCATACCCTCTGGCTTTATTGTAACCGCTAATGCCTACTACGACTTTCTACAATCTTCAAAAATCACCGATAAAATTCGCCATCGGCTAGAGCCGCTAGATGTCAGCGATAGCAAACAGCTTCAACAAACCTCTACCGAGGTTAAACAATTAATCTTAAACGCCGCTATGCCCCCGGAATTAGCTAAAGAGATTAAAAAGGCTTATAGAGAAATGGGCGGGGGCTTGGTTGCGGTACGCTCCTCAGCTACCGCCGAAGACCTGCCTGAAGCTTCCTTCGCCGGTCAGCAAAGCACCTTCCTTAATATCCAGGGCGAGGAAGAAGTAGTTAATGCCGTTCAAGGGTGCTGGGCATCCCTCTTTGAATCACGGGCTATTTTCTATAGGCAGCAACAAGGCTTTGACCACCTTAAAGTTGGTATCGCTGTCCCTGTCCAAAAAATGGTGCAATCTGAAGCTTCTGGGGTTATGTTTACTATTGAACCGGTGACCAGTGATACCGGTAAGATTATTATTGAGGCGATATACGGTCTGGGTGAAGCCCTCGTCTCAGGAGAGGTAAACCCAGACCTGTACATTGTAGATAAAGAAAGACTAACGATTAGTTCCAAAAAAATGAGCCGGCAAGACCGCCAACTAATAAGAAACCTAACCGCCAGTGACAGAAACACCAATATCTGGGCACCAGTCGCCGCCTCAAATCAGGCTCTGCAGAAATTAACTGATGATAATATAACTAAGTTAGCCAAGCTGGGAAAACAGATAGAAGACCACTATCAATTCCCCCAGGACATTGAATGGGCAAAGGAAGACGAAAAAATCTTTATCGTCCAAACCCGTCCGGTAACTACTATCAAAGGAACTACCGAGGCTGAACCTGAAATCAAAGCCCCGGTACTTCTTTCCGGGGCAGCCGCCAGCCCGGGTATAGCCTCAGGGCCGGTCAAAATAATACCGGACGCATCCCAAATAGACCGGGTGCAAGATGGTAATATTCTAGTTGCTGAGATGACTAC
>DAOWJS010000098.1 GCA_030640255.1 Dehalococcoidales bacterium | reverse complement strand
ATTCATCCAGGGCTTTTAGTGAATCACCACAATTCACAAACACCTTTCCTTCGGCAACAGCCACAGATGAGCCGGGGATGGCACCGATGTCCTCACTCATCCACGCTAATACATTGCTATTCGGTGCGGTGGAGGCGGAATAACCGGTGTGAGCGGCGTCGCCGTGGAACTGCTCCCAACTGGTGCCATCTGCCAGACTAGCCAACGCTGGCATCGCTGCCGGCACCACCAGGGCACAGAGCATGAATGCCGTGAGTAGAACACTCATGATGCCTTTTCTCTTACTTAGTTTATCCATCTCGTGCCTCCTTTTAATTACTTATTTTTGTATCTACTCACCCCAGTGAAGCCCGATTACGGCTACATCCAGAATGTCAATGCTGCCATCGTTATTAACATCCTCCCGAATCCAGGCCGGGTCGCCGGTTTCACCCCAGTGGATGCCCACCCGAGCTACATCCAGGATGTTAATACTGCCATCCTCGTTCACATCCCAGTCAGGATAGCCTGCGGTGCAAGTGAAAGTTGGCACTGGCCATTGACCGATGCTGCACTTACCATTGAACTCAGCATAGGGCCAGAACCGTCCCTCTGTGTTCCAGGTGAAGGTCAGTTCGCCACTGGCATTGGTAGAGCCAACAGATGTTCCCGGTGGTACCGGGTTACCAAACTCATCTGTGGTATCGCTGACATAGACTTCGGCACCCACCGCTGGCTCGGTTACAGCGTCACCGTTAGTCCAGGCAACAGTGGCGGTAATGTCATCACCCGGGGCTATTTCGGTCTTATCAAGTGCCAGCAGCAGTGAATAAAGCCCAAGAGTATAGTTGCACCAATGCAAGCTGTCGCCATCTACTACCGACTGCTGGTCAGCAGGTGTCCACGGAAACGATTCATTAAGGGCATACATCCAGGTGTTCTCGTCCGCAACATTATCTCCTATCTGAAATACATACGCGCCCCATCCAGAATCTATTACCTCAATATTGATACCGTTATCCTGGCAGTAACATACCAAGGCACCCATTGCCGTTTGCTTGTCTACGGCAATGCCGTCCTCGGTTACAGTACCGGCCGAAACAGTATAGCCGGTGACATTGATGATGTCGGTCGGGCCATCACCGGTAGCTCGCAGGTCGATGGTCACATCGGGGCAAATGGGGGCGACATCAGCAAAACCATCTATCTCACCGCCAGCAAATCCCTCAACGCCCTGAACCCTGACGTATTGAATCCATTCATATCCCGATTCTGCCAGGTCAAAGCCGGTGCCGCCGGCTGAACCATCATACAAATCAATGGCATCGGCAGCGGAGATACCGGCAAAATCACCAAGCGTAAGAGCAGGATTTACCGGCTTAGTCCAGTCCATCTCAATATCTGTCCACTGGACATTTTCCCGGTCCCACAGGTAGGCTTGGGTAGGAAACATGTTGTCCCCGTAAGGGCCGGTCTCATAGGTATACCAATTTTCACCATCCTGGCTGACGGAGACCTTTATGTTCTCAAAGAACCCACCTGACGTTAACATGCAGGTATTCATATCTGTCTCATCACTCACGAAGCCACTCCCGGTGAAAAAGGAATTACCAAAAACTAGCAGGTCAATACCATAAGGATTATCTGGGTCATCCTCTACCTGATGGTCAAACATAACCGTGATTTCAGCGCCTTGGTTAAGGGTGGTGATTAAAGGCTCATCGCTGAGCCCCACATTCCAGGCTGCTTCCACCAACTTTGCCCGCTCGTCCGGCGGGCTGTTCCACGGGTCTTTAAATTTGGTGGTCGGTTTGCCGAGGAGCGCATAGGGGTCGTCGTATGGCGATGGTCCAAAAGGGCCATGGGAGCTAACAACCTCAGTGGCAAAGGGACTGGGACTGTCCGCAGTCACCGTCGTCGGCATCGCTGCCGGCACCACCAGGGCGCAGAGCATCAAAGTAGTGAGCAAAATCCCCACAATGCCTTTTCTTTTAAGTTTACCCATTCAATTTCTCCTCACTTTAGTCACTTTCATGGAGCAACCTCTTAAGATTACCCGGCGAGGCTAAAGCCTCGTGCTACATTTCGATTACCCTTCCTTATGTAAACTTATTTCTGACCCCTGACCTCCTTTCTCCCCGCCACTTTGAGCGGTAGCGAAGAATTTTCAAGCCATTTAGTTGCATAAATCAAGTCTACTTAATTGTAATCAAACAATTCAACTTGATTATACGAAAGTAATAATACTCTTGTCAAGGGGTCAGCGGGTGAATTTTGATAATCTGGGGGGAATTGGAGAGAGAATTAGTTAGCCATACTGGAGAAAATAAAAACTGGCATGACAGAGCCTAAAGAGACTGCCATGCCGGTATCACTATTACCAAAGTATAATTGCTGGTATTACTTTTTATTGCAGTTAATCGACCTTTGCCAGGTCGAGAAGTTGGTAATCCAAGTGTTCCTCCTCCAATCTTTGCAGCAGCCCCGGTATTTCATCATCGACGCAGACTGCTAGAAAGGGGAGTCCGCTGTAGGCGGCTTCAACAAGTGCCTCTTTCACCCCGTAAAAATAATGGGGGTTAGTGCCTATCCTTTTCAATGTAATTAAGGCCTCAATGCCTATAGCACCAATCAGCTTCTTCCCTTTGATTTCCTTCTTCAACCAAGTAAGGTCAACACTTCTAGAACCACCCCTCTGAATACTAGGTATTTTTATGATTGTTACTTCTCCTATCTCAAGCGGCACTATCCCCTCTATATTAGAGATACCTACATCCTCGCCCTTCCTGGCATCAGAAACCGCTATTCCCTTTGCCTCACTATCTATGACATCAGTGGCAAGGAGCAGCCCATCTTCCATCTTCAGCCCTACCTCTTGGCCCTGAGACAGATTACAATCCGCCACAGCAGCGCAAACTGTTATATTTGTCACCGTCTTCTTCACAAAGTTAGAATAACTCTGCAGGTCTCTAAATATCTTCAAAACCCAATTTATACCATCTATGGTTACACTGTATTTAGAGCGCCCATCTGAGACTACTAGGCGATCCCCTATCAATTCCTCCATGTATTGTGAGATAGCCTGCGGGGTAACATTGAGTTTCTTGGCAATGTCCTTTTGCTGTATATTCAACTGAGCGGCAGCTATCTCAATCAACATTTGAAACTTCGTAGCCGCGGCTTTATCCCGCAGTATCTGCGTCATGCCCCAAAATACCTCCCATCTTTAGCATGAGGTTATACATTTTCCCTACCGCGAATTACCCCGGTTTGTGATATTGCCTTTCCACTACTGATTATCACCAAATTATAGCATTGGAGTCCGCAAATTCGCAATAGTTACCTCTAGTCAAGTTGACTTTCCTAATATCAGTTTGCACACTGCCTTTGTTTAAATTACCAACCCTGAATAAGCTGAATTGCCTGCCGCTCTTTTACCCCGATTCCCATAGGCACATTTCAATCTATAAGGAGGTGAACAGAGGGCAAATGCTTGAGGAGGTGGAGAAAAACCATATTCTGAATGTCCTGACTCGAACCCGGGGTAACTATAGCCAAGCGGCTAGGATACTGGGCATTTCTAGAGTGACCCTTCACAATAAAGTTAGGGCATATGGACTGGATGTAAAGACATGGACAATAACTCAATAAGCAAATCACTTAATGCACCAAGTAGAGAAGCTAGACAAATTTCCAGAGGATTATCCCCAGTGCGGACGAGTGCATTAGCGTACCACCAAAAGTGGCTTTAACCTATTGGAGAGAGGTAGACGTAAAGAACCTGTTCTTCCTCTGCCTTCCTTACCATCGGGCGCTACATTGGTCCTTTTTCCCTAAGAGCGACAAATAAAATATTTGGCCCGCAGTGCACCCCCAGCATGGGTCCCAGCCTGGCAAACCTGATCCGCTCTTTAGGAAATATGGGACTTATGCGCTCAGCCAGGCTTTTCGCTTCATCAGGTGTGGTGTTATACACAACAGCTAAATCCTGAATTTCTTTGGCATTTTTTACAAAGTCCAATAACCGGTCTATACCTTTAGCCCGGGTGCGGGCTTGGCCAGCCGGCATCACTTCTCCATCCTTCAGTGTTAGCACCGGTTTCACATTCAATACTGAGCCTAATAGTGCCTTTGCCTTACCAATACGCCCTCCTAGAGCCAGGTACTTGAGGGTATCAAGGAGACCGAGTAAATGGAGGCTAGGAATAATCCGTTTTACCTCTTCCACCACCTGCGGTAAACTTTTCCCCGACCTAGCCATGTTAGCCGCCTCAATAGCCAGCATCCCCAGACTCATGGTCAACGTCTGCGAGTCAACCACCTCAACAGGACACCTCGTTTCCATTAGTTCCCTGCCCTGTAGTGCTGAGCTACAGGTGCCGCTCAATTTACTGGAGATGTGAATAGAAATAATCCCGTCAGCCTCCTGAGACAGCTTCTGGTAAACATTGATAAAATCCTGCGGAGTTGGCTGGGTGGTGCTGGGATGAATAGGGTCACGTAATAACCTCTGGTAAAATTCGTCTTCGCTGATGTCCACCCGGTCACGGTAGACCTCTTCCCCAAAGCGCACATACAGAGGCACTACGGTAATCCCCAGTTCCTCAACCAACTGGGCGGGCAGGTCAGCACTGCTATCGGTAACTACTTTTATGGTCATAATTTACCCTTCCCTCCTTCAACCAGATTACTAATTTCTATTTATCAAGCCTGAAATTGGTTTAAATTATTATAGAGCACTTATTTATCTTTTACAATAACCATATGGTAAAATGCTTGATACCATGGCGGTCATCTTATCCCAGCAGGATATTCGCCGGTTACTACAGCCAGAGCCACCTCTGATAGAAGGCTACATTAACCTTGAACAACAGCTTCAACCTAATGGCATTGACCTCACCCTGCGCGAGATAGCCTTGCCCCAGTCGGGGGGTAAAATAGCCATTAACAACCGCCAAAGGCTGGTGTCTGATTTAGCCCCGTTGGTGTTTGACGGGCTGGATTTTATTGACCTGATACCCGGTGCCTATATTGTTACCTTTAACGAGATTGTCCACCTACCTAAGAATGTTATGGCACTAGCCAGACCAAGGTCAAGCCTGCTTCGTTGTGGTGTCACGGTAGACACGGCAGTATGGGACGCCGGCTACTCCGGCCGTTCCCAGTCTCTTATGGTGGTCTATAACCCCCAAGGATTCCGCCTGCAGAGGAATGCCAGAATTGTGCAAATTATTTTCTTCAAACTAACCCAGGAAACCGAAGGCTACCACGGAGCCTATCAAAGAGAAAACATAGATTGATTTAGAGCATCATTCCAGATAGCTTATTCGGGAAGGCGGCTTCTTCTTCATATCAAACTCTATACCAGCCTCCTTAAATAAGTCAACAAACACATCATCGTTATACTTGCCAAAGCTGATATACCGCTTTATTCTGGCATTCACCAGCATCTTGGCACACAAGACACACGGCGTATGAGTACAATAAATAGTGCTCCCCTCAAGGCTGACGCCGTGGAGGGCGGCTTGAATGATTACATTTTGCTCAGCATGAATGCCTCGGCATATTTCCTGCCTTTCCCCTGATGGAATATTCAGTTCATCCCGTAGACAACCAAGCTCAAGGCAGTCTTTAGCCCCGGAAGGGGCGCCATTGTAGCCCGTAGCCAGTATGTGTTTATTCCTTACCGCCACTGCCCCTACGTGGTGCCGGCGACAGGTTGAGCGCTCGGCTACCACTGAGGCTATTTTCAGAAAATACTCATCAATGTCTGGTCGGGTCGCCTTCTTCATCTTAATCCAGCTATAATCTTTCTGGCTTCCTTTTTTAAATTTTCCAGGGAAGACTCATTTATGATGGTGAAGTCCGCCATAGCAATAGGTCCACCCTTATTAATATTCTCTAGTTCTGCCCTATCCCGACTGGACGCCTCTTCCACGGTCAAGCGTCGGTTTAATCTACTGCTCAGCCGAGCATACCTTGTTTTCGGCGACGCCCAAACTGCCACTACATAAAAGTCTTTTCCATAATAATCTTTCAGAAAGGTATATTCCTCCCAGGAATAAAGGCCATCAACTACTACATCCGAATGTTTCCGCGCCGAATCAATTCGGGGTAGATTCAGTTTAGCATAAGCCGGCATCCCATATTCTTGTCTGAGGAGTTCTCTAATGTAGCGCTCATTCTTCTCCGCTAATTCTAAGCCTCTCTTCTTTATTTCTTCATCAGTTATATCGCCGAATCTTATTCGAATAAAGCCACTTTTCTCAAATACCCCGGCTATCTCCGATTTGCCCGAGCCGGTCATGCCTACGATTGACACCACTTTCATAATATAGGCTTCATTATAGGGAAATACCCGGCAAAAGACAACCAATAGACAAAGGTCATTTGCCAAGGGAAGTTTGAAGGGGCGAAGCCCCTCTCTAATCCTTCCATAGGAAGGACTTCCCCCTCTCCTTTGAAGGATAGCTCAGCACTAGGGGTGTTTAAGAGGGGCGTAGCCCCTCTTTTCTATTCCTTCCCCTTCCCCTTGATAAGGGGAAGGGGATAAAGGGGAT